>WHSY01000149.1 GCA_009379815.1 Pseudonocardiaceae bacterium
GGTAGGAGCGCAACTTGTCGGAACCCGCATCACGCGTCGACAGCAGCACGTAGTGCGCGCCCGGCTCGGAGGCGTAGGAGATGTCGGTGCGCGACGGGTAGGCCTCGGTCGCCGTGTGCGAGTGATAGATCACCACCGGCTCCTCGTCGGCCGCATCCATCTCGCGCCAGACCTTGAGCTGCTCGGCGGAGTCGAACCGGTAGAACGTCGGCGAGCGCTCCGCATTGATCATCTCGACGAACCGCTCGGGCCGGCCGGTACCCATCGGGCCTGCGATGACCCCGCACGCCTCGTCCGGATGGTCCCGGCGGGCGTGCTCGGCCATCGCGTCGACCAGGTCGCGGCGAATCGTCAGCACCCCACCATCCTACGTGCCGCCGCGACGCCCCACGCCGCCCCGGACGCGCCATGCGTGCACTCATGGTGATGTGCCGCGCGCCCGAAACCACCATCAATGCGCTCATGGCGCGGCAGCGGGGTAGCGATCGCGGTAGGCGGGGACGCTCGAACCGGGAACGGCGGTGGCCGCCAGCACGCCGTGCACCACGGACCGGGCTACGCAGGCGGCGGCCGCGGCGCACAGCTCGTCGAGCACGCGGTGGTCGGCCACCGGGTCGCCGGCACCGGTGGCCAGCGCGAACAGGGTGTCGCCGTCGGTCATCGTGTGTGCCGGCCGCAGCGCTCGCGCCAGTCCGTCGTGGCCCGCTCCCGCCAGCCGGCGGCACTGCGCCTTGCCCAGCGCGGCGTCGGTGGCGATCACGCCGATCGTCGTGTTCAGCGGTGGCTCGGGCGGCGCGACGGCTCCGGCTCGGCCGCCCTCCGACGGCTCCGGAGCGCGCAGCGCGAACTCGCCGTCCACCTCGTGATCGGCGGCCCACGGGAGCCCGGTCGCGGCGTCGACCGCCGAGCCCGCAGCGTTCACCGCGACCAGCACACCGACCGTGTAGCCCGATGGCGTCGACACGCCGGCGGTGCCGACCCCGCCCTGCAGCCCGCCGGTCCTCGCTCCGGCTCCGGCGCCGACGCACCCCTGCGCGGGCCTGCCGCCGGAGGCGGCCTCGCACGCGCGGTAGCCGAACCCGGCATCCGGCCGGTTGCCCCACTGCCCCGCCGGCAGGTCGAAGAGCACCGCGGCCGGCACGATCGGCACGACCTCGTGAGCTCCGGAACCGACGCGGAACCCGTGCCCGCGTTCCTCCAGCCACCGCATCACCCCGTCGGCCGCGGCGAGCCCGTAGGCGCTGCCCCCGGTCAGGCACACCGCGTGTACCCGTTCGACGAGGTTCGAGGGGTCGAGCAGGTCGGTTTCCCTGGTCCCGGGCGCGCCGCCGCGGCAGTCCACCCCGCCGACCGCCCCGTCCGGCGTGAGCACCACGGTCGTCCCGGTCACCCACCCGTCACCGATCCGGTGATGATGGCCGACGAGCACCCCGTCGACGTCAGTGATCGCGCTCATCGGGCCAGCGCCTGGATGAGCGACTCCTGCACCCAGGTCAACCAGTGGTAGACGGGCAGGTGCGCGGCGCGCGGGTCGTCGGAGGGCAGCTCGTCGGGCATATCCTCGTCGACCTCGAGGACGGTGCCCAGCGCGAGCCGGACGTCATTGAGCGCGGACAACCACGCCTGCGCCTGTTCCTCGGACAGCCGCACCGTCCCGCCGCCGGACGGGCAGGTGTCGAGCACCACACCGGCCACGCCGTCCTTCTCAGCCAGCAGTTCGGGCTCGTGCAGCGAGCGCATGCCGCCGGACAGGCCCTCGTCCTCGCGGTGGAAGTCCGGCAGCAGCCGGGCGAGCACCCGGTCGGCAGGCGGGGTCGTCGGTCCGGTGGTGATGCCGGTCAGCTCGGCGAGCTCGTCCTGCGGGTTCTCGCCGGCGCGGGCCCCGAGCATCTCGCGCAGCTGGGAGACCATCCCACGCAGCAGCGCCGCTTCGGGCTGCCCGAAGTCGGCGACGAGGCGCCCGCGGCGACGGCTCCAGCCCTTCACGAGTCGCCCTTCACGAGTCGCCCTTCACGAGTCATGCTGCATCGTCGCCCAGAGGCCGGCGCCGTGCAGCTTCGCGACATCGCCCTCGACCTTGTCCCTCGAGCCCCTGGTCACGACCGCACGTCCCTTGTGGTGCACGTCGAGCATCAGCTTCGTCGCCTCGTCGCGGCTGTAGCCGAAGAGGTTCTGGAAGACGTAGGTGACATAGGACATGAGGTTGACAGGGTCGTTCCAGACGATCGTCAGCCACGGGCGGTCCGCCGCGCCGACCTCGTCCACCGCCGGGTCGATCTGGGTCTGCTCCAGCTCGGCGGGTGTGGTCATGCACCCCATAATCTCAGCAAGGGGGCTGCCTGCGCATCCGCCCATCGACCCCGATACCCATACGCTTGGACCCATGTCCGGGCACGCCGCAGCCAGCACCGCGCTGCTCACCGACCAGTACGAGCTCACGATGCTCGCCGGGGCGCTCGCCGACGGCTCGGCGCAGCGGCGCGCCACCTTCGAGGTCTTCGCACGCCGGCTGCCCGAGGGCCGCCGTTACGGCGTGACCGCGGGTACGGGCAGGCTGATCGAGGCCATCGCGGCCTTCCGGTTCCGGGACGAGGAGCTGGCCGCGCTGGCACGCACCGGGGCGTTCGACCGCCGCACCCTCGACTGGCTCGCGGAGTACCGGTTCAACGGCGACGTGGAGGGCTACCCGGAGGGCGAGCTGTACTTTCCCGGCTCACCGGTGCTGAGCGTGACGGCCAGCTTCGGTGAGGCCGTCGTACTCGAGACACTCGTACTGTCGATCCTCAACCACGACTGCGCGGTCGCGTCGGCCGCCGCCCGGATGGTGGTGGCGGCCGGGCGTCGACCGGTGGCCGAGATGGGGGGCAGGCGCACCCACGAGCAGGCGGCCGTGCACGCCGCTCGGGCCGCCTACCTGGCCGGCTTCGGCGCCACCTCCAACCTGGCGGCCGGAGCCCGCTACGGCATCCCGACGATGGGCACCGCGGCGCACGCGTTCACGTTGCTGCACGACAGCGAGGCCGACGCGTTCCGCGCCCAGACCGACGCGCTCGGCGTCGGCACCACCCTGCTGGTGGACACCTACGACATCGCCAAGGGCATCGCCACCGCCGTCGAGGTGGCAGGCACCGAGCTCGGTGCGATCCGGATCGACTCCGGTGACCTCGGCGAGCTGGCCAGGCAGGCTCGCGAGCAGCTCGACGCCCTCGGAGCGCATCACACGAAGATCGTCGTGTCCGGCGATCTCGACGAGTACGCCATCGCGACGCTGCGTGCCGAGCCGGTCGACTCCTACGGGGTGGGCACGTCCGTGGTGACCGGATCGGGCGCGCCGACCGCGAGCATGGTCTACAAGCTCGTCGAGGTCGACGGCCGCCCGGTGGCCAAGCGCAGCGAGCACAAGGAGTCGCGGGGAGGGCGCAAGAGCGCGCTGCGCCGTCACAAACCCACCGGAACCGCCACCGAGGAGGTGATCCTCCCCGGCCGGCACCGTCCCGAACTCGGCGACCACGACCGGCTGCTGCCGATCCCGCTGCTGCGCGACGGGCAGCCGGTCGACGACCTGCCCACCCTGGAGCAGGGACGCGAGCGGCTGCGCACCGCGCTGGTCAGCGTGCCGTGGGAGGGACTCAAACTGTCCAAAGGTGAGCCGGCCGTCCCCACGACGTTCATCGAACCGTCGCCCTCGGGATCGCGCTGAGAGGAGTAGCGATGTCACGCTATAGCGCGGACACCGCGCTGCTGGTGATCGACGTGCAGAACGACTTCGCCGATCCCGGCGGCGGGCTCTACGTCACCGGCGGCGAGCAGGCCGTGGCCGTCGTCAACGCCGAGGTGGACGACGCACAACAGGCAGGTGCGACGGTCTTCTACACCCAGGACTGGCACCCGGCCTCGACCCCGCACTTCGAGCGTGACGGCGGAACCTGGCCGGTGCACTGCGTGCAGGGCACGTGGGGCGCCGAGCTGCACCCGGACCTGCGGGTGGCCGGACCGGTGGTGCGCAAGGGAACCGGCGGCGAGGACGGCTACTCGGGGTTCTCGGTCCGCGACCCGGTCTCGGGCAGCGAGGCGGCTACCCGGCTCGGCGCCCTGCTCGACGAGGCCGGGGCGCGGCAGGTGGTGGTGACCGGCCTGGCCGGCGACGTCTGCGTCAAGGAGACCGCACTCGACGCAGCCCGGCTCGGCTACGCGGTGACGGTGCCGCTGGCGGCGACGCGGTTCGTCACCATGGCGCCGGGCGACGACGCCGCGGCCATCGCCGAGATGCGGCGAGCGGGCGTGAACGTGGTGCCGTCCGATGGCTGACTTCGGGCTGACTTCGGGCTGACGCGACGGTCACGGACGGTACGCCGCCTCGGCGCTCAGAGCCGCGACTGGCTGCTGCCGCACACGCAGCTGCAGCGCCATCGTGACGGACCCGGCGACCGGTAGCGTCACCAGCACCGCGAGCGCGCCGGCCACCCCGATCGACTCGGCGAGACCCCCGACCACGGCCGACCCGATTCCCGCGCCGGCGAGGAAGATCAGCGTCGCCACGCCCAGCGCGACGCCGCGCTGCGAGTCGGTGACCGCGCTGCCGACGGCTGAGACCATCGCCGGTTGGCCGAGGCCGAAGGCGACGGTCACCAGCATGACGCCGACGACGAGCAGGGCCGCGACACCGCCGGCGGCCCCCAGCGTGGCGGCCAGCAACGCGAGCACGGCGATCGGGCAGGCCAGCGCCAGCGATCCGGCCGCCCCCCGGCGCGGCAGCACCACACGGGTGATCCGCGGCATCGCGAGCGCGGCGACGGCGGACGGGACGAGCACGAACCCGATCCCCAGCGCCGACCACCCCTGCCCGACCAGCACCGTCGGCACCGCGATGAGCAGGGCGAACCATCCGGCCGGGATCGCCGCGGCCGCGCACGCGCTGCGAAGCACAGCACCGTTGGTCATGACGGAGCGTGGCAAGAACCCGCCCGGCCGGGATCGGATCCGGGCGGTGACAGCAGGGATCCCCAGTACCAGCAAGCCGGCCCCGACGACCGCCACGACCGCGCCCGCCGAGGCGGACTGGATCAGCAACACCAGCCCCGTCGCGGCCCCGGCGACGAACACCGCGCCGGGCAGATCAAAACCTTCGCCGGTGCCCTCGGCCGGTGCCACCCGCAGGATCACCGGCAGCGCCAGCAGCCCGACCACGGGTAGCGCCATGGCCGATCGCCAGCCACCTGCTGCGACGAGCATGCCGCCGATCAGCGGGCCCAGCGAGCTCAGTGCGGCTGCCGTCCCGGCGACCCGGCCGAGTGCGCCCGCCCTCGTCGCGCCCTCCCAGCGGGCGCTGATCAGCGCCGTGCCGAGCACCGGGACGGCAGCCGAGCCGGCGCCTTGCAGTACCCGGCCGGTGACCAGCACCCCGAAGGTCGGCGCGGCGGTGGCGAGCAGCGCACCGGCCGACATCATGATCACGCCGACGACGAGCGGCAGCCGGATGCCGACGATGTCGGCGACGCGCCCGTGCACCGCGGTCATCACAGCGAGCGCCACGGCGTAGCTGCTGACCACCCAGGCCGCGCCCGAGGCCCCCACGCCGAAGTCGGCCCCCAGCATGGGCAGCGCGACAGCGATCGCCGAGGTGCCCGTCCCGGCGAGCCCGAACAGCAGACCGACTACGACGGCGACCGGACCGGCCTGGCTCGGGTCGTTGTGCACGACAACCGCAACCCCGCCGCCACCCCTCCCATTCCGGCTCCGCCTGTGAGTGCGGATGCGAGTCCTAGCTCGCATCCGCACTCACGACCTGTCCACAGGACGCCATGCTGACGACCGACGACAAGGTGCCCGGACTGCACGTCGTCACGCTGTAGCGTGGACCGCCGTGCCCGCCACCACTGCGACCCTCCCGGACGTCGCGACGCTGCTCACCGCGGCGGTGCACGCCGTTGGCGGCACCGAGCGCGACGGCCAGGTCCGGATGGCCGACGCGGTGGATCGCGCGATCCGCACCGGTGAGCATCTCGCGGTGCAGGCCGGCACCGGCACCGGCAAATCGCTGGCCTACCTGGTGCCCGCGGCCCTGCAGGCGCTGCGACGGGGTGAGCGCGTCGTCATCTCCACCGACACCATCGGCCTGCAGGAGCAGCTCATCGAGAAGGACCTGCCCGTGGTCCAGCGCCTGATCGGCGCGAGCGAAGCCGGGCCGCGGCGTGTGGCGTCGCTCAAGGGCCGCCGCAATTACCTCTGCCTGCAACGCTGGACCGCCGCGCGGCATGTCCCGGTCCTCAACAAGGACGAGGCCAAGCT
>WHSY01000014.1:0-77232 GCA_009379815.1 Pseudonocardiaceae bacterium
CTACGGGGCGGCGGCCGCGCTGGTCCTCGGTCCGCAGTACTTCCCCAACTTCTCCCCGGTGGCGGGCGTCCTCGCCGCATTCGGGACCTTCGCGGCGGGCTTCGTCGCGCGCCCCATCGGCGGGCTGCTCTTCGGGCATTTCGGGGATCGGCTGGGGCGCAAACGGACATTGATCGCCTCGCTGTTGCTGATGGGCGTCGGCACCCTGCTCGTCGCGGTGCTGCCGACCTACGAGCAGATCGGCGTCGCCGCGCCGCTGGTGCTGGTCCTGCTGCGCATCGTGCAGGGGCTCGGCGTCGGCGGCGAGTGGGGCGGCGCCGTGCTGATGGCCATCGAGCACGCCCCGCGGGGACGCCGGGCGTTCTACTCCTCGTTTCCCCAGATGGGCATCCCGAGCGGGATCATCCTGTCCAACGTCGTCTTCCTGGCGGTCGGGGCGGTCACGACATCCGATCAGTTCGGAGCTTGGGGCTGGCGGATCCCGTTCCTGTTCAGCGCCCTGCTGGTCGTCACCGCGCTCATCATCAGACTCAAGTTGGAGGAGAGCCCGGAGTTCGCGGACACCCGGGAACGCGGTGCGGTGCGCCGGCTCCCGGCGGTCGACGTGCTGCGGACCAGTTCGCGCAGCGTCGTCCTCGGGATGGGTGTCTCGTTCGCGCCCTCGGCCATCGGCTACCTCTTCTCGGTCTACCTGCTGTCCTACGGGACGAGGGAGGTCGGGCTGCCGCAGCAGACGCTGCTCCTGCTGATCACCCTCGCCTCGGTGTGCTACCTGGCGTTCGCCTACGTCTCGGGTCGGATCGCGGACCGGGTCGGTCCCCGGCGCGTCTTCCTCGGATCGATGGCACTGTCACTGGTCGCCCCGTTCGGCTGCTTCCTGCTCTTCGAGACCGCGACGGTCAGCGGTGCCTTGACCTCCCTGGTGATCCTCGGCGTGCTCCTCGGGTTCATGGTCGGCGTCCAGGCGATCATCGTGTCGGGCGCATTCGAGACGAGCCTTCGCTACACCGGCGCCTCGCTGTCCTACCAGCTCGGAGCCGTCCTCGGTGGGGGGCTCACCCCGCTGCTGGCCACGGCGATCTTTGCGGCCACCGGCTCCACACAGTTCGTCGCCGGCTACATCGCCGCGCTGGTCATCGTGTCGGCGATCTGCGTCTACCTGCTGCCGACCAGCCCCCGCGGCGACGAGCTCGCCGAGCCGTCACCGGGCGCCGTCGCCACCGGTGCCTCGTGACCCCGATCGACCGGCGGACGGTGCGCCGGTGACGGGCGGGCCGGTGTCGACCTGGGCGACCCCCACCCGGGTGGGGGTCGAGCTGGTGGAGCTGCAACGAGCCGATGGTCAGCCGCTCGACGCCCTCTGGTACGGATCGGCGGGCGGCGGGGCCGGGGTGCTGCACGTGCACGGCAAGGGCAGCAGTGTCCTCAGCGGTCCCAGCCGGTTCCTGCCGCCGCTGCTTCCGGACCTGTCCCACCTGGCCGTCAACATGCGCTGTCATGACCTCGCCTACACCGTCGGCACCGACGACTTCGCCGTGGACGGCGGAATGTGGGAGGACCTGTCGACGGGTCACCTGGACGTGGCAGCAGGGATCGAGCACCTGCGGCAGCGGGGTTTGGAGCAGGTCGTCGTGTGCGGGCACTCCTCGGGCGGCTTCTACGCAGCCGACTACATGACGCGGGACGGCGGGATCGCCGCCTGGGTGCTGCTCTCACCGCTGACGACGAACAAGACCCCGCTGCCCTCCTGGTTCCCCGAGCCCGCCCAGCTGGCGGCCGCCGAGCGGATGGCCCGGGACATGGTCGACGCAGGACGCGGGCGCGACCTGATCCCGCTGCGGGGTTGGTTCCACGCGATCAGTGCCGCCTCTCTCGTGCAGCGGTTCGAGGAACCCGACGGCGTCTGGCTCGACTCGGTACGGCACGCCACCGCGCCGGTGCTCATGGCATGGGGTGACGCCGAGCCGCGGCACGGACTGTGGGGCCGGCTCTACGACCAGTTCGCCGGGCCGGGGGACCGGCGCGAGGTACTGCCCGGCGCCGGTCACTACTACCGCGGCCAGGAACGGGTACTCGCCACCCGGATCGGCGTCTTCCTGGCTGACGTCCTGGGCATGAAGACCACCTCGGCGGGCTGATCGGCGTTGTCGACACCGCGTCCACGCCAGAGCGTGTAGCCCGCGGGACCAACCGATCAGCGCGGCCATGGACCGCCGCGGGGAAGAGTATCGCTTCGTGCGGGGTTGCCGGAATCGGCACACTTCGGGCTTCGAAGTGCCGAATTCGGAACACCTGCATATCGCGCGCACGTGCTATGGGCGCGGCGTCACCGAAACCGTCGCCGCGCACGCTCCGGACGCCGGTTGCGCGCTATGAGCGCGGCTCGACGTCTCGTCGTTCGTCGTAGTACTCGGCCATCAGCTGCCAGTAACCCATGACGAGTGCCATCTGCACGGCTGTGAGGGCGGCTGCCGGTACCAGCCGACGCCTCCGAGCGGCGAAGACCGCGCCCGCCGCGCAGACCGTCGCCGCCACGTTGACGACCGCGGCCAGGTCCCGTGGTCGCTGCCCGATCCACATCTCCTCGCCGAGCACCGCGCGGGTCGCCCATGCCTCATCACTCGCGGGCTTGCGGAAGACGATCGGGTTCACGAGCATCCAGGCGGCGACCGGAGCCGCGTGGCTCCACCGTCTGGTCCAGAACGGCACGAGGATCAGCGGCGTGCTCAGCCATCGGGTCCAGGCGCTCCACGGGTTGGAGTGGCGCTCGAACATCGCGTGTTTGAGGGCGGTCAACTGTGCCGTGCCACGGTGACGCATCAGCTGATCGCCTGCGGCAGGCTGTCCCAGTAGAGCAGCTCGTAGGCCTGCAGCAGCCGCGCGGCCCGGGCCACGGCTGCCGGGTCGACTCCGTGTGCGAGTCCGCCGTCGATGACCTCGAGGCTGGCTCGCTCCAGGTCCGTGGTCGGCCCGGCGAACTGGGCGAAGAACGCGCAGTCGGCGGCTGCGAACCCGTATGTCGCGGGCAGCGCGGCCGCCATCCGCGCGCAGCAGCTGCCCCAGGCGTCGAGGTTGACCAGGAAGGCGCCCGCGACCTCGGCGGCTGTGCCGTCCCGGGCCAGTCGGGCGACGAAGGACGGGTAGGCCTGGCAGCCGGGGATCGGCTCGTAGCCCTGGCGCTGCCGGTCGTCGAGCCCGGCCGCCGCGGCGAACCGTTCCAGGGCTTGCAGCGCGGCCCGTTCCCCGGCGGCCATGCCCTCCAGGTACCCGTGCGCGGGCTCGTCGCCGGACCGCTGCGCGATCATCTCGAAGCTGCGCAGGTCGCTGGGGATGATCGCGAGCTGCTCACCCGCGAAGGCGCGCAGTGCCGCCGCGGGGGTGCGTCCGGCTTCGAGCTCCGCCAGCCAGGGGTGGTGGCGGATCCGGTGCTCGACGTCGGACAGGTCCTCCCGTACCCGGGTGGTCAGCTCCTGCGCGTCCATCGCAACCCCTCACCTCGCGGATCCCGCCTGCACCAGCGTCGAGCAGCCGAAACCAGTCCGCAACACTGCAGCCGTCCGGTGCTTGCCGTGGCGTCGGGGCAGGCCTTGTCGGCGCGGACGGGCTCAGTGATCGAGTTCCCGTTCGTTGATCGGTCCCCAGATGTTGACGGTGGCCAGGTCGACCTCCCAGGTCTTGGGGTAGAGCGGGAAGGACTCGTGCCAGGGCCGCGGTTCCCAGTAGCCCTTGGCGTCGTCGTGCATGACGTCGAGCTGGGTGAACAGCTCGACGGTATTCCCGTCGGGGTCCTTGTGGTAGGTGAACAGGTTGTGCCCGGGGCCGTGGCGGCCCGGGCCCCAGTGCAGCCGGTAGTCGTGCTTGGCGAGGTGATCGATCATGCTGATCAGGTGGCTGGGGTCGCGCATCTCGTAGGCGACGTGGTGCATCCCCTCGTACTTGCTGCTGGCCATGAAGTTGGCGGCGTGGTGGTCGGCGTTGCAGCGCAGGAAGACGAAGAAGTCGCCGATGGTGTCCGACCAGCGGAATCCGAGGAGGTCCTGGTAGAACTTCTGCATCGACTCCAGTTCCGGGGTGAACGCCGCGACGTGGCCGAGCTTGGTCGGTCGCAGTGGGGGGTAGCCCTCGACGCCGCTGGGGTCCTGGGCGGTGATCAGGTGCAGCGGGATCCCGGTGTTGGGCTCGGCGAGCACGAGCACGTCCGGGGTTCCCGGGCCGATGTCGCTGCGGCGTTCGACCTCATAGCCCGCCTCGCGCAGCCGCCGCTGCGCATCGTCGAGGGGCTCGAAGATCTCGTAGCCGACGGTGGCGCGCGCTCGGGGCCCGCCCGTGGTCAGCACCACGCAGTGGTGATCGAAGCCGGTGGTCAGGAAGGCCCCCCGGGCCGACCGGTCCACCAGTTCGAAGTCCAGCACCTTCGTGTAGTACTCGATCATGCGGTCGAGATCGGGTGTCTCGAACCCGAGGTATCCCAGCTTCGACACCCGCACCGCCGACTCGACCGAGCCGGGAGCAGTCGCAGACATCTGTCGTCTCCTTCCTCCTTCGAGCCGGACTGGTCGGTGCTGTCAGGCCGGCTCCGCGACCGACCACCCACGCGCGCCGGGCCGTCGTCGCCCTCGCGGTAGCTGACCAGTGTCCAGGTCACCGGTCCGGCCGCCAGTCGTGGCCCGAGCCCGCCGTCAGCACGACGCGGCCCATGTTGGTGCTCGCCTCGAGATAGCGGTGGGCGTCGGCGGCGCGCGCGACCGGAAACGTGCGGTCGATCACCGGGCGGAAGCCGTTGGCCACCTCGGCCCACAGCCGCCGGGCGCTGGCGGGATTTCCGGTGCGCACGCCGACGATCTGCTGGCAGCGCGAGTACAGCCGCAGCAGGTCGAGGCCGACCTTGCCGCCGAGGAACGCCCCGGAGGAGACGGCGGTGCCCCGGGTCGCCAGCGCGGCCAGGCTGCGGTCCCAGATCGCCTCCTCGCCGAGATCGTCGATCACGATCCGGGCCCCGGCGCCGCCGGTGAGCTCCAGGACCTGGTCGACGAAGTCGTCGCTGGTGGGGTCCAGCGCGGCGGCGACGCCGAGCTCGAGGAGGCGTTGGCGCTTCCGATCGCACCGCGAGGTCCCGATGACCCGCGCGCCGAGGTGCCTGGCCAGCGCCGCGGTCAGCGACCCCAGGGCCGAGGCGGCGCCTTGCACGAGCACCCAGTCCCCGGGTCGCAGGCCCGCCTGAGTCAGCTGGTTCTGGGCAACCGGCCCGGCCAGCGCGAGCCCGGCCGCGGTGACCGGGTCGATGCCGTCGGGCACGGCGTGCACAGTGACCGCGGGAACGCGGGTGTACTGGGCGTAGGCACCGGGCCGGTGCACCCCCATGATCTCCAGCTCGGGGCACGCCTCCGGGCAGCCGTCGAGACAGGCGGCACACGCCGCACAGGACACGACCGGGAACACCGCTACCCGGTCGCCCACCGTGACGGTATCCACGCCGGAACCGACGGCGACCACCGTGCCGGCGTGCTCCGCCCCGAGGATGTGTGGCAGCTGAAACCGCGCGTAGGGGTGCGTTCCCGCGCGAGCGGTCAGATCCAGCAACCGCCCCACACTGACCGCCGCCACCCGGATCAGCACGTCGGCCGCGCCCATCGCGGGCACCGCCACCTCGTCGGTCTGCAGCACGCTGGGATCGCCGAACTCGCGGAACACCACCGCCTGCATCACGTCCGGCGCGGCGCCGACGACCGACGGCCAGGCCGGCACTTCGGCGTCGGTCACCTGCTCGGACATCGATGTCCTCCTCCAGAGCACAACACCACTCCGGCTCTTCGGTGAGTGCACACACTTCGGCGGGAGGTGTCAAAGGCGCAGCCCCGCTCCAGCCGGGCCGGGGGCCGGCCCTGGACGTGCACGCGCGGCCTCCGTTCACCTGGTCGCGATCATAGCGTTCTAGAGATAGCATAGGAGGTATGACCCCGCCGTGTCGCACATCCTTCCCCGGTCTGCAGGGCATGCTCGATCGCCGCCGGGCGCTGATGAACGAGTTGGTCGCGGCCCGGCAGGACAGCGGCCTGAGCCAGACCGAGATCGCCGCCCGAATGGGCACCTCGCAGTCGGCGGTGGCGCGCCTGGAGCGGGGTGACGCCGACGTCCGGCTGTCCACGCTGGAGCGATACACGGCCGCGCTCGGGCGGACGGTCGACTGGCAGATCCGATCGCGCGAGGAGTCCCCATGAGCATCTGGCCATCGCCACCGCCCCACGAGCCACCGCGCCGCACCCCGTGGCAGCCGGACCCTCGCCCGCCGGCGCCGTTGCCGACCGCTCCGTCACAGTGGACGATCGTCGAGACGGGTCAGGATTGGCTGGCCGAGCGCCTGCTCGACCGGCGCATCGTGTCCCTGACCGGCAGCATCGACCCGGACTCCGCCAACCGCGCCGCGGCGTCGTTGGCCCTGCTCGACGCTTCCGGCGACGACCCGGTCGAGCTCCGGCTGTGCGACGTCGATACCGATCTCGACACAGCTCTGACCCTGCTCGACACCCTCGACCTGATGGGCGTGCCGGTCCATGTGACCTGCCTGGGCGAGCTCACCGGAGCGGCGATCGCGATCCTGGCCGTGGCCGACCATCGCACCGCCGGACCGCACGCGATCCTGCACCTGTGTGAGCCGCGCACCCACCGCAGCGGGCACGCGCACGACGTGGCCGCCCATGCCGAGGACCACCGGCGCCGACTGTGGCTGCTGCAGGAGCGCCTCGCCGAGGCATGCCGCCGCTCCGTCGACGCGGTGGCCGCCGACATGCGGGCGCACCGGACCCTGACGGCCGAGGAGGCACGCGGCTACGGGCTGATCGACGCGTTGGCCCCCGATCGCAGCCAGCGCGCCTCGTCATCACCGAACCGGTAGCTGTGCCGCAGCGCCGTGACCGGCATCGTCGGCGCGGCGCGCCCCGTTACTCGGGTGGCCGTTCCGTACGGGGACGGCCACGCGGCCGCTTGCGTGCGATCACGGCACCGCGGTGGAGGATCTCGCCACCCCACACGCCGCAGAACTCCTGCCGGGCCAGTGCCGCGTCGAGACAGGCGGTGCGGATCGGGCAGCCACGGCAGAGCCGCTTGGCGCGTTCCAGCTCCGCCGGCGACTCGGCGAACCACAGGTCGGGATCGTCGGTCCGGCACGGCAGGTTCAAGGCTCGTGAGTCGACCAGCATCGCGACGTCCATCACCCCCGGTATGGCGACAACGGCGTCGCCAAGCGTGGCAGCGGCCGGTTTCCACCCGCTTTCTGCCGACCACTGGACGACGTTGTCGAGGGTCGGCGAACCGGTGACTCGATGTCAGTCGCCGGCCAGTTCGTCGGTGGCGTCTCGTCCGGCGCTGGTGGTCGGCGCGGGAAGGCGGCGATGAGTTCGAGTTCGGCACGGCGGTGCGCAACCGGCCTGAGAGCACGCCGAACCGATCGGGCACGGTGACGGCTCGTCAACCTCGGGCGTCGGCAGCGCGCCCGGTTCGGACCGAGATCGGGTGGCCGGCGGGGCAGCGCAGCACGACGACGATCAGGCCGTTCCCATGGTTGACCAGCTCGCAGACCCCACCGGGGCCGACCAGCACTCCGTGCCCGCAATCCGGGCAGTAGACGTGCCACATCGCGCTACCCGCCGCGCTGCGACTTGTCTGCACACGGTGGCAGGATGCTGCCCTCGATGCGCCAGCCCCGTGGCGAGCGGACCCAATGCAGGTAGGTGGCTTCCCAGGGGCGCTGGGCGCGCAGGTAGCGATCCCAGAGCTCGACGTTCGCCGCGTTGAACTCCCGCAACGCCGCGAGGACGCGGCCGAGCCTGGCACGGAACATCATCATTACGCCAGCGTGCGCGTGGCGTGCGCTGGCGACGAGTGGCAATACGGCACGTTGTCATCGATTTTCTGCCACACTGTCGGCATGGCGGAGCTGTGGAACGTAGGGGTGCTGGCCGGGGACGGGGTCGCCCCGTTCGAGCTGGGTGTGGCCTGCGAGGTCTTCGGCACCGATCGCAGCGAGCAGGGGCTGCCCGTGCACGACTTCGCGGTCTGCGGCATCGAGGCCGGCCCCGTCCGGACCAAGAGCGGGTTCCACATCCATGCGCCGCACGGCCTCGACCGCCTCGCCGAAGCCGACCTGGTGCTGGTGCCCCCGATGGACGAGCCCGCGCCACCGTCGGTGCCGGCCGCGGTCATCACGGCGCTGCGGGCGGCGGTCGGCCGGGGAGCGTGGGTGGCGGGCCTGTGCACCGGGGTCTTCGCGCTCGGGTACGCCGGATTGCTGGACGGCCGCCGCGCCGCGGTGCACTGGAACGCGGCGGCCGCGTTCGAGTCGGCGTTCCCGAAGGTCGAGCTGGATCCCTTCGTGCTCTACGTCGCCGAGCCCCCGGTGTTCACCAGCGCCGGCACCGCGGCGGCCATCGACCTGTGCCTGCACCTGGTGCGCGAGAGCTACGGCTCGCAGGTGGCCAACGCCATCGCCCGGCGGATGGTCGTTCCGCCGCACCGCGACGGTGGCCAGGCCCAGTACATCGAGCTGCCGGTGCCCACAGCCGCCGATGCGCTGACCCCCGTGCTCGCCTGGCTCCAGCAACACCTCGACCGTGAGCTGAACGTGCCGGAGCTGGCCCGCAGGGCGCACATGTCGCCTCGCACCTTCGCCCGCCGATTCGCCGCCGAGACCGGGACGACACCGCACCACTGGCTGACCACACAGCGGGTCATACATGCCCAGTGGCTACTCGAGACCACCCACCACGACATCGAGACCATCGCCCGAAGCTGCGGCTTCGGCAACGCCAGCACGTTGCGCCACCACTTCAACCAGCGGCTCGGCACGACACCCACCAGCTACCGGCGGACGTTCGCCAGCGCCGCGTCGTGATCGGCTCCCACCCGCAGGTGCCTCCGTCAGCCAACCCCCTCGGTGATCCGATAGCGCTCGAGGATGTCGCGGGCCGCGGGCAGCACCCGCTGCCGTTCGTCGGGAACGAGGCCGACGCGGGTGCGCCGGTCGAGCAGGTCGTCCACGTCCAGGGCGCCCTCGTGCCGCAGTGCCCACAGCAGCTCGGCACCGGTGGTCGCCACGCCGGGGGCCAGCGGTTGCGCCAGCACCGGATCGCCGGCGGCCTCCTCGAGCACCGCCGGAGCCTCCGTGCCGTAGCGCTCGAGCAGCCGTCGCGGCACCGGCAGCGCGGCCAGCCTGGCGGGCGGTGCTGCGCCGACCAGCGGTAGCCGCGCAGTGCGGCACGGCCCGGCGGGCACGCTCGCCCGTCGCGCAGCCTCGTCCACCGCGTCGGCCGCCATCAGCCGGTAGGTCGTGAGCTTGCCGCCGGTCACGGTGACGATTCCGTCGTGGGATACGAGCACCGCGTGGCGGCGGGAGACGTCGGCTGTGGAGCCGTCGCCGGTGTCGAGCAGCGGCCGCAACCCGGCGAAGGCGCCGAGGACGTCACTACGCTGCAGCGGTCGTTCGAGCACGGTGCCCAGCACGTCGAGCAGGAACCCGATGTCACCCTCCGGCGGCTGCGGCACATCGGGCGGTGGCCCGTCGAGCGCCTCGTCGGTCAGGCCGGCCAGGACCCGGCCGTCGCCCTGCGGCAGCGCGAAGACGAACCGCGCGGGCTTGCCGGGCACCGGAACGGTGATGGCCGCGCCGAGCCCGCCGAAGGCCTCGTCGGGCAGCACGATGTGGGTGCCGCGGGACAGCCGCAGCGCCACGTCGGGGACCAGCTGCCCGGCCCACACCCCGGTGGCGTTGACCACCGCGCGGGCGTGCAGCCGGTGGCGCTGCCCGGTGCGGGTGTCGGTGACCAGCGCGCCGTCGCCATGCAGTTCGTCGACCCGGCACCGGGTGATGATGCGGGCGCCGTGGCCGGCCGCGGTGCGGGCGAGCGAGGTGACCAGCCGCGCGTCGTCGACCAGCTGCCCGTCCCAGGACAGCAACCCACCCCGCAGGCCCAGCGTGCGCAGCGCGGGCACCTTTCGCGCCGCCTCCACGCCCGACAGCCGCCGGGACCGCGGCAGCATGCGCCGCGACGTCCCGGCGTAGCCGCGCAGCAGGTCACCTGCGGCGAACGCGGCACGTACCGGCAGCTCCTCCCACCGTGCCACGGCCGGCGTCAGCGGCAGCAGCATCGGCAGCGCACGGATCAGGTGCGGCGCGATCGCCTCCATCAGCCTGCCCCGCTCGACCGCGCTTTCCCGCGCGATCCCGAACTCGAGGTTCGCCAGGTAGCGCAACCCACCGTGCACCAGCTTCGAACTCCACCGCGACGTGCCGAACGCGAGGTCGTGCGCGTCGACCGCGGCGACCGACAGGCCCCGCGAGGCAGCGTCGAGCGCGACCCCGGCACCGGTCACGCCGAGGCCCACGACGAGCAGGTCGACGGTGGTGCCACCGGCGAGCTCGTCGAGCTCGGCTGCCCGCCTATTTTCGTGCAAGCTTGCTCGTGAGTGGGGATGCGAGCCATGACTCGCATCGCCACTCACGAGGGGTCCCCGGGCGCGAGGTAGCGGTCGAGCATGATGGCGAGCTGCTCGTCGAGCGCCTCCAGCGAGCAGCCGTCGGTCATGGTCGCGGCAGAGATCACGAACGACTGCCCGGTGAGCATCACCGCGCGCGCCAGCAGCGCGGGATCGCCGTCGCGGACCTGGCCCTCGGCCTGCCCGTTGCGCAGCAACTGCTCGACCGTCGTCAGTATCGCGTCGGTGCTGCGACCGCGGCGGTGGAACACGTACGGCAGCAGCAGTTCGGGGTCGACGTCACGGAACTTGCGGAACAGCGGGTGGTCGCGGATGCCGGCGACGGCGCCGACGACGATGCCGACGAGGGTGCGTCGCGAGGGGTGCTCGCATGCCCGTGCCACCTCCGCCTCGACCAGCCCGGTCCACTCCCGGGTGTGCAGCGACGCGAGCAGCGAGTCCGCGTCGGGCCAACGGCGGTAGACCGTCGGCCGCGACACCCCGAGCCGCCGGGCGACCTCGGCCAGCGTGGTGTGACGGGCGCCGACCGCCAGTACCGCGTCGCGAGCCGCGTCCAGCACGGCATCGTCGGTGAGGACCGGGGGACGCCCGGGCTTGTTTTTCTGTGACATGGAGTGTCAGAGTGTAAAACAATGACGCGATCCGGAACAGCCCCGTCATGGTCGGGCTGGGGTGATCCCGCCCTGGTGCCGACACTGCCCGAGCCGGTGGTAACCCTGCTCGGGCAGGCGCTCGGGGTCACCCCGCCCCGGGCGGCGCCCGTAGCGATGGCCGACGTGTCGCTGCCCGAGCCCGACCTGCCCGGTGGCTGTCGTGACGAGCTGGTCGCGCTGCTGGGCGCCGAGCAGGTGCGCGACGATCGCGAGTCGCGGATCCGCCACACCCGGGGCAAGTCGACGCCGGACCTGGTGCGGCTGCGCGGCGGTGACGCCGGCGACGCGCCGGATCTGGTGGTGCTGCCGGGCAGCCACGACGAGGTGGCGGCGGTGTTGCGGAGCTGCGCGCAGCACCGGGTGGCCGTGGTGCCGTTCGGGGGAGGCACCTCGGTCGTCGGCGGCCTGACGGCACGGCGGGCGGGGTTGCGCGGCGTGCTCGCGCTCGACCTGGCCCGGATGAACCGGCTGCTGGCCGTCGACGCCGAATCGCGGACCGCGACCCTTCAGCCCGGCCTGCTGGCCCCGCAGGCCGAGGAGCTGCTCGGCGCCCACGGCTTCACGCTCGGGCATTTCCCGCAGTCGTTCGAGTACGCGAGCATCGGCGGCTTCGCCGCGACGCGCTCGGCCGGGCAGGCTTCGGCGGGCTACGGCCGATTCGACGAGATGGTCGTCGGGCTGACCGTCGCCACCCCGCAGGGCAGCCTCGAGCTCGGCCGCGCACCGGCATCGGCCGCCGGGCCCGACCTGCGCCAGCTCATCCTCGGTTCGGAGGGCGCGCTCGGCGTCGTGACGGCCGTGACGGTACGGGTGGCTGCGGCACCGGAGCGGCGGATCTACGACGGCTGGCGCTTCGGGTCGTTTCCCGACGGCATGGCGGCGCTGCGCCGGCTGGCCCAGGACGGGCCGCGCCCGACCGTGCTCCGGCTGTCGGACGAGACCGAGACCGCGGTGGGCCTGGCCCGACCCGGCCGGCTCGGGTCGGCGCCCTCCGACGGCTGCCTGGTCATCGCGGGCTACGAGGGCGCGCCGACCGACGTGACCGCTCGCCGTGACGCCGCGTCGGCCGAGCTCGCGGGATGTGGCGGCGAGCCGCTGGGCGCCGAGGTGGGGCAGGCGTGGCAGCGGCAGCGCTACGCCGGTCCCTACCTGCGCGACGCGCTGCTCGACGCCGGTGCGTTCGCCGAGACTCTCGAGACCGCGACGTTCTGGTCGGGCATGGGCGAGCTGTACGAGGCGGTGCGCACCGCCCTGACCGAGGAGCTGACGGCGCAGGGCACTCCGCCGCTGGTGGCGTGCCACGTCTCGCACGTCTACGCCACCGGCGCGTCGCTGTACTTCACCGTGGCCTGCGCGCAGGCGTGCGACCCGCTCGCGCAGTGGCAGCGGGCCAAGACCGCCGCCGGCGATGCGATCCTGGCCGCCGGCGCCACCATCACCCACCACCACGGCGTCGGCGCCGACCACCGCGAGCACTACGCCCGCGAGGTCGGCCCGCTGGCCGTCGACGTGCTGCGCGCGGTCAAGGACCGGCTGGACCCGGCCGGGATCCTCAACCCCGGCGTCCTGGTGGGCTGACGTGCGCTCGTTCACCGCCGTGGTCAACCCGGTGGCCGGCGGGGGTCGGGCCACCGCGGCGCTGCTACCGGTCGCCCGGCTGCTGCGGGAAGCCGGTGCCGCCGTCGCCGTGCACCACAGCCGCAGCCTCGAGCACGCGGGGATGCTGGCCCGTGACGCGGCCGGCGAGGGTGACGTCGTGCTGGCCGTCGGCGGCGACGGCGCCGTCGGCGCGCTCGCCGGGCCGGTGATCGACGCGGACGGCGTGCTGGGGATCGTTCCGGCCGGCCGGGGCAACGACTTCGCACGGCAGGTGGGCCTGCCCGGCGATCCGGCCCGGCTCGCCCGGATTCTGCTGCACGCCCCCGGAACCCCGGTCGACGTGATCACCGTGGCCGATCGCGTCGTGGTCGGCAGCGTCCATGCGGGGATCGACTCGGTGGCCACCGAACTGGTCAACCGGGTCCGGTTCGTGCCCGGCGCGATCGCCTACCCGGCCGCGGCACTCGGCGCGCTGGTGGCCTGGCGCCCCGCCTGCTACACTCTCGATCTCGACGGCTCGCGCCACCGGTTTCACGGCTACACCGTGGTGGCCGCCAACTCCGGCTACTACGGGCACGGCCTCCATGTCGCCCCGGCCGCACGGGTCGACGACGGCCTGCTCGACGTCGTCGCCGTGCACCACGTGCCGCGCCGGACCTTCCTCGCCGGCTTCCGCCAGCTGCCGGCGGGCACCCACGTGAACCGGCCCGAGGTCCAGCTGCTGCGTGGCAGCGAGCTGGCGCTGAATGCCGATCGCCCGCTGCACCTCTACGGCGACGGCGAGCCGATCACCCGGCTGCCCGCCACCGCCCGGATCCGGCCCTCGGCGCTACGACTGCTCGCCCCGGCCCTGGCCAGGTAGCCCCCATCCGTCCATGAGCTCGACAGCATGGGGGTCACAACGCGCTCAGCGCCCCATCTCGTCGAGCTCATGGACGGGGGTGGGCTTCGAGGCTCGCGTCTGGTGCCGACGGGGGCGGCCACCGGGAAGTGCCGCGCAGCGTGCGCGGTCGCTGGGCGGCTACCCTCACGGCCGTGGGCTCCACCAGCTACGATCTCGTCGTCGTCGGCTCCGGCTTCTTCGGGCTGACCATCGCCGAGCGCGCCGCCACCCAGCTCGACAAGCGGGTGCTGGTGCTCGACCGCCGCGACCACATCGGCGGCAACGCCTACTCCGAGGCCGAGCCGGAGACCGGCATCGAGGTGCACCGGTACGGGGCGCACCTGTTCCACACCTCGAACAAGCGGGTGTGGGACTACGTCAACCAGTTCACCGACTTCACCGGCTACCAGCACCGGGTGTTCACGATCTACCAGGGCCGGGTCTACCCGATGCCGGTGAACCTGGCGACGATCTGCGAGTACTTCGGGCGCTACATGCCGCCGGACGAGGCGAAGGCGCTGGTCGCCGAGCAGGCCGCCGAGATCGACTCGAAGGACGCGTCGAACCTCGAGGAGAAGGCCGTCTCGCTGATCGGCCGGCCGCTGTACGAGGCGTTCGTGCGCGGCTACACCGCCAAGCAGTGGCAGACCGACCCCACCGAGCTGCCGCCGGGGATCATCGCCCGGCTGCCGGTGCGCTACAACTTCAACAACCGCTACTTCAGCGACACCTACGAGGGCCTGCCGGTCCACGGCTACACGGCGTGGCTGCAGCGCATGGCCGAGCACCCCAACATCGAGGTGCGGCGCAGCACCGACTACTTCGACGTGCGCGACGAGCTTCCCGACGACGTCGCCGTGGTCTACACCGGGCCGCTGGATCAGTACTTCGGCTACGCCGAGGGCGAGCTGGGCTGGCGGACGCTGGACTTCGAGCAGGAGGTCGTGGACACCGGTGATTTCCAAGGCACTCCGGTGATGAACTACGCCGACCTCGACGTCCCGTTCACCCGGATCCACGAGTTCCGCCATTTCCATCCCGAGCGTGACTACCGCACCGACAAGACCGTGATCTTCCGGGAGTACTCACGCTTCGCGCAGCGCGGTGACGAGCCCTACTACCCGATCAACACCGCGGAGGACCGGGCGAAGCTGGAGCGCTACCGGGAGCTGGCCCGCAAGGAGACCGCCAACCACAAGGTGTTGTTCGGCGGCCGGCTGGGCACCTACAAGTACCTGGACATGCACATGGCGATCGGCTCCGCGCTGTCGATGTACGACAACAAGATCGAGCCGTACTTCACCGAGGGTCGCGCACTGGACGGGACCATGGACGACTGAGCGTCCCCTCTCAGCGACCATCCTCCTCGGCCTCCGCACGGCTCAGCGGCTGGGCGTGGACGAGCAGCCCGAGGATCGGCGCGGCGTCGGCGTGCTCGTCGCCGCCCGCGTCGAGCCGGTGCTGGCCGCCGCCCGGCACGCTCGGCTCGTCTACCCGGGGCCGATCGGGCAGCTGATCGCCAGGGAACTCGCCGCCTACGCAGAGCTCGGCTGGCTGTTGTCGTCGGACGCGCTGCCGGAGCAAGTGTCCTGGGTAAACGCCTCCCGGCTCGGGCCCCAGGGCGTCTGCAGCCCGTCTGACGCACGGTCCGCGGCGCCGCCGAGCAACGCGGGCGCCACGTCAAGGTTGACGGAAGACGCGGTTCCCACCGATGCGTCGCCACCTGATGCCGGACGCTCCATCGATCTCGACCCATTCGAACGTGGCACGACCGTCCGGCCCGGAGAACGACCACGTCATCTCCCACACACGAGGAGCGCTGGCGACCTTCTTGACCCGCAGGTTCGACGGCCACGCCTGACCCGGGTCGGCGACGATCCGTTCAGCTGCGGCATGCAAGGCCTTGATCGAGGTACGGCACATCTCGCGTTCGGGGTCGCTGAGCCGTTCCCAGTCGGCCTTGAACGTGTCGGTGCGCTCGAACCTCACGCCGCTGTGTCGAGCTCGTCGAGGAACTCGTCAGGCCCGTCGGCGACGACGACGCGTCCGGCAGCGACGTCCGCCTCGGCTGCACGTTCCATCTGCTGCCAGCGCTCGCTCCAGAACCACGCTTGATCGGCCGGAATCGCGACGAGCGGATGAAGCTCGATGACCCCGTCCGCACGTTCGACGAGCCGGACCTGCGCGCCCGGCTCGTCCAGCCGGTGCCGACGCCGGAGCTCGGACGGCAGAGCCAGGGTTCCGCGCCCTTGGACCGTCAGGTGAAACTCAGACATACACGACAGTCTAGCTGTCATGACGTGTGACTGCAATGCAGCTCTGCCGCAGTGCGCGGATACCGCCCTGGTGCTGGCAGTGTGGCGTCGAGCTGAAGCTGCATGCACTCACTGGGCAGGCCTGTCCGGCGGAAATGACAATGTCCTCGCGTGTCTGATCGCACTCAACGCGCCGCGGGGTGGGGTCGGTCGCTCGGTGGCGAAGGGACAGCCTGGGGCCGGTCGTCGTCCGGTGGTGCCGCTGCGGCGATCGTGGCCCGGATGGCGGTGCGGCCCCGGTCGACGATCGCCGGGTCTCGGTGCAGCGTGGAGAGGTAGTTGGCCAGCTCCAGTGGGGCGTAGAGCTCGAAGGCCAGCTGCCCGGCATCGGTCGCCGGGTCGAGCTCGCCCCGCTGTCGGGCGGTGTCGACCAGCCCCTCGAGCAGGCCCAGCCAGCCTCGCTGTCCGGTGACGACCTCGTCGTGGACCGGCCCGGTCTGTGCGTCGAATTCGGCGAGCAGGTGGGCGAAGAAGCAGCCGCCGGGGAACACCCCTCGCTCGACGTAGGACAGGTACGCCTCGCAGAGGCCCTCGAGCCGCGCCAGCCCGTCGGGCGCGGCCAGGCCCGGTCCGAGGACCTCGCGCTCGAAGACCTCCCCGGCCGCCGCGATCGTCTCCTGCTGCAGCCGCTGCTTCGAGCGGAAGTGGGCGAACACCCCGCTCTTGCTCACCCCGAGCTCCTCGGCGAGCCGACCGACCGTCAGGCTGCCCAGACCTTCGATCGAGGCCACCCGCATGGCTGCCGCCAGAATCGCGGTGTGGGTCTGCTCGCCGTCCGAGCGCCGCCGAGGCCCGTCGGTGGTGCTGTCCTGATCCGCCATCGTTGACAAGATAGCACGATCGTGCCACATTAGATCGCACGGTCATGCTATGTATACCCGCTGTATGGCCACCGGACGCCGCGACTGAGGAGCCACCCATGGAAGAGCAGCGGATTCATCGAGCCGTCTCCGACGACGGCACCGAGATCGCCGGGCGCATCTACGGGCAGGGACCGCCCCTCGTCCTCATCCACGGCGCCATGGCCGATGGCGAGTTGGAGTGGGGTGAGCTGCTGCCGTGGCTGACCGACCGGTTCACCTGCTACGTGCCGAGCATGCGTGGACGCGGACTGAGTGGCGCCCACCCCGACCTCTCGCGCGAGGCCCGGGTCCGGGATGTCGCCGCGTTCGTCGAGAGCATCGGCGAGCCGGTGGGTCTGGTGGGGGTCTCGGGCGGGGGCATGCTGGCGCTCGGAACGGCGGCCCGCACCTCCGCGGTCACCGCGGTCGTGGCTAGCGAGCCGGTGGTGTTCGAGGTGCTGAGCGAAGAGGTCCTCGCAGGCTTTTGGGAGGCCGTCGGGCGCATGGCCGCGGCGGCCGAGCAGGGCCGGGCCGCCGAAGCGGCCGGGACCTTCCTTGCGCTCATTGCCAACGACGAGGAGGTGGCCGCCCTGTCCGCCGACCCGGAGGGCCTCGAGGCCGTCGCCCAGTACGTGCCGGTCGATCTCGAGGAGCTCCGGGAGGCGTTCGAGTTCGACGGGCCCAGCCCGACCGACCCGTCGGTGCTCCAGCAGATCGCGGTGCCGACGCTGCTGCTGCACGGCTCGCGCACCGCACTGTCCTGGTTCACCGACAGCACCCGGCACGCCGCCGAGCACGTGCCCGACGCGACGGTGCGCGAGATCACCGACATCGGCCACCTCGGCCACCTCGTGCACCCGGACCGGGTCGCCGGTGAGCTCATCGCGTTCCTCGCTGCGGCGCCAGAACCGGCGTGATCCGTCGGCGGCGTCGTCGGCCCGATCGCGTTCGCGCTGGTCACGATCACCCACAGCCTGGCGCGGGCGGACCACTCGCTGGTGTCGATGCCGATCAGTGCGCTGTCGGCCGGGCCGAGCGGGTGGGTCCAGAACGTGAACTTCGTCGGGCTGGGCGTGCTCCTGCTGACGGCGCTCGCCGCCCAGTTGCGGCGCAGCACCAGGTCGGCCGTCACACCCTGACGCGAACGGAGGCGCTCGGTCGCGCCGGAGCCTCGGCTGCCGCCGCGCGCGGCTCCGAGCTGACACCGCTTGTCGCTCACGGGGCAACCGCCTGAGCAGCTCCACGCTGCGCGCCCGAACCCTGGGAGGAGTCATGAGCACACGCAGCGACGTGACGGACGGCGCCGTCGTCGACGTCGGCGCCACCAGCCTGTATCGCGAGGTACGCGGCGACGGCCTGCAGCCCCCGGCCGGGTGGACCGCCACCAGCATGGCCGAGCAGGCCGACGACGCCGCGGCGCTGCTGCGGGCGCTGGGTCTCGCGCCGGCCGTGGTGGTCGGGCACAGCGGCGGCGGCTCGATCGCGTGTGAGCTGGTGGTCCGCCACCCCGACGTGGTGCGGCACGCGGTGATCTACGAGGCCGCGCTGTCAGCGGTCGTGCGCGAGCGGGAGCAGATGGCCGCCGGTATGCGGGGCGTCACCGACCATGCGATGGCCGAGGGCGGGACACGGCACGCGATGGAGATGTTCATGCGGGCCAACGCAGGCGACGAGGTGGTCGACCACTTCGCGGCGTCCGACCCGGCGCAGATCGAGCGGGTGCTCGGCAACGGCGTAGTGTTCATCCCGATCGAGCTGCCGACGTTCGCCGCGTTCGTCCCGGACCTGAGCCGGATGCGCGCCGGGGGCGCCGCTGAGCGTCGTCGTCGGGGCCGAGAGCCGCGACATCTGGTTGGGAGCAGCGTCGCGCTGGCTCGCCGACGGAACGGGGGCCGGAGACGGCCTGGGCACGGGCTTTCACCGACGCCCTCGAGCCGCACCACGCGGGCGTGTACCGCAACTTCCTCGACGGCGACGACCAGCACCGCGTCCCCGACGCCTTCACCCCGGACGCCTTCCGACGCCTGACCGAGCTCCAGCACCGGTACGACCCGGACGGGGTGTTCCAGCACCACCCCGGTCCGGCCGGGCCCGGCCCGGGACCGTGATCTCCTCGACCGCGGGGCCGGTCCCGCTGCGAGGATCACATCGGCTGCGGGCGCAGGAACCCTCCGTCGTGCACCGGCTGTACCCGCACGCGCAGGCCCGGTATCCGACCCAGGAACTCCAGGGTTGCCTCGCTCGGCCGCCCGTAGAGGTTCATCTCGTAGCTGTCCAGCGCCTCGAACGCCACGTCGCTGAGCTGCTCGGCGAAGATCTTCAGGTGGGCGTCCAGCGACTCGGGGCCCGGGTGCACCTGGACCGTCGACACCTCGGTTCCGTCCTCGGCTGCGTAGCTGTGGAACGCGATCATCCGTGGTTCCGCCGACTCCACGACATCGATCGCTGTGGCCCAGTGCGCCCGGTACGTCTCGAGCTTGCCTGGCTTGACCTTCGAGTGCGAGATCATGATGAGCGGTCCGGACATGGGGTTCGCCTCCTGTCGGTGGGTCGATCGGTCCCGTCAAACGCTAGGGACCGCAGCGCCACCGGATATCGGGAGAACGACGTATCTTCCGCCCTCCGGGGGACGGGGGCGGAGGGTCGTCACATCAGCCGGTGACGAGGCCACGGCGTCGGGCGATGTCGGCCGCTTCGGTGCGCCGGGTGGCTCCGAGCTTCTGCAGGATTCGCGACACGTGCACCCCCACGGTGCGCGGGCTGATCACGAACGCGTCGGCGATCTCGGCGTTCGTCCGGCCGGCGGCGAGCAGCGGCAGGATCTCCAGCTCACGGTGGGTCATGCCGAGCTCGGCAGCGATCGCCGCCGGTCCGCTCGGCCCGTTGTCCGTGTCTGTCCCGGCGGCGCCGAGACGGATCCGCGCGGCCGCGGCGAGGTTCTCGACCGCATCCCGCAGGGGGCGGGCCTGCAGCCGTGCCGCGATCCGCTGCGCCCCCACCAGCTCCTGCGCCGCCTCGCGCCGCCCGGTCCGGGTGGCGAGCAGCGCGTGCGCCAGCCGCCACCGGCAGTACGCCGCACGGTACGGATCGGCTGCCGCGTCCCACTCGGACACGGCGGCACGCCAGGGCTGCGGGACTCCCCGCTCGTCCCGTCTGGACAGCTCCGCCAGCGTGGTCGCCGCGAAGGCGCGGATCCTCGGGTGCGGCTCCGGCTCCTGGAGCGCGGCGACCGCAGCACGCTCGGCCTCCGTCGGCAGTTCGGTGGGCGGATGGCCGCGGCGGCGGGCCTGCTCGGCCAGATCGGCGGCGGCGCGTGCGTGCAGGGCCGTGGCTTCGGCTCGGCCGAACGGGTCGGTGGTGAGTGCCCCGGCCTGGTCGGCGCACTCCGACGCCTCCTCGGCCTCGCCGGACCACAAGGACGACTCGCCGTGTGCAGCCAGGGCGATCGAACGCGGGATCGGCTGCTGCGGCAGATCCTCCGCCAGCTCCGCCACCCGTGCGGCGCACGCCACCGCCGACGCCGTCCGACCACGGGCGGCGGCGAGCCGTGCCCGGTAGGCGTGAACGAACATGGCGGGCACGCCGACGACCCCGCCGGCCGCGAGCTCCTCGAGCGTCTCGTCGGCCTCGTCCCAGCGACCGAGGTCCAGCAGCATCTCGGCGAGCAGGTACCGCATGACGGGCTCGTAGCTCCGGCTCAGCCCGTGCGCGGCGACGTACCGGAGCCCGTCACGGAGAACGGATTCCCGCTGTGCCGCCCCCACCCGGCGGCGAAGGGACAGGTCCAGGGCGGCGTGGGCGCGAGCCAGGTCCTCGCCGGCGTCGGCGGCGACGGCGAGGTCGCGGGCCTGCCGCAGGGCCGCGAACCCCCGCTCTTCGTCCTGGCGTGCGAGACCCCACGTGAGCAGCGCGCGGCACCGGTCCAGCACTTCGCCGCCGACTTCCGCAGCGTCCAGAGCCCGCTGCGACCACGACCGCGCGTCACCGCTTCGGCCCGCCATCGCGAGGTACCAGCCGTAGCCCGACCACACACGCGCCCGAGCGGACGCGGATGCGTCGTGGGGCAGCACCGCCACGGACCGCTCATGAGCCCGCTGCGCACCGGCGCCGTCCCGGCTGACCCAGCAGTAGCGCGCGAGCCGTTCCCAGCGCAGTGCCATCACCGCGGGTTCGTCGACCTCACCGAGGCACTCGCGGGCGAGCGCCACCGCTCGTTCGAAGTCGCCGCCCCGGTACGCAGCCTCCGCGGCTCGGGCCTGGAGTGCGCCGCGGCCGCCCACCGCGGCCGCCCGGTCGGCGGGCAGCGCATCGACGTGCTCGAGGACCCGTTCGAGGTAGGCGTGCACCTCGGCGGGCGCGTGCACCCGCTCGGCGAGCGCGGCCGCGTCGAGGTTGGCCGGCGCCGCCCGGTCCGTCTCGTCGGCCTCGTACCAATGCCGGGCCAGGGCCGCCACATCGGGGTGCGGTACAGCAGCCAGCGCCGTCGCGATCCGGGCGTGAAGTGCCCGGCGCCGCGCAGGTGCAACGGCACCGTACACCGCTTCCCGCAACAGCTCGTGGCGCATCCGGTAGCCCGTACCGTCGGCAACGAGGACATCTGCCGCGACCGCCCGGTCCAGCGCGGCAGCGATCTCGGCCCCCTCGGCCCCGAGTACCCCGGCGACCAGCCGCTCGCCGCACCGACCGCCCACCAGAGCCACCGCCTCGACCGCCCGCGCCGCGTGCCCGCCGAGCTGCCCGACCCTGGCCAGGAACAGGTCTCGCAGGTGGTTGGGCACTGCCGTCGTGCCGGCCGCCTCGGCGGCGAGCACCTCCTCCACCAGCAGCGGGACGCCACCGCTACGGCGGTGCATCCGTTCGGTGTACTCCGCCGACGGCAGCCCACCCACGATGCCGGCGACCTGGGCCGCGACGTCCCGCGGCGACAGGGCGCCCAGCGCCACGTACCGGGGCGCTTCGCGGTGCAGCAGTTCCAGCCACTCCCGCACCGCGGGCCGCGCACCCACCTCGTCGTGCCGGAACGTCACGACCAGCGCCCAGCGGCCCTCGCGCGCCGTCGCCATCAGGTAGAGCAGGGCGTCGCGGGTGATCCGATCCGACCAGTGCACGTCCTCGATCACGAGCAGGGTCGGCAGCCGCCGGGCCAGCGCCACCGTCGTGCTCCGCAGCAGCTCGAACAGCCGCGACCGTCGCATGTCGACGGCCCCGGTCAACGCGTCGAGCACCTGCACGGCGGGCGGGTCGACGCTGCGGAACGCGGCGATCAGGGCCGCGTAGGGCGCGCCCGCCCCCAGGTCCAGGCAGGCACCGGACATCACCCGCACGCCGTCCGCTCGGAGCCCGTCCGCCACGGCCGTGACGAACCGGGTCTTGCCGATCCCGGCGGGGCCGCTCACCAGCACCACACCCGGCCGCCCTTCGCGCAGGTCGCCCAGCGCCGCCAGGGTCGAGCGCAGCTCCTCGGCACGCCCGACGAGCGTGTCACTGGCGACCCGCACCGTGTTCGGCACCCGCTGAGTCTCTCCCGGTTCGCCGTCCCCGGACAGCCGGATCCGAAGTCTGGCGAGGTGTGCAGGTGACGCGTACCCGCCGCGAGCTCCAGGAAGGCCGAGATCCCGGACCGCTGCGGGTATCCTTGACGTTATGGACAGCAGGTCGGCAGCGGGTGTCGCGCGCGAGCTCGGCACGAACGTGCACCGCCTGCTGCGCGCCGTCGACCGGCTCGGGCTCCGGCCGGGGCGGACCCCGGGTGGGCAGCTGCGGTTGAGCGCTGATGACGTGGCCGGCCTGGCTCGCGAGCTCGGTGTCACGCCCCGGGTAGAGGGGCTTCGCCGCACGCAGGTGCAGGTTCTCGCCGCCCTGGCGCGGGCACCGCTGGGCCTACGGTCCGGACGGGCAGTGGCTCGCGCGGCGGGGCTGTCACCGACGGCTGCCATCGGAGCCCTGCGCGACCTCGTCGACCTCGGGCTGGTCGAGATGCGGCAGGAGATCGTCGCCGAGGGAACCGCTCGGAGCGCCGAGATCGCCTACGCGAACCTCACCCATCCGCGCTGGCCCGAACTGGCTCCCCGGCTCGCGCGCGTCCGTCGGGCGGCCCGCAGCGTCGCCGGCCACCGAGCACCTCGAGGAGTACCGACCAGGTACGCGCACGCTTTCTGGAACGCCCCCGTGCACAGCATCGACCTGGCGGGGCACGGGCCCTACGTCGCCCGACGGGTCCTTCTCGATGGGGACACCCAGGCGCTCGCGTGGGCTGCCGGTGCGCTCGCAGCCGACGACTGGCAGCAGGCCGCAACCGGGCGGGGTATCGATCCGCGGCACCGGGCCCTGGCGGAGAACCTGGCGGCCGGTGCGGCGCAGGTACTCGCATGACGCTTCCAGGCTGGCTGCGCGCGGTGCTGCCTGCCGGCACCGCGCAGACCTGGGCGGCGATCCGCGCTGTCGTCCCGGATGCCGCGTATCTGGTCGGGGGCACCGCGATCGCGGTGCATCTGCAGCATCGGGTGTCCCGCGATCTCGACTTCTTCCTGTCCGAGGCCGCGGACCTGACGGCGATCCGGCACCAGCTCGAAGCGATCGGCCGGCTGGCCGTGACCTGCACAGCGAGGACACCCTGAACGGACTGTTCAACGGCACCAGGATCCAGTTCCTGTGCGCAACCGACCAGCGGGTCCTCGAACCGCTGACCGAGGTCGAGGGGATTCGGGTCGCGGGAACGGGAGACCTCCTCGCCACGAAACTGAAGGTGATCGGCGATCGGGGCGAACTGCGCGACTACTACGACACCAAAGTGATCGAGACCGAAGCGGGCCGCCTCGCCGAGGAGGGTCTCGGCCTGTTCGTGCAGCCGGAGATCGCGCGGGCTCTCGATCGCACCGGAGATCCGGGCTGACGGTAAGCCACTGCTCGGGAGGAGAGGCCGAGCTTGGTGAAGATGTGGCTCGGGTGTCTGCTCGCCCGCCGCGTACCCGCGCCGGTGCCCGTCGGTGACGATAGGCGCGACGAAGCGCCGCTGCTGCAATGTCCTGCCAGCCTCCTTCGTCCTGAGGGGCGACACAGCCGCTCACCCGAGCTCGCGCCCAGCTGAACACGGAGGACACGCCATGACCACGACACCCACCGACAGCACCGACGCGGCCGCCGCCGACCGTGCCCTGAAGGCCAAGCATCGGGCGATGTGGGCATCCGGGGACTACCCGGCAGTTGCCGCCGAGCTCATCCCGACCTTGGGCGCCGAGCTGGTCGGGCACTGCCGGATCTCGCCGGGCCAACGAGTCCTCGACGTCGGCGCGGGCACCGGAAACGCCGCGATCCCGGCCGCGCAGGCCGGTGCGGTCGTCACCGCCTCCGACCTGACACCGGAGCTGTTCGACGTCGGGCGGCGCAACGCCGCCACCGCCGGGGTCGAGCTCGACTGGGTGCAGGCCGACGCCGAGGCGCTGCCCTTTTCCGACGGCGAGTTCGACGCCGTCATCTCGTGCCTGGGCGCGATGTTCGCCCCCCACCACCACACGACCGCGGACGAGCTGCTGCGGGTCTGCCGACCCGGCGGGACCGTGGGCATGCTGAACTGGACACCGGAAGGCTTCATCGGCGGCCTGTTCAAGGCCATGGGCCCCTACGCGCCGCCGCCCCCGCCCGGCGCCCAGCCCCCACCACTGTGGGGCAGCCAGGAACACGTCCGCGAGCTCTTCGGCACCGGCGTGTCCACCGTGGACACGACGCGGCAGCATGTCGTGTTCGCCGGCGGCGAGCCCGCCGAGTTCCGCGAGTACTGGAAGCGCAACTACGGCCCGACCATCTCGGTCTACCGGTTCAACGAGCACGACCCGCAACGCGTCGCCGCACTCGACCAGGACTTCGTCGACTTCCTCACCGGCTGGAACCACGGCGGACAATACGAGGCCGAGTACCTGCTGATCGCCGCCCGCACGAGCGAGTGACCGCCCACCCGTGGCTGCGGCCCTGGACCGCAGCACGTCGAGAGGAGAACAACCATGAGTGACAAGGCCGCCATCAGCCTGCATACCGGCCTGGAGGACACCGAGACCGTCACGGTCGCTTTCCTGGTCGCCGTCGGCGCCGCCGAAGCGGGCCGCCCCACGCTGATGTTTCTGACCAAGGAGGCCGTGCGGCTGGCCCTGGTCGGGACCGCGGTCGGCGTGGCCTGCGACGGCTGCCCGCCGCTGCCCGACCTGCTGCGCCGCTACGCCGACGCGGGCGGGCGCTACTACGTCTGCCCCATCTGCTTCAACGCCCGCCAGCTCGACAAGGGCGCGATCCTGCCCAACGCCGAGATCGCCGGCACCGCGCCCCTGTGGGAGTGGATCGGCGACGGCGCCACCACCTTCAGCTACTGAGCAGCCGCTGCCGGACCCTCCCGGTCGTCTCGCACAAGGCCACCGGGAGGGTCCACCCGCGCCCTGAGCACGCGAGCTCGTCCGCCCCTGTCACCGCTTGCCGGCGATGACGGTGACGGCCACCGCGACCTCGGCTTGCTGCTCGGAGGTGAGCAGGTCGCCCATGAGCTCGACCAGTTCCGGGGGGAACAGTGGGTATCGGGCGGCGTCCTGGAGGCGGAACGGCCGGCGTTCGAGCACCTCGGGCCCGCCGAAGCCCACGCTCGTCATCTCGGGGCAGGTACTCAGCGTGAGGTTGTGACCACGTCGGTGGCGTAGGTAACGGCGTCGTCGGGGCTCATGGATCGACCGCGGGCCCAAGCGACGTCGATCTCGGATTCGGTGAGCACCCGGCGGGCGGCGTCGGTGGGGTGCACGGTCTCCCACCGGAAGTCGTCGATGGCGAGCCCGCCGCCCACGGTTTCCCGCACTCGGGAGGCGGCCCCAGCGAGGGTGACTGCGCGTTGTGGCGACTGGCGGCCGATCGCCGCCTGGCCGAGCCGGTCGAGGTCCATCGCCATGCTGGGCAGGTCATCGAGCTCCGACGCAATGCCGAGGCAAGCAGTGAGCTCCTGCTCGGCTTGCTCGTAGCGTCGCTCGCGCAACGAGATGAGTGCGAGCGTGCGCAGCATCTGGCTCTCGTACCAGCGCTCGCCGATGGCACGCGTACCAGCCACGACCAGCTCGCCGTAGTTGCGGGCGGCGTCCAGTTCTCCGGTGAACAGCTTCACCAGCGCGGAGGTGGCCATGCCGTTACCCATGGCCATGGGGTCGGCTGCGTGCTGGGCGACGATGGCCTGGACCTGTTGCTCCAGCGGTGCGGCAGCTTCCGGATCGCCGCGGTGACAGGCGATGGTGACCACCAGTCCCAGCAGCGACTCGAACTCGAGCCACCAGGGACTGAGGAGGGTTCCGATCGGGTACTGCTCGTCAACGACCTCGGCTGCATCATGCTTGAGCCCCCGTGCCACCTCAGCCGCCTGCCGGTAGTGCCCTTCGGCGCCGTCGAGATCGCGCTCCCAGTAGCACAGCCCGGCGAGCCCGATGAGCGCCTTGGCGCGGGCTACAGTCGCAGCGTCGCCGGAGAGGGCGAGCATCTCGTCAAGCCACGCTCGGCCTTCGGTGATGCGGCCGCGGAAATGCCAGAAACGCCACAGCCGTCCAGCCATGACCAGGCCCGGGTCGAGTTCGCCCGTTTCCCTGGCCCGGCGCAGCACCGCGCGCAGGTTGTCGTGATCGGCCTCGAGGCGTCGCAACCACCGGGGCTGTTCGGCTCGGGTGAGCTCCGGCTCGGCCCGTTCCACCAGGGCGGCATAGAGGTCGGCGTGCCTGCGGCTGACCTCTTCGTACTCACCGTGGGCTCGTAGCTCGTCGAGCGCGTACTCGCGGATCGTCTCCAGCATCGAATACCGGACCGGGTCGGTGTCCAAGGGTGCTTGGAGCAGGCTCACCTCGATCAGATGGGAGATGCCGCGGAGCACAGCCCCTGCGGGAGAGTTCGCGGCGACGGCTTCGGCTGCGTCGAGGCTGAAGCCGCCGCGGACGATGCCGAGGCGCCGGAACAGGGCCTGGTCGGCGGGGTCGAGCAGGTCATAGCTCCAGGCGATGGCCTCGCGCAGCTGCTGCTGACGTGCGGGTTGGTCGGTGTTGCCCTCGACGAGCAGCGAGAGGACATCGGTGAGGCGGCGCCGCAGTTCGGCCAGCGGGAAGTGCCGCAGGCGGGCCGCGGCGAGCTCGATCGCCAGCGGTAGCCCGTCAACCCGGGCGACGATCTCGGCGACCGGTGCCGCGTTGCCGGCCGTGACGGTGAACCGTGGGTCGATGGCCCTGGCCCGTTCGGCGAAGAGAGCGAGGGCGTCGAAGCCATCGGGGTCTTCGGCCGAGGACAGCTCCTCCGGGTCGGGCACCGGCAGCGGCGCCAGGCGGTATTCCTGTTCCCCGGACAATCGCAGCGGCGCCCGGCTGGTGGCCAGCACCCGTAAACCGGGAGCGGCGTCGAGCAGCCGGCCCACCACCGCCACGCCGGGCAGGAGGTGCTCGAGGTTATCGAGCACCAGCAACAACCGCCGCGCCTTGAGGTGGTCGATCAGCGCATCCAGGACCGGCCGCTCGGGCTCGGACACGCCGAGCGCGGCGGCGACGGCGGAGGTGATCAGGCCGGGTTCGTCGATCTCGGCCAACGGCACAAGACACACGCCGTGCGGGTGATGGGGCATCGACTGCTCCGCCGCTGCCAGAGCCAGTCGGGTCTTGCCCGCCCCGGGCGGGCCGGTGACGGTGACCAGCCGCTTGGTCGCCAGCAGCCCGGCCAGATCGGCGAGTTCGTCGCGCCGTCCCACGAAGCTGGTTCGCGGACTCGGCAGGTTGTGCAGCGGACGGGCAGCCTCGGCCGCTCGGGGCTCGCCGAGGTCTGGGTCGTGGAGGAGGATCCGCTCCTCCAACCGGCACAGCCACGGGCTCGGCTCGATGCCCAACTGCTCGTCCAGGGTCTGGCGGGCACGCCGGAAGGCGTGCAAAGCGTCGGCCTGGCGCCCCGCCCGATACTGCGCGATCATCAGCTGACCCCACAGGCGCTCCCGGAACGGATGTTCCGACACCAGCCCGTTCAGCTCGTCGACCACGCGGCTGTGCCACCCCGACGCGAGGTCGGCTTCCACCCGATCTTCGAGGACACCCAGTCGCATGGCCTCCAGCCGGGCCCGCTCCGGCTCCAACGCGACCATCTCCGCGACGTCAGCCAGTACGGATCCCCGCCACAGGCCGAGCGCCTCGCGCAGCAGGTCGGCTCCTTCTTTCGGACGACCTCCGGCGAGCGCCTCCCGGCCCTGTTCGGCCAGGGTCTGGAACCGTCGGGCATCGAGCTCATCGGGGGAGGTCTTGAGCAGGTAGCCCGGCGCGCGGCTCTGCAGCCGCCAGCCGTCGGGTCCGAGCGCCTGCCGGAGCCGGTACACGTAGCCCTGCAAGGTGTGCCGTGCCGTCTCGGGCGGATCGCTCTCCCACATGTCGTCGATCAGTCGTTCGGCGGACACCACCCCCGGACTTCGGACGGCCAGCAGGGCTACCAGCAGCCGCAGGCGTGGGGTCCCGGCATCGAGCAGCGACCCCTCCCTGACCACCTCGAGTGGCCCCAGGATGCGGAACTCCATCTCTGAGCTCCTCCCAGCCGATCGAACCAGACATTACCGAATTTCCGGGCACCGACGCGGCTGCGATCAGATTGCGATCGCCGCCGGGCACGGTCAACGCAACAGCAAACCCCGATGAGCAAGGGAGTCACCATGAAACGGGCAACGAAGGGCGCGGTCAGCGTCCACATCGACGCCTCGCCCGAGCGCGTCTACCAGCTGGTCTCCGACGTCACAAGGATGGGTGAGTGGAGCCCGGAAACCTACCGCTGCAAGTGGCTGGACGCAGCGGGCCCCGCGGTCGGCGCGCGATTCAAGGGCTACAACCGCCGCGGCAACGCACGCTGGTCGAACACCCTGGTCGTCATCGCCGCCGATCCCGGCCGTGAGTTCGCCTTCCGGCGAGACGTGCTGCCGTGCGGGGTGTGCGACTGGCGCTACCGGCTGGAACAGGACGGCACCGGCACCGTGCTGACCGAGTCCTACGACGTCACCAAGCCGGACTGGACGATCACCAACCGGTTCAACGGGCTGATGCTGCGCGTCGAAGACCGCGACGACGACCTCGCCGACGGCATGCGCACCACCCTGTCCCGAATCAAGCAGGCCGTCGAAACCGAGCAAGCACCACGACACACTCCCACGAGGAGGGCTGAACGATGACCGACACCACCACGCCTGCCAACGCGGACGAAATCCGGTACTGGACGCAGGTCGAAGGCCCCCACTACGTCGTGGAGGCCGAACGCTACGACCTTTTGCTCCGTGCATTCACCGAAGCGCTGCTCGACGCCGCCGCTCTGCACCCCGGCGAGCGGGTCCTCGATGTCGGCTGCGGCAACGGCGCCACCACCATCGAAGCCGCCAGGCAGGTCCGGCCAGGTGGTCGGGCGCTCGGTGTCGACGTCTCGCCGCCGATGCTGGCGCTGGCAGGCAAGCGAGCCGCGGCGGCCGGCGTGGACACCGTTGAGTTCCTCCGCGCCGACGCCCAGGTCCATGCGTTCGACGAAGGCAGCGTCGACGCCATCATCAGCCGCAACGGCCTGATGTTCTTCGACGACCCGAATGCCGCTTTCGCCAACCTCGCCCGTGCGCTGCGCCCCGGCGCCCGCGTGGTGTTCGTCGCGCCGCAGGGGCCGAAACACAGCGAGTGGATCATGGCGGCGGGCGCGGCCGCGGCACCCTACCTCGGTGTACCCCAAGGGCTTGCCCCGAACGCGCCAGGGCCCTACGGGCTGGCCGACCCCGACCGGACCCGCGGCATTCTCGCCGGTGCGGGATTCGGCGACGTCACTGTCGAAGCACTGACCCGCCCGATGCGCATCGGCGACGACGTCGAGGACGCGCTGGGCTTCATCCGCTCCCTGCCCAGGGTCGCCGACCTCTTCGCCGCCGCACCGCCGGACAAACGGACCGCCGCGATCAGTGCGGTGCGTGAAGCGCTCGCACCCTATGCGGGACCTGACGGTGTGGTGATGCACAACAACGGCGAGTGGCTGGTGACGGCCCGGCGCTGAGCCTGATCCACCGATGAAGCGGGCGAGTTGATTGCGCCGTGCCATGTCCTGGCCGCCTCCTGCGTCCTCAAGGGTGACGCCGCACGGCGCCCGGCTACCTGGGATGCCAGGTGTTCCCCGAGGGGCGCGGCCACCTCATCGAGGTGGCCTTCTCCGGCACGGTCGCACAGGTGCACAGCGACCTCGTCCTATCCGCCCCGGGTCACCGCTTGCGGGCGGTGACGGTGATGGCCACCGCGACCTCGGCTTGCTGCTCGGGGGTGAGCAGGTCGCCCATGAGCTCGACCAGTTCCGGGGGGAACAGTGGGTATCGGGCGGCGTCCTGGAGGCGGAACGGCCGGCGTTCGAGTACCTCGGGCGCGCTGAAGCCCACGCTGGTGATCTTGTCGACGAAGACACGCTCCGCCAGGGCTCCGGCCACTCAACCGGCCCACGCCGAGGGGTGGGTGAGGATCTCGGAGGGCAACTCCTCCTCTCGGATGGTGAGGTCGGTCACGCAGAGGCGGCCACCCGGGCGCAGCACGCGGTAGGCCTCGGCCAGCACCCGGCTCTTGCGCGCCGACAGGTTGATCGAGCCGTTGGAGATGATCACGTCCACCGAGGCGTTGGGCAGCGGCAGCGACTCCATCTGCGCCCGGTGGAACTCGGCGTTGTCCGCGCCTGCCTGCGCGGCGAACGCGCGGGCGCGCTCGACCATCTCGGGCAGGAAGTCCACCCCGACCGCCCAGCCGGTCGGCGCCACGAGAGCGGCGGCCAGCAGGGTGTCGATGCCCGCGCCGCACCCGAGGTCGGCGACCGCCTCGCCGGCGCCCAGGTCCGCCCACGCCAGCGGGGCGCCCACCCCCAGCGCCCACTCAGCGGCGCCGGCGGGCACTGCTGCCAGCTGCTCGTCGGTGTAGAAGCGCGTCCCGGGCCCGCCGGGCGCGTCGAGCCCCTGGTAGGCGTCGACAACCAGCTCTTGGATCTCGTCGGAGTACATCAAGTCCCTGCTCATGGCGCCTCCCTGTCGAGCGTGTCGAGAAAGCCGACCAGACGGGCCTCCACCTCCGTGGGCAGGGAGGGTAGCGGGGTCGAGCGCAGGAAACCCCGCAGCGCCTCGGCGAACTCGACCTCACCGCAGCAGCGTTTGCAGAACGCCAGATGCTGCTCCACACGGGCGCGGTCGGTCGCGTCGAGGTCCTGCTCCAGGTACTCCCACAGCTGCCGGACCGCTTCAGCGCAGCTGATCACCGGCGGGCTCCCTTCGGCGCGGCAACGAGGTCGTGTTCGGTCGCGTAACTCCACAGCTCGCGCTCGAACAGCTTGCGGCCGCGGTGCAGCCACGACAACACCGTCCCCTGGGCTACCCCGAACATCCGCGCCACCTGCCCGGTGGACAGCCCCTCCATGTGCACCAGCACCAGCGGGACCCGGTACAGCGGCTGGACACGGTCCAGGACACACCAGACGTCGTCCTCCTCGAACACGGCGAGAAAGTCCAGGTGCAAGCTGTCGGAGTAGGGCCAGGGATCCGCCTCGGCGATCCTGCGGTACAGCGAGCCCTCGGGCAGCGGATCGACCGGCAGCTCGCGCGGCAGGCCCGCGTCCCGGCGGTGCCGGTCGCGGACGCAGTTGAGCAAGATCTGGCGAAACCACGCCGGAGCGGCCTGCACATCGCGCAGCCCGTCGAAGCCGCGGTAGGCCTTGATCAGACACTCCTGAACCGCATCCTCGGCCGCCTCACCGACCAGCCGGCGAGCCAGCGAATACAGCCAGGGCAGCTGCTCCCTGGCAACCGCCGCGAACTCGCTGCGTTGTTCCTCGCCCAAGGAATGCCCCGCTCGGCCTCATGCGGTCAGGTGAACCAGCTTCTTGGTCGTGATACTCCGGCGCGCCGCCCTGCGCAACCCTGCATCTGCTCTCACTCGGTCGTGTGAGGCTTGCGGGCAAGGAACGCATAGCCGTACACGTCGAACGCGCGTGCCTTGTCCTCGCCGCGCGCGCCACCGAAGGTGTCCACTGGCGAACCGATTCGTACGTCGACGAACCCCGACTCCTCGAGCATTCGCTGCCAGCCTGCGCACGGCAGGCCGCCGGCGATTCAACCGGTCCACAGGTCGATCTCGCGCAACGCCTCCGGGGAGACCGGCACGCCGTTGGCGATATCGCCGAACTGCAGCCACCCACCGGGGACGAGCACCCGGGCGACCTCGGTGAACGCCGCGCGCTTGTCGGCGCACAGGTTGAAAACGCCGTTGGAGATCACCACGTCAGCCCAGTCATCAGGCACGGGCAGCGCTTCGGCCAAGCCTTCCCGGAAGGCCACGTTGTCCAGGCCGAGCCTGGCGGCGTTGTCCTTCGCCTTGGCGCGCATCTCGGCGGTCATGTCCACGCCCACCACCGAGCCGGTAGGCCCGACGTGCCGTGCGGCCACGAAGCTGTCGAAGCCGGCACCCGAGCCGACGTCGGCGACCCGCTCGCCGGCCTGCAGCTGTCGCAGCGCGAACGGGTTCGCGACGCCGGCGAAGGACTCGACGGCCGTGTCCGGGAGCGCGTCGACCACCTCGTCCGGATAGCCGAGCAGCCGCGCGAGCCGCCGGCCGGTGTGGAAGTGATGCTCACCATGGGGATCGTGGGCCACCTCGCGGTACTTGCGGCGCACCTCCGCGCGCAGCGCCTCGGGGTCCACCGGCGTCTCGATCGGCTCCGCCGCGCTCGATGATCGTGCGGTCATCATCAGCTCCTCTCTCCGGTCGACAACAGTCGACCGACCCCGACATCCGTCGGCTGCCCACAAGGACGCGAGCGGGTAAGGGGCTATTGCAGCCGTGCCAAGGAAGAGCTGCCGGGCGCGCGCAGCCGCGGTGTGAACGGGAAGGATCCAGGAAGGATCGCCGCCTAGCGTCCTGCTCGTCGAACTCGACACGACGAAGGAGGCAAGCAATGCGTAAGTTCCTGATCGAACGGTCCGTCCCCGGCGCCGGCACCATGAGTGCGGATGAGCTGCAGGGCATCTCGGCGAAGTCGGTGAGCGTGCTGCGTGACCTGGGCCCGGACGTGCAGTGGGTGCACAGCTACGTGCTGGACGACAAGCTCTACTGCGTCTACCACGCCACCGACCCCGAGCTGATCCGCGAGCACGCCCGGGTGGGCGGGTTCCCATGCGACTCCATCATGGACGTCTCCACCATGATCAGTCCGCACACCGCGAAGGCGTGAGCGCGGTGTCCTCGCTGGTGGCGGCGTCGTTCGCCGAGCCGACCGAGACGCGGGAGTTCCCGAAGGGACGGCTCGAACTGCTCGAACTCGGCGGCGGCGCGGTCGTGGGCCGGTTCGTCCTCGAACCCGGCTGGCGGTGGTCCGAATGCGTCCGCCCCACCGCCGGGACCGAGACCTGCCAGCAGCCGCACCTGGGCTACGTCCTGTCCGGGCGGATGCACGTCGTGACCGACGACGGCGCCGCGGGCGAGGCCGGGCCCGGGGACGCGTTCCGGATCGACCCCGGCCACGATGCGTGGACCGTCGGCGACGACACCGTCGTCCTGCTCGACTTCGCCGGCGTGGCCACCTACGCCGTGGCGACGTGAACCTGGCCGGGCCACCGCAGGGGCGCTGTGGTGGCCCGGCCTCCTTCCGTGGAAGGGGTGGATCCGGTGGCAACGCTCGCGGTCACGGCACCGAGCTCTACTTCGAACTCCGCGGCGACGGGCCGCTTCGTCCCCGGCTCGATGGTCAGCACATGTGCAGCCGATGTGATCTACAGTTGCGGTACACTGTCGTCATGCAGCCTTCCCGGGCGACCTCCTATCGGCTTGACGCGGCGGTCAAGTCGCGTCTGGAGAGTCACGCCGCGGCCGAGGGGATCACGGAGCGGGCCCTGCTGGAGCGGCTCGTGTCGGAGGGTCTCGACACGATCTGTCATCCCGGCATCGTGTACCGGGACGGCCCGACGGGGCGTCGCGCGGCGCTTGCGGTCGGCCCCGACGTGTGGGAGGTCATCTCGGCGCTGCGCTACACCACCGGCAACGACGAGGAGCGCGTCGCCGCGCTGGCCGAACAGTTCGGGCTGCACCCCCGGCACATCAGATCGGCTATCGATTTCGCTGCCGCGCACCGCGAGGACATCGACACGCAGGTGGCGGCCAATGACGCCGCAGCGGAGGAGGCCCGTCGCCGCGTGGAGCAGCGGTCCGATCTCATGGCCTCGTGAGCGTTGCGATTCCTGATCGACGAGATGTTCCCGCCGGGGACCTGCTCGACGTTGATCGAGCGGGGACACGACGCGGTCCACGTCCGGGATCGCGGCGTCGACGCGCGCCCGGACCCTGAGGTTGCGCTGCTCGCCGTCCGGGAGGATCGCGTGCTCGTGACGGAGTCCGCCCCGCCCGTCCCGTTCATCCAGTGGCTACCCGAGCCGTCACCGGCCGGCCGAACCGGGCCAGCAGCGCGGCCTGCGGGTCGGCGTCGGTGCCGATCTCGGTGCGCGGGCCGATGAACCCGGCCTGGCGGTAGAGGTCCTCGGCCTGGTCGAGGAAGCCCGCGCAGGCGGCCACCAGCTCGGGATCGAGTCCCTCGTCGCCGCCGGTGGCATGTGCGGCGTCCCAGCCGTGGATGAGGTTCTCGGTGAACCGCTGCCAGGCGTAGACCTCACCGGGGAACGTGCCGTGCGGCGGGTGCGCCATGCCGTCCAGCGCCCCGTCGGCCTCGATCACGGCTGCTGCCTCGTCCCCTGCCTCGCGTGCCGCCGCGCGGGGGTCGTAGCCGAGCAGGTAGCCGCCGTATCGTTCGTCGACGGTCCCGCCGGTCAGTACCGGTGCGACGATGCGGTTGCCGGCGACGACGTGGTTGATCAGGTCGCGCACCGTCCAGCCGGCGCACGGGCTGGGTGCCGCCCACTGGTCGTCGCGTACGGCGGCGACGCGGTCGGCGAAGCTACGCACCGCGCGGCGGTGCAGGTCGCGGATGTCCATGGTTCATCCCTTCACGTAGGAGAGCTTCTCGGCGACCAGCCCGCCGACGACCCGGAACACGTCCACGCCCCGGACATGGCCGTCCTGCGACCACCGGTAGCGCCAGCACACGACGGCGCGGTCCCCGGCGATCAGGACGTCCTCGGTGTCGAAGACCGCGTCGGGCGAGGCGGCGAACAGCTGCTCCCAGCAGCGGCGCACCGCCTCGGTGCCCTGGTGTCGGCCGCCGTCGGGGGCGGTGGTGTCCTCGAACACGCAGTCCGGGGTCATCGCGGCCATCACGGCGTCGACGTCGTGGCGGCCGAACGCGTCGTTGAACCGGTCCAGCGCGCCCCGGGTCTCCTCGGCTGCGTCGATCGCGGTCATGGCCGGGCCTCGTAGACGTTGTTGAACGGGGTCTCGGTCGCCCGGCGGAACCGGGTGAAGCCGGCGCGCTCGACCACGTCGCGGATGCGCGCCTCGCCCGCCTGGGCGCCGAGCGCGAGGTCGGGCTCCTGGGTGCGCGACACCGGCAGGCAGATCAGCGTGGACGCGGAGTAGAAGATCCGGCCCACGGGGTTGAGGTTGTCCTCGACGCGGTCGGCCGCGGCCGGTTCGACGATCATCCAGGTGCCGTCGGGGGCCAGGGTCTGCCGCACGTAGGACGCGGCGCCCACCGGGTCGCCCATGTCGTGCAGGCAGTCGAAGTGCGTGACGAGGTCGAGGCCCGTCCCGGAGTAGTCCTTGGCCGTCGCGACCTCGAAGGTGCAGCGGTCGGCGACGCCCGCCGTCGCGGCCGCCTTGCGGGCGGCGTCGATCGAACCCTGGTGGTAGTCGGAACCGACGACGGTCGAGCTGCCGAATGCCTTGGCCATCAGGATGGTCGAGGCGCCGTAGCCGCAGCCCACGTCGGCGACCCGCGCACCGGCCCGCAGCTTGTCGACCACGCCCTCGAGCGCAGGCAGCCAGGCGTCGACGAGATTGCCGACGTAGTTGGCCTTGAAGAAGCGGTAGGTACCGGCGAACAGGCTCTCGTGGTGCTCGCCCCAGGACACGCCCCGGCCGGTGCGCACCGCCTCGGTGAGCAGCTCGACGTCCTTGAGCGTCGAGCCGGCCACCTGCAGCCCACCGGGGACGAACAGCGGGTTGTCCTCGCTGGTCAGCGCGAACGCCTGCTCCTCGGGCAGCCGGTAGGTCCCGGCCGCGGGGTCGTACTCGGTGTAGCCGCTGGCGGCCTGCGCGGCCAGCCACTCGGTCAGGTACCGCTCGTCGCAGCCGGTGCGGGCGGCCAGCTCGGCCGGCGTGACCGGCACGCTGTCGCCCATCGCCCGGTAGAGCCCGAGCCTATCAGCACCGTCGTCGCGTGCAGCACCGCACCGAGGTCGCCGGCGAACCGGCCCACGAACTCGTTGAGCTTGGTCTCGTCCACGGACATGGTCTCCTCCTTCGTCAGGGAGACCGACGCTAGAAATCACCGGTTGCGGACAGGTAGCAACGAGCTAGCAGCCGGCCGAGGCGTTGCTCCGTCCAGGTGCTTGCCACGGGGCTCGGCGTCACGCTACGAACACGAGATGGCCCTGGAGATCGGCCTCCTCGGGCGTTTCGTGGTGTGCCGCGACGGCCGGGAGATCCCGTCCGGCGAATTCGGCGGCCGGCTGAGCCGCCGGCTGGTGCGGCTGCTGGTCGTCGCCCGGGGGTCGGTGGTGACCCGCGACGCGCTGATCGACGCGCTGTGGGGTGACCGGGCGCCCTCCGATCCCGCCGCCAACCTCAACGTGCTCGTCAACCGCGCCCGCCACGGTCTGGGCGATCCCGCACTGATCGAGACCGTCGCCGGTGGGTACGCCTTCCGCGGCGGCGCGGACACCGACGTCGACGTCGAGCGGTTCGCGGTCCAGCTACGGTCGGCGTGGGAACGGCTGGCCCGCGACGACCCGGCGGGCGCCCTGGAGGCCGTCGAGGCGGCGTTGGCGACCTGGCGGGGCGACCCGCTGCCCGAGGACGCCTACACCGACTGGGCGCGATCGCACCGCGACCGGCTCGAGCAGGACCACCAGGACGCGCTGGAGCTCGGCGGCCATGCCGCACTCGCCGCGGGCGATCCTCGCCGCGCCGCAACGCTCGCGGCGGAGGCGGCGGCACGGGCGCCGCTGCGCGAGGCCGCGCACCTGTTACTGGTGCGGGCACTGGCCGCGGGCGGCGACCGGGCCGGGGCGCTGGCCGCGTTGGGCGCGCTGCGGGACCGGTTCGCCGACGAGCTCGGCATCGACCCCTCCCGCGAGGCAGCGGAGCTGCAGGTGCAGCTGCTGCGCGACGAGCCGGCGGACAGTCCCGTCCTCCCGCAGCGCGCCACCGCGCTGTTCGTCGGCCGCGAGCGTGAGCTGCAGCGGCTGCACGGGCTCGACGCCGAGGATCGGGTCGCCCTGGTCGCCGGTCGCTCGGGTTCGGGCAAGTCGCGGCTGCTGGGCGAGCTCGCGTCCCGGTCCCGCCGCCGCGTGCTGACCGCCCGCGCCGTGCTTGCCGAGCGCGACGCGCCCTGGGGCCTGGTGCGGACGCTGCTGCGCGCCGTGCTGCGGGCGGGCGTCGACCCGGCAACGGCGCTGCCACCGCGGCTGGCCGCCGCGGTGTGGGGTCTGCTCCCCGAGCTCGACTCGCCGCCGGCCACACTCGATCCACAGACCCGGCGGGCCCTGGCCCTGGAGGCCACCGTGCGCCTGGTGGCGGCGACCGGCAGCCCGCTCGTGCTGATCGACGACCTGCAGTGGGCGGACGCGAGCAGCCTCGACGCGCTCGCCGTCACCGCCGCGCGCGGTGAGGAGGTCACCCTCGTCCTCGCCTACCGGCCGGAGGAGGTCACCGCGCATCCCGAGGTCGGTCGCTTCCTCGGCGGGCTGCGCGCGGCCGGGGCATCCGTCGAGGTCGGTCTCGGGCGGCTCGACGCCGCCGCGGTCGCCGCACTGGTCGCCGACGCGGAGCTGGCGGCGCTGCTGGCCGAGCAGACCGACGGCACACCCTTCGCGATCCTCGAGGTGATCCGCTCGCTCGTGGGCGATGGTGCGCTGCGCCGCGGCGAGCGGGGCAGGTGGCACAGCGCCGGCGACGTGCTCGACCGGGCCCGGGTGGCGGCCAGGGCCGGTCAGCGGCGCTCCATCCTGCAGCGCGCCGAGGGCCAGCCTCCGTTACGGCGCGAGCTGCTGGCCCTGCTGGCCCTGCTCGGCCGACCGGCCGCTGCCCGGTTGCTCGCCGAGGCGGCCGGCGCGCCCACCGCAGAGGTTCTCGCCGGGCTCGACGGCCTGGGCCGTGCCGAGCTCGTCGGGCATCGCGAACGGGGTTTCGCCGTCGCGCACGACCTCGTCGGGGAGACCATCCGCGACCAGCTCGATCCCGTCGAACGGGCCCGGCGCCACGACGCGTTGGCCCGCGCGCTCGAGCAGCAGCCGGACACGTCGGGGGAACGGGCGGGGCACCTGGCGGGCGCGGGCGATCACACCGCTGCTGCCGCCGCCTACGCCGTCGCCGCCCGCGAGCGCCTCGACCGGTTCGCGCACCGCGAGGCGGCCCGGCTCGCCGAGGCAGGGCTGCGACTCGACCCCCCGGACGAGCCGGCCACCGAGCTGCTCGAGGTCCGTGCCGTCACCCGCGAGCGCGAGGGTGATCGCGACGCCGCCCGTGACGACCTGCGCGCCGCGCTGAAGCTCGCCGCGTCGCCGGGCATCCGGTCCCACTTGCTCATCCGGCTCGCGACGCTGGCCGTCGGGTCCGAGGACCTCATCCGGGCGGGCGGCCTCGTCGACCTCGCCCTGGCCGAAGCCGGTGACGACCCGGCCGCGCGCGCCCGGGCGCTGGCCGTCGGCGCCATCGTGGACATGAACCTCGAGCAGCCCTGCCGCGCGCAGCAGCGCTACGCCGCTGCACTGGCGCTCTACGAGCGGGTCGGGGACCCCCGCGGCGTCGCCGACATCCTCGACGCGCAGGCCATGGCGGGCTTCCTCGACGGCGACATCGACGGCGACATCGACGGCGGCATCGACGCGTTCGACCGCGTGGCGCGGCTGTTCGCCGACACGGGGAACCTGCTGCGGGTCATCACGCCGCGCTCCACACGCGGGCACGGCCTGGTCTTCGCCGACCGGGCCGGGGACGGGCTGGCCGACACCGCGGAGGCGGTGGAGCTCGCGCACTCGCTGGGCTACCCGGACGGTGAGACCTACGCACTGTGGCACCACAGCGAGGCGCTCGCCGCATGCGGTCGGATCGCCGACGCGATCGGCGCGGCGTAACGGGCGCTGTCGATCGCGCAGCGGCTCGGGCACCGCGGCTGGACCGCCACCGCGCTGCGCGCCCTGGGCATCGCGCGGCAGGACGACGGCGACCTGACTGCGGCCGAGGACGCACTCCGCCGGTCGTTGCGCGCGAGTGAGCGCCTGCCGCTGTTCACCAGCTGGGCGCACGCCAGGCTCGGCGCCGTCCTCGTCCGCACCGGCCGCGTCGACGAGGCGGCGCACCACGTCGACGCCGCGCTCGGCACCGGGCCCCCACTCGGGCACTACGAGGCGCGGCTGGCGCGCTGCGAGCTCGCCGTCGCGCGCCACGACGCGGACGCCGCTGCTCTGCTCGCCGACGCCGTCGACCGGGCCATCCGCGGCGGACACCTCGCCAGCCGGCGTGCGCTCACGCCCCCGTGAGTGGCGATGCGAGCTATCACTCGCATCGCCACTCACGAGCGCGTAGCGCATGCGGACCGGCCCGGATGAGAGGCTCACGGGGTGGACGGCCTCTTCCTGAACGTGCTCCTGGTCTTGGCCTTCGTCCTCGTCGGCGGGTTCTTCGCGGCCTCCGAGCTGGCGCTGGTGTCGCTGCGCGACAGCCAGGTACGCAACCTCGCCGAGCGTGGCCGCCACGGTGCCCGGGTGGCCCGGCTGCGGGAGGACCAGAACCGGTTCCTGTCCGCGGTGCAGATCGGCGTGACCTTCGCCGGGTTCTTCGCCTCCAGCTACGGCGGCGCGACCATCGCGGTCCGGCTCGAGCCGGCGCTGTCCGGCTGGGGGCTTCCGGTCGCCGTGGCCGCGACCAGCGCGCTCGTGCTCGTGACCCTGCTCGTGTCGTACGTCTCCCTGGTGCTGGGCGAGCTGGTACCCAAGCGGCTCGCGCTGCAGCGCCCGGAGAGCGTGTCGCTGTTCGTGGCCCCGGTCCTCGACCGGGTCGCGAGCCTGTTCCGCCCGGTGATCTGGCTGCTCTCGCGGTCCACCAACGTCGTGGTCCGCCTGCTCGGCCTCGACCCGAAGGCCGGGGGCGACGTGGTCACCGAGCAGGAGCTGCGCGACATGGTCAGCACTCACGAGCAGCTCACCGTCGAGGAGCGCAGGATGCTCCGCGACGTGTTCCAGGCGACCGACCGCGTGCTGCGCGAGGTGATGGTGCCGCGGACCGAGGTGGACTTCCTGCACGGCGCGACACCGCTGGCCGATGCCGCCCGCGACGTCGCGGGCAAGCCGCACTCGCGCTACCCGGTGATCGGGGAGTCCACCGATGACGTCACCGGCTTCGTGCACGTCCGGGACGTGCTCACCGCCGCCCAGCAGGACGGCGCACCCGCCGAGCGGAGCGTCGGCGAGATCGCCCGCGAGGTCGCGGTGCTGCCGGGAAGCAAGCCGCTGCTGCCGTCGCTGTCCGAGATGCGCCGCAGCGGCGGTCACCTCGCGGTGGTCGTCGACGAGTACGGCGGCACCGATGGCATCGTCACCCTGGAGGACCTCGTCGAGGAGCTCATCGGTGAGATCCGGGACGAGTACGACCCGGACACCGGAGCCGCCCTGTCGCCGAGCACCGGGACGACCGACGAGCTCGACGGTCTGCTGCACCGCGACGCGGTCGATGAGCTCACCGGAGTGCAGCTACCCGAGGGCCCCTTCGCCACCCTGGGCGGCTTCGTCATGAACGAGCTCCACCGCCTGCCCACGGTCGGTGATTCCGTCGACACGCTGGGTCACCGCTTCACCGTCACCGAGATGGACGGGCGCCGGCTCGCGCGAGTGCGGGTCACACCGCTGGAGCCCTGACGGGCGGTAGGTGGTCAGCGGGGTGGCCTGCCTCGCCGGGGCGGGAGCAGCGTGACGGCGCCGAGCAGGAGGAACACGAGAGCGACCTCGCGCACCGGGCTCGGGGCCAGCGAGGGGTCGGCGATGAGCACGTCGATCGGGACGAAGAACACGTTGGTGAGCAGCCCCGCCCCGAGCACCGCCAGCACCGTGCCGGCGGTCGGCCGAACCCAGCGGGGCAGCCGCGGCCCGGTGGCGGCCGGGGCCGGACTGTACCGCAGCCGCAGCCAGAGGACGCCCGCCACGACGAGGTCGGCGATGGTGGCGATGAGACCCGTCACGGTCACCTCCACCGGGCGAAAGACGAGCAGGCTCGGCACGCCGACGGTGCGGGTCCACACCCAGATCAGCGCCGAGGTAACCGCGAGCGCGACACCCAGCCGCAGCGGCCGGCGGCCGGGCTCGCCGGTGACCATGCCGGTCAGCAACAGCCCCAGTCCGGCTGCTACCGCGAGGTGTGTCCCCGCGAGCAGCGGCATCACTATCCACTCCTGCCAGCCGGCGGCCAGATGCGCCAGCCAGGCGAACACCAGCACGGCGCCGGTGACCGGTGCGGTCGGTACGGCCCGCACGGCCGTCGCGGCGCTCACACGACCTCCAGGTTGCTCATCATCCCCATGTCCCCGTGCTCCTGGTTGTGACAGTGGAAGACGTACTTGCCGCGGAAGCCCGAGAAGCGCACCGCCAGCCGGATCTGCCCGCCCGCGGCGTGGACGGTGTCCTTGATCCCGGTCTCGTGCGGCGGCGGCGGCTCCCCGTCACGGTCGAGTACCTGGAAGTGGCCGAGGTGCAGGTGCACCGGGTGCGCCGGGTCGGAGGTGATCGTCCAGATCTCGGTGCTGCCCAGCGCCGGCCTCGCGTCGATGCGATGCAGCTCGAAGGTCCGGGAGTTGATCGTCGGGGGCAGTCCGGCGAACCCGCCGATGAACGAGAAGCTCCGCTCCGCCACCGCGTCGCCGGCGCGGGGTGGCTCCAGGCCGGGGTTGAGCACGTCGGGAACGGTGTGCTCCTCGCGCGCGGGCCGGGCCACGTCGAAGGCCATCACCTGCGCCGGCCCGCCGGTCGCGCCGAGATTGACCAGCCGAACCCGGGTACCGGGTCGATAGCGCCCGAAGTCGACCACCACGTCGTAGCGCTCGGCGGCCGAGACCGGGATCTCGTCGAGGGCCACGGGGTGCTCGAGCAACCCGATGTCGCTGCCGACCTGGACGAAGCCGTTGCCGCCGGGTGGCGGGGGGTCCAGCGCGAGCCGGTAGTGGCGGGCGTTGGAGGCGTTGAGGATCCGCAGCCGGTAGCGCACCGCGTCGACCTCGGCGACCGGCCACGGCGCCCCGTTGACCAGGATCACGTCGCCGCGCACCCCGTCGGCATAGGCCGGATAGACGCCGGGCTGCCCGGTCAGCGACGGGTCCAGCGAGGGGTAGTACAGCGAGCCGTCCTCGGCGAAGATCCGGTCGCAGATCATCAGTGGCAGCTCGCGCTCGCCGCGTGGCAGCGGCAGCGCGTCCTCGACCTCGTCGCGGTGCAGGTGGAATCCGGCCAGTCCGCGGTAGACCTGCGGTCCGGCGAAGTGCATCCGGTGGTCGTGGTACCAGAGCGTGGCCGCCTGCTGGCCGAGCGGGTACTCGTGGTCGCGGCCACCCCGCATGACGGCGCCGCGCCGATGCATCGACGCGCTCGCGGCAAAGCGTTCCGGCAGCAGCAGGTCGGTCGGGTAGCCGTCGTGCTCGGGGGCGGTGATGCCGCCGTGCAGGTGTGCCACGGTGGGCACGTCCAGCTCGTTGACGTGGCGCACCACCGCGTCACGACCCCGTCGGGTCTCGACCGTGGGACCGGGGAAGCTGCCGCCGTACGTCATGAGCCGGGTACGCAGGCCGGGCAGGATCTCCGCCTCGACCGGCACTTGCCGGATGGTGAACCGGTCCACCCCGCCTGCGGTGCTCTCGGGTGCGAGAACCGGCGGGATCGGCAACGGGACCGCGAACGTCGGGATCGGCGGGCTTGCCGACGGCCCGAGCCCACGCCGGCTGGCGGCGACGCCGACCAGCGACGGAGCGGCGACCGCCGCGCCGGCGGCCACACCGAGCCGGAGCATCGTGCGGCGGGAGAGGGTGGATCTCGGCATGGCCCGACGCTAGGTACCGGGATCCGTCCTGCCATCGGCGCACGAGACCGTTCGACCTACCGCATCCGCGGTATTTCCGCCCTCGTGTCTACTGCGGACGAAGGAGACGATCCCCGAGGGGGAGGCGGGCGTGCTTACGCTGGCAGCGTGCGCAGGAGCTGGTCGGCGACGCCGATACCCGAGGCGGGGATCGCCGTCCTGATCACTGCCGTCATGCTGGTGGCAACGCTGCAGTCCGACGACCGACCGACCCGGCCCTTCGATGCCGTGCTCGTCGGGGCCGTGATCGCGATCGGGGCGTGGACGGTGCTGGTGCGCCTCGCGCCCCGGGTAGCGCTGGTCGGCGCGGCGGTCAGCCTCTACGCCGCGTACGCGCTCGACGTCCCGGCCTTCTCTCCCGCGCTGGCGCTGGGGATCCCGATGTTCGCCGTGGCCCGCGCCGGCTACCTGTGGTGGGGCGCCGCCGCGGTGGCGGTCGTGGCCGCGACCGGGACCCCGTTCCGGCTGTTCGGCCAGGGCGCCGAGCCGGTCGGGCAGGTGGCGGTCGACCTCGTGTTCGACGTCGCGTTGCTGGGGGTGCTGTTGCTGCTCGGCGAGACGGTGCGCAGCCGGTCGGCGCTGCGGGAGGAGGCCGCGCTGCGGCTGCGGCTCGCCGAGCAGGAGCAGCAGCGGCGCGTCACCGACGAGCGGTTGCGGATCGCCCGCGACCTGCACGACGTGCTCGCCCACACCGTGACCGTGGTCGGTGTCCAGGCGGGCGTGGCCGCGGAGACCTTCGACCACGAACCCGGCCGCGCCCGCGACGCCGTCGAACACATCCGCACCGCCGGGCGCGAGGCGATGGCCGACCTGCGCAGCACCATCGCGCTGCTGCGTGCCGAGACCTCCGAGGCGACCGAGTCGAGCCCCGCACCGGGGCTCGCGCAGCTCGACGACCTGATCGACGTGGTGCGCGCGGCGGGGGTGGCCGCGACGCTGACCGTGCACGGTGCCCCGGTGCCGTTGCGGCCCGCCGTCGAGGTGGCCGCCTACCGGGTGGTGCAGGAGTCGCTGACCAACGTGCTCCGGCACGCGGGCGCCACCACGGTCACCGTGGACGTGCGCCACGCCGCGGACGGGGTACGGGTCGAGGTCCGGGACGACGGGACCGAGGCGGAGCCCGCCACGGGGGCGGGTTCGGGGCTGCGCGGGATGGCCGAGCGGGTCGCCGCCCTGGGCGGTGACCTCACCACCGGCGCCGCGGGCAACGGCGAGGCCGGCTTCGTGGTCCGGGCCCGGCTGCCGGGGAGCGCTCGATGACGCTGCGCGTGGTGCTGGCCGACGACCAGGAGCTGGTGCGCGCCGGGTTGCGGGTGCTGTGCGAGCGCGACGGGGACATCGCCGTGGTCGCCGAGGCCGGCGACGGGGCCGACGCGGTGGCGCTCGCCCGCGAGCACCGCCCCGACCTCGTGCTCATGGACATCCGGATGCCGGGAGTCGACGGGCTGGCGGCGACCCGGCGGATCGCCGCCGACCCGCAGCTCGGCGCGGGCGTCCGGGTGCTGGTGCTGACCACCTACGAGCTCGACGAGTACGTCTTCGAGGCACTGCGGGCCGGAGCCAGCGGCTTCCTCGCGAAGGACGTCGCCCCGGAGGCGCTGCGCGAGGCGGTGCGCACCGTGGCCGCCGGCCAGGCGCTGCTCTCGGCGGGCGCGACCCGGTCACTCATCGAGGCGTTCGTGTCCCAGCCTTCGCACCGGCCCGATCCGCACCGCCTCTCGCCGATCACCGAGCGGGAGCGGGAGGTGCTTGCCCTGGTCGGGCAAGGGCTGTCGAACGACGACATCGGCGCTCAGCTGTTCCTCAGCCCCGCCACGGTGAAAACCCACGTCAACCATGCGATGAGCAAACTCGACGCCCGCGACCGGGCCCAGCTCGTGGTGATCGCCTACGAGACCGGGCTGGTCCGTCCCGGGGGTTGACCCCGGCGCGGGTCAGGACGCGGCGTCGAAGGCCTCCGCCTGGGCGTGCACGGTGGCGAACCCGGCAACCTGGTGGCCCACCCGCCGCAGCGCCTCGGTGGCGGTGGCGTCGGAGCACTCGCCTGCCCCGTCGAACGTGCACTCGGCAGCGTTGACCGTGGCCCCGAACGGGCTCGGCCAGCCGCGCAGCGCGTGCACGGTGACGCGCAGCCCCTGCAGCGTCGAGACCGTCGCCTGCCAGCCGTACGCCACCGCGATGCATCCGACGGGTACGCCGTCGAGGTACGGGCGGTCCTCCCCCCGAAGGTCCTCGAGGTAGTCGAGCGCGTTCTTGATCATCCCGGACATCGTGCCGTGGTAACCCGGCGACGAGATGATCACCGCGTCGGTACGGCGCACCGCGTCGACCAGCGCGCGGGCCTCCGGACTCCGGTCGGGAGTCTGGGTGTCGTAGATCGGCAGCATCAGCTCCCGGCTGGTGACGAGCTCGGTGTCCGCACCACACTCCCGCGCCGCCCGGACGGCGATGCGCAGCGCCTGCTCGGAGCTGGAATCGGGGCGGGTCGAGCCGCCGATCCCCAGCACCCGCAGCTGCCGTCCGGTGCCCGCCGTGCCATCGTGCCCGTCCGTCATGTCTTCGATCCTGCCATGGTCAGGCAATCCAGACCCGGCTCACGGACGGCTGGAGGCCCCGCGGTCCGAACCGTAACGGCCTCGCAGGCCGTCACGCCTATCATCCCCGCTGGAGTAGCCGCTCGACAGCGGTGCGGAGGTCATCAACGGCGTCGCGATCGAGCACTGCGCCGAAGGCGGTCGCAGCGTGGAAGTACACCCGCGTCCCATCGCGCTGGCCGATGATGAGCAGCGTGCATGCTCCTCCGCCGGAACAGCGAGTCGGTATCGCCGTCCGCCCGCTGACCGACAGTGCGACGAACAGCCGCTCGATCACATCTGGAGTCAGCTCGGCGACCGCGCTCTCGGTGCCGTCGTAACGCAGCCGGTCGGTCCCCGAGGCGACACGCTCCACCGCGACCGTGCATAACCGGCCCTGGTCGTTGTGCACCGTGACCGCGACGCGATTCGTGCCCGGAGGTGTTTGCAGGTCCTCTCCCCATCCTGAGCTCACCATTGCATCGCAGCTCGCGTTCAATATCAAAAAATTGCGAAGTATTGCTTGCCGGCGAGCTAGGCATCCGGTATACAACGAGCCAGCACGATCCGATGAGAGGCCGGACCCGATATGAAGATCACGTTCCTGGGGCAGGAGTCCGGTGACAAGGGCTGCCCGACCATCTACGCGACCGACCGCGACACCTACCTCGTGCAGGGCTGGCGGGTCGGCGATGCTGAAGCCCTTGCGGACATGGATGTCCCGGACCATGAGACTGTCGTGGAGGTACCTCGCGGCCTGCTTCGGCTTGCGAGCCCGGAGGCGTGATGGGATCTGTCCTCAGCGACGAGGAGTTCGGCGCGCTGTTCGACACCGTGCGTCACAGCGCCCGCCGACTGGAGAACCGGAACCGATACGAGGTGCCTTCGGAGCGGGCGCGGGAGCAGCTCTTTCTGGCTGGCCGCCTGACCGAAGAGCACACCCGGAGCGACCGCGTCGAGTGGGAACGGACGGTTCATGACGCGGTGGCGCGCGGGGTCAGGTTCGAGCGGGTGCGGGTGGTCCCAGGTCAGCTGATGGGGTACCAACGCTTCCTGCTGTACCAGGCACGGTTCAACGTCGAGTACGGCGAGGACGTGCGATACCTGCTCCGCGACCGGGCGTGTGACTTGGACCTGCCGGATCACGACTTCTGGGTGTTCGATTCCACCACCCTGCTCCTGATGCCCTTCAGCGCGGACGACAGGCTGCTGGGTTGCGAGGTGGTCACGGATCCTGAGCTGGTCACACGCCATGAACAGTGGATCGATCTCGCCATGACCCACGCAACGCCATACCGGGCGTACCTCGCCGAGGACCCGGCTCGCGAGTCGCCACCCGTAGGGGCGGTGTGAGCGAGCCACACACCGGCCGGCTGACGTTCGGCAGGCGGCTTCGTGCCCTGCGCCTCGACGCCGGGCTCGCCGGAAAGGAGCTCGCGGCGCGCCTCGGTTGGGCGGCGTCGAAGGTCTCGCGGCTCGAACACGGCCGCCAGACCGCGACAGTCGACGACGTGTCCGCGTGGGTCAGGGTTGCCGGAGCCTCAGCGGCGACCCGGGACGAGCTTCTGGTCGACCTCCGAAGCCTCCGGATCGACTACGCCACGTGGCGCGGCCAGTTCCGCAAGGGTGGCTTCGCGCGGCTGCAACGCGCGCAGGCGCCGCTGGAAGCCAGTGCCGGCACCGTCCGGGTCTTCGAGCCGTCCATCGTGCCAGGGTTGCTGCAATCCTCCGACTACGCCCGCCACGTGTTCCGCGGCCTGGCGCGGCTGCCCGGTCGCGGGCGCGACATCGATGAGGGTGTGTACGCCCGTATGCAACGTCAGGAGGTGCTTTACCAGCCGGGCAGACAGTTCCGTTTCTTGGTGACCGAGGCTACGCTGCGCTGGCTGCTGTGCCCGGCTGGCGTGCTCGTGGAGCAGCTGGAGCGGCTGCTCGTGCTGTCCGCCGTGCCCACCGTCGAACTGGCGATCATCCCGCTGGATGCGCGGTTGCCCCACATGATCTGGAACGGGTTCTGGATCTTCGACGAGGCCGTGGTGCTCGTCGAGACTGTCAGCTCCGAACTCAGCCTCCGCGACGCCGACGATGTCGAGATCTACACGCAGTTCTTCGAGTCGCTCTGGCAAGCCGCCCACCGCGAGGAGGTCGCTGTCGCCGTGCTGCACCGTTTGATCGCGCAACTGCGTGACGGGTGAATCAGACGTCAGGGGCGGTGGCGGGGTCAGCGCAGGGAGTCGCGCAGCGCTTCGATGAGGCCCGCGGTGCGTCGCTCGCCGAGCATGGAAGCGCCCAGCTGGTTCTGCACATAGCCGAACCCGACGCGGGCGTCGGGGTCGGCGAAGCCCAGCGCACCGCCTGCCCCCATATGGCCGAACGAGGTCGCGCCGAGCATCGGGACCATCTGGGAGTCGAGCTGGAAGCCGACGCCGAACCGGCTCTGCCCGATCGTGACCTTGTCGGGGCCGCTGACCTGCTCCATCCGGGCGCGCGCCGCGGCATCGTCGGACAGCAGCCGGATACCGTCCACCTCGCCCACACACGCCGCGTACATCCTCGCCAGCGAGCGGGCGTTGGTGATGCCGTTGGCGGCCGGGATCTCCGCGGCGTAGACGGCCGGGTCGTTCCAGGTCGTCGCGTCCGGGGTCGGCAGTGCCCCGTTGGTGGACAGCGCCCTGGCGAACAGCGACGCCGGGTCGTTCATCGCACCGGCGATCTCGAGGACGAGCGCCTTGGCGTCGGGGTCGGTGACCAGGTCCAGTTCGGACGGGTCGGGCACGCCGTCGATCAGCGGCGCCACCGCGGCTGCGCGGTCGGCGGGCAGCCCGACCCAGAAGTCCAACCCGAGCGGCCCGGCGACCTCCTCGGCGAAGAACGTACCCAGCGAGCGGCCCGTGACCCGCCGGACCAGCTCGCCGACCAACCAGCCGAAGGTCAGCGCGTGATACCCGTGCGCCGTGCCCGGTTCCCAGAGTGGCCGCTGCCGCGCCAGCACCTCGACCACCGGGGTGCCGGCCAGCAGTTGCTCGCGGGACAGTGGTTCTGCCGGCACGGCCAGACCGGCCTGGTGGCTGAGCAACTGCCGGACGGTGATCGCGCCCTTGCCCTCGGCCGCGAACTCGGGCCAGTACCGGGCCACTGGCGCGTCGAGGTCGAGCTCACCGCGCTGCGCCAGCAGGTTCACGCAGACCGCGGTCGCGCCCTTGGTGGCCGAGTAGACCAGCGTCGCGGTGTCCTCGGCCCACGGCCGGTGGGCGGCCGGGTCGGCGGTGCCCCCCCAGAGGTCGACGACCCGCGCGCCGTTGACGTAGACCGCGACGGATGCGCCGACGTCACCGTGCTGCTCGAAATTTCGGCGGAAGGCGTCCTGCACGGACTCGAACCCCGGCTGCACCTGGCCGTGTAGCTGCAGATCCTCGAGCATCGTCACTCCCTCTCGTTCCGGCACACGAGTGCACCTGCCGCGGGCCACGCATTCCGGGCACGTTCGCAACAACTCGGCGCGACGCGATCCGTCGAAGCGGATCAACAGCGGTGACAGTACGATGGGCGCAACTATGAGTCAAGTCACTCGACAATTCGTCTAGCGAACTGGTGGCGGGCGCACGCCGTAGGCCATGTTCTGGGGCCGCGCCTGCCGAAGCAGCGCATCGTATGAGTACCGCGCGCGTCGCGGTACCCGCCGAAGGGAGCAATCTCGGTGGAAACTCCCGTCGGGTCCGTGTCCGGGACGTAGGCTGCGTGACCATGCGGACCACGAGCTCTGGCGACCGTGCGGCACCGGGTCGCGGCGGCCCCCGCCGGTCGATGCGGGAGCAGCAGAAGGCACAGACCCGGCAGCTGCTGATCGACGCGGGGCTGGAGCTGTTCGCCGACCAGGGCTACTCGCGGACCACGATCGAGGACATCACGAACTCGGCCGGCGCCAGCCGCGCAACGTTCTACCTGCACTTCTCCGCGAAGTGGCAGATCGTCTACGAGATGTACGAGCGTATCCTCATGCCGGAGACGGTGGACTACTACCGGCGGCTGAACGCATTCGGCGTCCCGGATCGCAGGCAGCTGCAGGGGTGGCTCGAGGATGCGATCGGGTTCTACGAGCGCCACCGCACGCTGCTGCTGTTCGGTGACGAGGCGAACGCGGTCGAGCCGGAGCTGGCGGCCCAGACGGCGCACTGGCTGGACGACTGCACGGATGCGATGCCCCGCTACCTGCAGCGGTGGGAAGGGGCCGAGCGCGAGCAGGCGCGGCTGCGGCTCCAATTGCTGATCGTGCAGCTCAGCCGGTTCGCGGTGCTGTGGGTGCACGGACACTGGAAGGTCGACCGCGCCACGGTGCTCGCCGTGCTGCTGGAGTTGTGGGCGCAGGGATTGCGCATCGACGACGCGGATATCTCCGCCGCGGCGGCAACGGCGGACGATACCGCGAGCTGACGCTGACCGATCGCTCTGCTGATCAACTCGATCCGGTGCAGCCGCCTTCAGCTTGCGCGCGCATCACCTGTCGTGATGCCTGCCACCTCCGACGACGCGAATCAGCGAATCGTCCTCGCCGTGCAACACGAGCGTGGGTACGTGCAGCCGCGCCAGGTCGGGGCCCAGATCTCGAACAGCGCCAAGTGGTCAGGGGCCATGTAGTGCTTGATGTTGCGGGTTCCATCAGAAGCCGGTATGTATAGCCAGTTGACAGTACGTCAGCGTAGCGGCATAGTCCCTCTTGCGTGTGACCCCGTTCACCCACTGCGAGGAGGTCGCGATGCGGGTCGGCATGGCCATGTACATCCAGAACTACCAGGACTGGGATCGGTACGAGCGCAGTGAAAGCGGTGACGGCGCCGCGCCGTTGGATCCGCAGACCGACAGCCAGCGATTCTCCGAGGAGCTGGAAACGGCGCTGCAGGCCGAGGAAATGGGATTCGACTCGCTGTGGACGGTCGAACACCACATCAGCCCCTACACCATGATTCCCAACCCGGTGCAGTTCCTCTCGGCGATCGCCGGTGCCACCAAGCGCATCGACGTCGGGACCATGGTGATCGTGCTGCCCTGGCACCACCCACTGCGGGTCGCCGAGGACATCACGCTGCTGCAGTACGCGCTGCGCGGCCGAATACCATACATCGGATTCGGACGGGGCGCGGCCCGGCGGGAGTTCCGCCAGCTCGGGTTCGATATGAACGAGTCGAAGGATCGCTTCGCCGAGTCGATCCAGGTGGTCAAGCTGGCGCTGACCGAGGAGAGGTTCAGTTTCCACGGCGACCACTACGTTTTCGACGACGTGACGATGCGACCGCGGCCGCGGGACCCGCAGGCGCTGCTGGACAACTTCCACTTCTCCTGGGGAAGCCCGTCCTCGGCCCCCGTCGGTGCCAGCTACGGCCTGAAGCCGCTGATCATCCCGCAGCGGCCGTGGGAGGAGTACCACGCCGACCTGCAGGCCTTCGGTGAGGCGCGGGCCGAGACCGGGCTGCCGCCGGCGCGGCCCCGGATCCACGTCAACGTGTTCTGCGGTGAGACGGAGCAGGAAGCCGAGGAGGGTGCCCGCCGATACATCCCGCAGTACGCCGACAGCGCGCGGCGCAACTACGAGCTCGACAGCGGGCACTTCGCCACCACGCGCGGATACGAGCACTACGCGGACATGGCCAACGTGCTGACCAGCACCGGCGACCCGGCCCAGGCGATGGCGCAGGCCTATCTCGCCAACCACGTCTGGGGCACCCCGGCGCAGTGCATCGAGAAGATGCGCGGCATCTCCGAGGCGTTCCACCCCGAGGAATTCATGCTCGTGATGCGCTACGGAAACATGCCGCGCGACGTGGCCGACAAGAGCACCCGGCTCTTCGCCCGCGAAGTCCTGCCCGCCGTGCAGGCGATCCCGATCGAGGAGCCGATCGTCTACGCGGCCGCCCAGGTCTGATCATGTCAGCGCCGGGCGCCGATACCGAACCGATCAGGGTGATGCTGGCCAAGATCGGCCTCGACGGGCACGATCGGGGTGTGCGGGTGGTGGCCCGGGCGTTGCGGGACGCGGGCATGGAGGTCATCTACTCCGGGCTGCATCGCAGCCCCGAGCAGGTGGTCGAGTCGGCGGTGCAGGAGGACGTGGATGTGCTGGGCGTCAGCCTGTTGTCCGGCGCGCACCTGCCGATCTTTTCGAGGATCTTCGAGGTGGTGGCGCAGCTGCCCGAGCCGCCGCGGTTCGCGATCGTGGCTGGTGGGGTGATGCCCGACGAGGATTGCGAGGCGCTGCGGAGGATGGGGGTGGCCGAGGTGCTGGGGCAGGACACCACGCCGGAGGTGATCGTGGCGACGGTGCGCGGGTTGGCGCGCGAGGCGTCGGCGCGGTTGTAGGGCGGGTGGCGACGTGAGTGCTGCGGGGATGGAGCAGTGGAGCTGGCCGCCTGGCTACGACGAGGGGTACCAGCCGGCAGCTGATCAGCGGCATTGGTTTCCGGGTCGGGAGACGATGCCGGCGGGCCGGCGCGACGAGCTGATCCTGGACCGGATCCGCGAGGTGATGGCCTATGCCTGGGATCGCTCGCCGTTCTACCGGCGCAAGTGGGAGCAGGCGGGGATTGCCCCGTCGTCGATCAGGACCCTGGAGGATTTCGAGCGGGTGCCGGTGGTGGGTAAGGAGGAGCTGCGTGCCGATCAGGCCTGCCACGAGCCGTTCGGCAGCTACTTGTGCGTCGAGCCCGGCGAGGTCAAGCACGTCAACGGCACGTCGGGCACGACGGGGCGGCCGACGGCGTTCGGCATCAGCGAGCGGGACTGGCGCAGCGTGGCGAATGCCCATGCGCGGGTGATGTGGGGGATGGGTATCCGGCCGGACGACACGGTGCTGGTGGCGTCGCCGCTGTCGCTGTATTGGGGGTCGTGGGGCGCCTATATCGGCGCCGAGCGGTTGGGCGCGCGGGTGTTCCCGTTCGGGGCCGGGGCGCCGGGTCAGACGGCCCGCACGGTGGCGTGGATGCGCCAGTTGGGGGTGACGGTGTTCTACGGGACGCCGTCGTATGCACTTCGGGTGATCGAGGTGGCCGAGGCGGAGGGTGTCGACCCGGCGGAGTTGGGGCTGCGGGCGCTGTTCTTTTCGGGCGAGCCGGGGGCGAGTATCCCGGCGATCCGGTCGCGCATCGCCGAGGCGTTCGATGCGGAGGTCTACGACTCGGGCAGCATGGCCGAGGTCAGCCCGTGGATGCATCTGGGTTCGGCCAGCAACGAGCCGGGGGTGTTGTGCTGGCAGGACCTGGTCTATACCGAGGTCTGCGACCCGGTGGGGCTGCGCCGGGTGCCGTATGGCGGCGAGGGCACGCCGGTCTACACCACCCTGGAGCGGGTCAGCCAGCCGATGATCCGGCTGCTGTCGGGGGATCTGACGCGGTGGGAGGCGCCGTCGGCCGACCGGGGGCGCACGTATCCGTTCCTGCCGCACGGCATCTATGGCCGGATCGATGACATGTTCACCGTCCGGGGCGAGAACATCTATCCGAGCGCGATCGATGACGTGGTGATGGCCGATTCGGGGTACGGCGGCGAGCACCGCATCGTGGTCAGCCGGGGCGCGGCGATGGACCGCCTGGTGGTGCAGGTCGAGTGCCAGCCGGGCGTCGGCGAGGCCGCCCGGGCCGACTGGGCCGATCGGATCGCGGGGCGGCTGCGTACCGTGCTGGGGGTGGGTGCGGTGGTGGTCCCGGTGGACCAGCACACCTTCGAGCGCACGGAGTTCAAGGCGCGGCGGGTGATCGACGACCGGGACCTGCTGGTGCGCATCACCTCGGCCGGTGACGCCGCTGTGGGGACGGGGCGGTGACGGCGACGGCGTCGCTGGCCGACCGGGTGGTGGCCGGCGAGCAGGCCGCGATCGCCCGGTTGCTGACCCGGATCGAGCGGCGCAGCCCGGGTGTCGACGAGGTGATCTCGGCGCTGGTTCGCCGCGCGGGCCGGGCGCACGTGGTGGGGGTGACGGGTCCGCCGGGGGGCGGCAAGAGCACGTTGGTGTCGGCGCTGGCCGCACAGTACCGGCGGGCCGGGCGCACCGTGGGGATCATCGCGGTGGATCCGTCCAGCGTGCTGTCGGGCGGCGCGATCCTCGGTGACCGGATCCGGATGTCGGCGCTGGCCGGTGATGCGGGGGTGTTCATCCGGTCGATCGCCACGCGGGGGGCGCCCGGCGGGCTGCCGCGGGCGGCGCTGGATGCGGTCACCACGTTGGATGCGGCCGGCAAGGACGTGGTCGTCCTCGAGACGGTCGGGGTGGGCCAGGCCGAGGTCGACGTGATCACCGCGGCGCAGACGGTGGCGGTGGTCAGCGTGCCCGGGATGGGCGATGCCGTGCAGGCCAGCAAGGCGGGGCTGCTGGAGGTCGCCGACGTGCACGTGGTGAACAAGTCCGACCGCGACGGCGCGGCCAGAACCGTCGCCGAGCTGACCGACATGCTGCGGCTGGCGCCGCCCGCGCCGGGACAGTGGCAGGTACCGGTCGTGTCGACGGTGGCCGCCACCGGCGAGGGCGTCGGTGATCTGATCGAGCGGTTCGACGGGCACCGGGCCTGGCTGGCCGATTCCGGTGAGGGCCAGCGCCGGGCCCGGCGCACCACGGCGGCCCGGATCCGGTGGATCGCCGAGCAGCTCGTCGCGGATCGGCTCCGGGCCGGGCATCCTGACTTCGACCGCGCCGTGGACGAGGTGACCGAACGCGGCGGCGACCCGGTCGCCGCGGCCCGGCGGCTGGTACAGCGTGGCCTGGGCGCCGGGGCGGAAGACGCTGCGGCGGGAAGCGACCCGCCGGACAGCGACCCGGCGGGAAGCGACCCGGAGGGGAGTGCGCGACGGTGAGCGACGGCAGTGGACGCGACGGGGGCGGCGGCGAGCCCGCCGCCCGGCTGAGCAGCGAGGCGCTGGTGGCGGCCGTGGTCGCGGAGCTGGCCGAGTGGGAGGGCGACGAGCTGGCCGCGTTCCTGGCCCGGGCGCCGGAGTCGCACGACGAGTACCGCACCGGCAGCGGGCTGCCCATCGAGCGGGTCTACACCCCGGCCGACCTGCCGGCCGACTGGCACGACATCGGGCTGCCCGGCCGCTATCCCTACACCCGTGGGCCGTACCCGACGATGTATCGCGGCCGCGGCTGGACGATGCGCCAGATCGCGGGCTTCGGGCAGGCCGAGGAGACCAACCAGCGCTTCCGGTACCTGATCGCGCAGGGCCAGACCGGGCTGTCGGTCGACTTCGACATGCCCACCCTGATGGGGCTCGACAGCGACGACCCGATGAGCCTGGGTGAGGTGGGCCGTGAGGGCGTCGCGATCGACACCCTGCCGGACATGGAGGCGCTGTTCGACGGGATCGATCTCGAACACATCAGTGTCTCGATGACGATCAACCCGTCGGCGTGGGTCCTGCTGGCGATGTACGTCACGGTCGCCGCCGATCGCGGGCTGGATCTGAACAAGCTGTCGGGCACGCTGCAAAACGACATCCTCAAGGAATACGTGGCGCAGAAGGAATGGATCTTCCCGGTCCGCCCGAGCATGCGCATCGTCCGCGACACCATCGTCTACTGCTCGCAGCACATGGCCCGGTACAACCCGGTCAACATCAGCGGCTACCACATCAGCGAGGCCGGGGCCAACGCGCTGCAGGAGATCGCGTTCACGATGGCCATCACGCAGGCCTACGTCGCCGACGTGACCGCGACCGGCATCGACGTCGACAGCTTCGCGCCCCGGCTGTCGTTCTTCTTCGTCAGCCAGGCCGACCTGTTCGAAGAGGTCGCCAAGTTCCGGGCGGTGCGCCGCTACTACGCGAAGATGATGCGCGAGCACTTCGGGGCCACCGACCCGCAGTCGATGCGGCTGCGGTTCCACGCCCAGACCGCGGCGGCCACGCTGACCAAGCCGCAGCCGCTGAACAACATCGTCCGCACCACGCTGCAGGCGCTGTCGGCGGTGCTCGGCGGCGCGCAGTCGCTGCACACCAACGGGCTCGACGAGGCCTACACCATCCCCAGCGAGCAGGCCATGAAGGTCGCGCTGCGCACCCAGCAGATCCTCGCCGACGAGACCGGCATCCCCTCGGTGATCGACCCGCTCGGCGGCTCGTACTACGTCGAGAACCTGACCAGCAGGCTCGAACAGGGCATCGCCGACTACCTGGCCACCATCGAGGACATGGGTGGCGTCGTCGCCGCGATCGAGCAGGGCTACTTCCAACGCGAGATCTCCGACACCGCCTACGACTTCGCCCGCCGCAAGGCCAGCGGCGACCGCCCGGTGATCGGCGTCAACAAATACGTCGACGCCGAGCCCGACCAGCGGGTCGAGACCCACAAGCTCGACCCCGAATCCGAGACCCGCCAACGCGCCCGACTCGAGCAGGTCCGCGCCGACCGCGACCCCCAACGCGCCGACGCCGCACTCCGCGACCTGATCACCGCCGCCCACGACCCCGACACCAACCTCATGCCCGCCACCATCGAAGCCGTCCGCGCCCACCTGTCCATGGGCGAGATCACCGGCGCACTACGCGACGTCTTCGGCAGCTACACCGAGACGGCAGTGTTCTGACCGGGCCACCTGCGCTCAGGCACTGCGCGGTGCGACCGCGGCTGCGGTGCACCTCGATTACAGTTCCGCAACGGCCCGCCGCTACTCTGTCGCAGGGCAAGCCCATTCGCCGGTGGCCACCTTCGCCCGCGTTGCTGGCCGCGATACGAGCCGACGCAGCGACCATCCCGGAGGACTGACGCTTCATGTCGAGCAGCACCGCCGAGCGCAGCACGCGCGACGCCGAGCACGTCGAGGCATCCCCGACACTGCTGCAGCGCCTGATCCTGCCTCGGCGGGCCGACCCGATGGCGGTCCGCGCGCTCTACGTCGACGAGTACTCCGCCACCGCTCGGCGGGTGTGGCCGCCTGCCGGGTCGGCCGCCCGCAGGCCCAACGACGTCGACGTCGAGGTCACCTTCTCCAGCCCCAGCGCGCGGCGGGTCCGGACGCTGTCGCGCACGTCGGTACGGATCCCGGCGGACACCGAGGTGTCATTCGCGTCCTACTTCAACGCGTTCCCCGCCAGCTACTGGCAGCGCTGGAGCACGCTGCGCACGATCCACCTGCGGCTGGCCCTCGAGGGGGCGGGCCGCCTCGACGTCTACCGCTCCAAGGCCGATGCGACCCAGGTCCACGCGCACGGCGAGCTGTTCGAGAGCCCCGGCCACCACGAGCTCGACCTCGAGCTCGGTCTCGATGCGTTCGAGGACGGCGGCTGGTACTGGTTCGACCTGACGACCGACGACTCCGAGCTCGTGGTGCACTCCGGTGGCTGGTACGCCCCGCATGCCGCGCCGGGTCGTGCCGCGGTCACCATCGGCATGCCGACGTTCAACCGGCCCACCGACTGCGTCGCCACGCTGCGCGCGATCGGCGAGGACCCGCTGGTGCGCTCGGCGATCACCGCTGTGGTCATTCCCGACCAGGGTGCGAGCAAGGTCGTCGACCAGGACGGCTTCGCCGAGGCGAAAGCCGGCCTCGACGGCCGGCTGCGGATCATCGACCAGCCCAACATCGGCGGCTCCGGCGGCTACGCGCGGGTGATGTACGAGGCGCTGGAGAACACCGACTGCGAGCAGATCCTCTACATGGACGACGACATCGTCCTGGAGCCCGACTCGATCCTGCGCGCGGTCGCCTTCTCCCGTTACGCCCGCGATCCGATGCTCGTCGGCGGGCAGATGCTGCAGTCGCAGTCCCGGTCCCGGCTGCACGCCTGGGGCGAGGTCGTCGACCGGCACCGGATGCGGTGGGCTCCCGCCCCGAACACCGAGTACGACCACGACTTCGCCCAGCAGCCGCTGCGGCAGACGGCGTGGCTGCACCGGCGCGCCGACGTCGACTACAACGCCTGGTGGATGTGCCTGATCCCGCGCGCGGTGGCCGAGGACGTCGGGATGCCGCTGCCGCTGTTCATCAAGTGGGACGACGTCGAGTACGGGCTGCGGGCCGGTGCCGCCGGTTACCCGACCGCCACCGTGCCGGGCGTCGGCATCTGGCACATGTCGTTCGCGGACAAGGACGACGCCACGGACTGGCAGGCCTACTTCCACCTGCGCAACCGCCTCGTGGGCGCCGCGCTGCACAGCCCCGACGAGGTCCCCAGGACAATGCTCGCCGACTCGTTCAAGCATGCCCTCAAGCATGCGATGACGATGGAGTACTCCACGCTGGCGCTGCAGGAGATGGCCATCCTCGACTTCCTCGACGGGCCCGAGACGCTGGTGGCCAAGCTGCCCACCGCGCTGGGCGAGGTCCGCGAGCGCTGCGCCGACTTCACCGATGGCCAGGTCGTGCCGTCTCGCGAGCTGCCCCTGCCGACGCGCAACCAGCTCGCCGTCCAGGGGATGCTCAAGCCGCCCACCAACCCGCTGACCATCGGCGCGACCCTGCTCAAGCGGCTGACGCACCAGCTGCGGCCGGCCGACGCCCGCACGCACCGCCGCCCGCAGCTCAACCTCGCCGCGCAGGACGCCCGCTGGTTCGTGCTGTCCCAGCTCGACGGGGTGACGGTGTCGACGTCGGACGGCCGCGGTGTCACCTATCGCAAGCGTGACCCGGAGGCCTTCCGCGCGATGCTGGCCCGCTCGGCGGAGCTGCACTGGCGGCTGGCCAGGGAGTTCCCGCGGATGCGGCGGCGCTACCGTGCCGCCATGCCCGAGCTGACCAGCAGGCAGGGGTGGAAGCAGGTGTTCGGGTCCTGAACCCAGGAGGCATGAGCGATGCTGCAGCGACGTCCGGCGGCTAGCCGGGAGACGGCCGTGGTGGCGCAGGTGCAGCGCCGGATCGGCCGACCCGGGGTGGTCGGCGCCGCCCGCGGGCTCTCGATGTTCGGTGAGCACGCCGTGGGCTGGATCGTCGGCGGGGCGTTCGGCGCGCTGATCGACCGCCCGCGCCGTCGCGAGTGGGTGATCGCCACAACCGGCGTCGTGGCCGCGCACGCGGCGTCGGTTGTGCTCAAGCGCCTGGCGCGGCGCCGTCGCCCGATGGACGAGGCGGTGCAGGTCCTGGTCGACACGCCGAGCTGGTACTCGTTCCCGTCCTCGCACGCGACGTCCACCACCGCGGCGGCGGTGCTCTACGGTGGGCTGATGGGTCGCCCCCTGGCCCCGGTGCTCGTTCCTCCGATGCTGGCCAGCCGGCTCGTGCTCGGGGTGCACTACCCGACCGACGTCCTCGCGGGGTCGGCGCTCGGCGCGCTCGTCGGCATGGCCGTGCGGCGGCGGCTGCGTGGAAGGGGACCGAAGCGATGACGACCACAGCACCGGCTCAGGCGCCTGCCCAGCGCGGCAACGTGGTCACCGGCCTGGTCCGCACGATGCGCCCGCGGCAGTGGGTGAAGAACGTGCTGGTGCTCGCCGCGCCGTTCGCCAGCGGCGACATCGGCAGGCTCGGCGTGCTGGGCGACGTCGCGCTCGCGTTCGTGGCGTTCTCGCTCGCCGCGGCCGGCGTGTACCTGGTCAACGACATCAAGGACGTCGAGGGAGACCGCGCACATCCCACGAAGCGCAACCGGCCGATCGCCGCGGGCGTGGTCCCGCCGGTGCTCGCGACGGTGGTCGCGGTCCTCGTCCTCGCGGGGGCGCTGGGCATCTCGCTGCTGGCCTCGACCGAACTGGCCGTCGTCACCGCCGTCTACATCGTCGTGCAGCTGGCCTACTGCTTCTGGCTCAAGCACCAGCCCGTGATCGACATCTCGATCGTCGCCTCCGGGTTCCTGCTGCGCGCCATCGCCGGTGGTGCCGCGGCCGAGATCGCGCTGTCGCAGTGGTTCCTGCTCGTCGCGGCGTTCGGCTCGTTGTTCATGGTGGCAGGCAAGCGCTACGCCGAGATCCGGCTCGCGGAGCGCACCGGCGCGAAGATCCGCAAGTCACTGGAGCGCTACACCGCCTCCTACCTGCGCTTCGTGTGGACGCTGTCGGCCACCGTGCTCATCACCACCTACAGCCTGTGGGCGTTCGAGATCACCGAGCGGACGTCCTCGCGCTGGCCGGTGATCTCGCTGGTGCCGTTCGTCATCGCGGTGCTGCGCTACGCCGTCGACGTCGACGGCGGCAACGGTGGCGAGCCCGAGGACATCGCGCTCGGCGACCGCGTGCTGCAGGTGCTCGGAGCCGGGCTCGTCGCCATCCTCGTCGCCGCCGTCTACCTCTGACGCCGCGCGGCACCCCATGCCGCATGCCGCGCCCCGCGGCCCCCAAGCTGTCCGTGAACCCGACGCCATGGGGGTGGGTTTCCGCTGCGAGCCCCACCCTGTCGAGTTCATGGACAGGCCGCGGTGGCAAGTGCCGCAGGCCGCGGTGGCATGCCGCGGGCGGCGATGGCATGCCGCCGCGGCAGCGGAGCCACGGCGGCCGGTGATGGGCCGGTGAGGCCCACGGCGGCGGGAGTTATCCACAACTGGCCGGTTATCCACAGCTCGGTCGTCCGGTGCTGGCATCGGGAGGTGCGCGACCGCGACGCTCCCGTCATGCCAGAACTGCGAGGTCCCTTCCGTGGGTCCGAGGCCATCCGCGCCGGCCTGGTGACCAGGGATGTGCTGCGCGGGCCACGGTTCCGGAAGCTGGGCGTGGACGTGTTCGCAGCTGCGGAGCTTCCCTCGAACCTCGCGAACCGTTCCCGCGGGGTGGCGCTCAGGTTGAACGGGGACGGTGTGCTGTCCGGGTACTCGGCGGCGGAGGTGCTCGGCTCGGGTTGCGTCCCGGGCGATCCCAACCCCCGGGCGCGGTGGCGTCGCCGGGTTACCGGGGTGATCGACCTGTCCGATCCGCGTGCGGAATCACCGATGGAGACGCGCAGCCGCCTGGTCCTCGTGCTGCGCGGTCTGCCGCGTCCCGAGCTGCAGTTCACGGTGTACGACATCGACGGGGTGTTCGTGGCCCGGGTGGACATGGCATATCCGCGACTACGGCTCGCGGTGGAGTACGACGGGCGGGGGCACCTGAAGCAGTGGCAGCAGGAGGCGGATGCGCACCGAGCCAACCTGCTGGACGGGTGCGACTGGTCGGTACTGCGCTTCACCTCGACTGACGTGTACGGATACCCGGATGAGATGTTCGTCCGGGTCCAGAGCTCCGTCGCGCGCCGGTCCCGCCTGTTGCTGCCATGAGCTCGACGCGATGGGAGTCGGCAGCCGCTGCGAGCCCCGCGGCATCGGGTTCACGGACACCAGGGGAATGGGTGTCTGGTTTGGATAGCACCCGTCGCGGGTAGTGCATCGCCGCGGAGCTGGAGGGAGGAGCTCATCATGTCGACGCCGATCTATGACGACCTGTGCCAGACGCTGACCGATCCGGGCACGACCGACGATGAGGAAGGCCTCGCGGACGAGGACGCGTAACCGGCACGATCAGGGTTGACCCACCCGGATGACGCCGGTTAAATTACGAACGATCGTACGTTCGTAACAGGGGTGCGATGGTCAGCGGTGGATCGGCGACGGCGGTGCAACGCCCGGCAGCCCGTGCCCGGCAGGCCCGCGCCGTCCGCGCGGAGCAGTCCATTCTCGCCGCCGCGCTGGCGGCGTTCCACGAACTCGGTTTCCACGGCGCGAGCATGCGTGACATCGCCGCTCGCGCCGATGTCGGGCTGGCCAGCCTGTACAACTACGTCGACTCCAAGCAGGACCTGCTGGTCGCGGTGCTGCGACGGGCAAGCGCCGACCAGCTCGCCGACACCCGGCAGGCGCTGCAGCAGGCGCGGCCGACGATCGCGGACCGGCTGGGGGCCGCCGTCGCGGCGCACGTGCGATTCGACGTCGAGCGTCAGGCCGAGTGCTTCGTGGCCAACAGCGAGCTGCGTTACCTCGATGCGCGGCGGCGCGCCGACCTCGTGGCCGCACGGGACCGGCAGGAGCGGCTGTTCGAGCAGCTGGTCGCCGAGGGAATCCGCGAGGGGGCCTTCCGCACCCCGCATCCGGGTGAGGCCGCCAGGGCGATCCTGACGATGTGCGCGGGCGTGACGATCTGGTACCGCCCGGACGGTCCGCTGTCGGTCGGCGGCATCGCGCAGCGCTACGCCCGATACGCGCTCGCCCTGCTGGAAGGTGTGTGAGGCGTGCACCTGGAGGACTTCGCGGTCGGGCAGCAGTGGCGCAGCGGCGCCCGCACGATCACCGACGACGACCTCGCGACGTTCACCCGCGTCTCGGGAGACGAGAACCTGCTGCACACCGACCCGCAGCACGCGAAGGAACTGGGTTTTCCCGCGCCGGTGCTGCAGGGGCCGTTCGGGATCGCCGCGCTGTTCGGGCTGATGCACGAGATGGGCATCGTCGCCGACACCGCGATCGCCCTGCTCGACCTGGACTGGAGCTTCAGCGCGCCGCTGCTGGTCGGGGATCGGGTGCACTTCGAGATGACGATCACCCGGTGCCGGCGCAGCTCGCGGGGTGACCGGGGGGTGGTCAACCGGGCGCTGCGACTGGTCAACGGGGACGGCACCACCGTGCAGCACGGCACCTCGGCGATGCTCGTGCGTGCCCGCGACACCGGGGGACCCGTCGACGCTGGGGGACCCGTCGACGCCGGCCGCGACTTCGGCACCCGCGAGTGGGCGCAGCGCCTCGCGCCGCTGCTGGCCGACCATCCCGACTTCGCCGACGCCACCGCGGCGTTCGACGGGTCGATCGCGCTGGCCGCGGGCCGCGAGGCGGTGCAGCTGCGGATCTACCGCGGCCGGGTGCTCGAGACCGCCCGCTCGACGCCGGCCGGGCCGACGTTCACGGTCGCAGGCAGCGAGCTCGCCTGGGTGCAGCTGGCCGCCTCGTCCCGCAACGACTACATCGCGCGCGCCATGCGCGGGGACTTCTCCGCCAGCGGCAACACCCACGAGTACCTGCGGATGACCAAGGCGGTCGTCACCGCATGGGACGCGATCCGCGAGCTGGCCGGGATGGCGACATGAACCGCTGTGACCACCTGACGATCGACGGCCGCACCGGGTTCGTGGAGATCGCCGGTGACGGCCCGCCGGTGCTGTGCCTGCACACCGCGGGTCAGAGCGGCGTGCAGTGGCGCGACGTGCTGCGCGAGCTGCCGTCGCACGGCTACCAGGTGATCGTCTGCGACCTGCCGGGGCACGGCCGCTCCGAGCCCGCGGCCGGCGGTCCGGTGACCGACCTCGCGTACTACCGGGATTGGTGCCTGCAACTGCTCGCCGGGCTCGGCGTCACACGGTTCAGCGTCGTCGGCTGCTCGATCGGCGGCAAGATCGCGCTCGACCTCGCCGCGTCGGCTCCCGAAGCGGTGACCTCGGCGGTGGCGATGGAGGCCGACGCCCGCAACACCCGGCTGTCGGTCCGCGGGCTGCAACGGTCGCTGGAGGCCGCCGCGGCGCCGAGCGTGGCCGACCGCACCTACTACGGCACGCTGGCCTCGTGTGGCGCTGCCGTGCCCGGGTCCAGGGCCGAGCTGATCGCGACGATGCACCGCCGCGAAGACCCGGCGATCTCCACCTCCGACCTCATCGGCTGGGCCGCACATGACCTGCGCGAGCAGCTGGTGCAGATCCGCTGCCCGCTTCGACTGGTGGCCGGGGCCGATGACTTCTGGCTCGACCTCGACGACGTGCGGTGGACGGCGGCGCAGGTGCCGGGCTGCAGGCTGGACATCCTCGAAGGGATCGGGCACTACCCGATGGAGGAGATCGCCGGCTTCCCCGCGGTGCTCGCCGGCTGGCTCGCGGAGCTCGCAGCGGCGGCGGCCGCGGCGTGATCGTGCCGGCTCGCCGTCCATGAGCTCGACGGCATGGGGGTTGTCCGCCCCGGGAACCCCCATCGCGTCGAGTTCACGGACACGGCGGCGTGGGCGCGGTGCGGTCAGATCGGCAGGCGACGGAAGATCGGTCGCGGGACGTGGCGCAGCGCGGACATCACGAACCGCATCTGCGGGGGAGCCCACGCCTGCTCCCGGCCCTTGGCGACCGACTCGATGATCACATCGGCGACCTGCTCGGGTGTCACCGACAGCGGCGCGGCGGTCATGCCGCGGGTCATCCTGGTGTGCACGAACCCGGGCCGGACCACGCACACCTTGATGCCGGCGGGGCGCAGCGCCTCGGTCAGCCCGGTGTAGAAGACGTCGAGCCCGGCCTTGGTCGAGCCGTACACGAAGTTCGAGCGCCGTGCGCGCTCGCCGGCCGCCGACGACAGTGCGACGATCGTGCCGTGCCCCTGGCGTTGCAACGCCGAGGACAGCGCCACTCCCACCGACACCGCGGCGAGGTAGTTGACCTGCGCGAGCTCGACGGCGGTGGGGACGTCGGTCCAGGCCTTCTCCTGGTCGCCGAGCAACCCGAAGGCCACCAGGGTGACGTCGATGTCGCCGTCGGCGAATGCCTTCTCGACCACCTCGGCGTGCGTCTCGGGGGCGCGGGCATCGAACGGCAGCGTCGAGACGGTGCAGCCGGCGCCCCGCAACCGATCGGCCGCGGCGTCGAGCCGCTCCGACGGTCGCGCAGCGAGTAGCACCCGCAGCGACCGGGCGGCGGCGTAGCGCTCGGCAGTCGCCAGGGCGATCTCGGAGGTGCCGCCGAGCAGCAGCAGGGACTGGGGGTTGCCGACAGCGTCGATCATCGATGTTTCCTTGTCACAGAAGGTTCGTTGTCACAGCTGCAGTCTCCTCGACAGGTCGGAGGCGAAGATGCCGTCCGGGTCGACCGTCGCGCGTACCTTGCGCCACTCTTCGAGCCGCGGGTACATGCGGTGCAGTGCCGCCGCGGACGTCCGAGACTCCTTGGCCAGGTACAGCCGCCCACCGGCCGCCAGCACCAGCTCGTCGAGCCGGTCGCACATCGCCGCCAGCCCCGGCCCGATCGGGATGTCCACGGTCAGCGTCCAGCCGGGTGTGGGGAACGACAGCGGCGCCTCGTTGCCGGCGCCGAAGCGCTTGAGCACGTTGAGGAACGACACCTGCCCGGATGCGCTGATCGTCTCGACGGCGCGGCGGAACGTCTGCTCGGCGCCGAAGGGCACCACGAACTGGTACTGCAGGAACCCGCGCGGCCCGTAGACGCGGTTCCAGTCGCCGACCAGATCCAGCGGGTGGAAGAACTGCGTGATGTTCTGCACCTCGCCGCGGCGGTGCACCGGGGCCTTGCGGTACCAGACCTCGTTGAACGCGGCGATCGTCGCCCGGTTCACCAGCCCGGACGGGAAGATCGGCGGCGCGGTGAGCAGTTGCGGGGCGTCGAAGCGCAGCGGGTCGCGACGCAGCTTGGGCGGCAGGTCCTCGCGGCGGGCGCCCCAGCCGCGGGTCAGCACCGCCCGGCCCATCCGCGACCCCGTGGACATCGAGTCGAACCAGGCGACGGAGTAGGTGTACTGGTCGTCGGTGCCGTCGGTGAGCCGCGCCATCAGCTCGTCGAGGTCGACGGTGCGTTCGGTGTCGACGACGAAGTAGGCGGTCTCGGTGTGCTTGAGCTGGATCGTCGCGCGGACCAGCACGCCGGTCAGGCCCATCCCGCCGACGGTCGCCCAGAACAGCTCGGTGTCTTCGGGACTCGAGGCCCCTCCTGGGGTCAGCGTGCGCACCGACCCGTCGGCGGTGACCAGGTCCATCGACAGCACGTGGTTGCCGAAGCTGCCCTGGGTGTGATGGTTCTTGCCGTGGATGTCGGCCGCGATCGCGCCGCCGACCGTGACCTGGCGGGTGCCCGGCAGCACCGGCACCCACAGCCCGAACGGCAGCGCCCGGCGCATCAGGGTGTCCAGGCTGACCCCGGCATCGAGGTCGACCACGGCCGAGTCGGCGTCGATCGAATGGATCCGGTCCAGGCCGGGCATGTCGATGACCAGGCCGCCGGCGTTCTGGGCCGGGTCGCCGTAGGCGCGGCCCAGCCCGCGCGCGATCACGCCCCGCTGCCCTGCACCGGTCACGGCATGCTGGATCGACTCGACTGTCGGGTCGCACAGCACTCGCGCGGTGCTCGGCGCGGTGCGGCCCCAGCCGGTGAGGCTGCGCCTGGCGGTCTTGCTCATCGGCGCGAGCCTACCGAGCAGGTCCGGTGCCGGCTCAGGGCGGCAGGTCAGCCGATGAAAGGGTCAGCCGATGAACTTGCGGCCGGAGTAGTCCTGCCGGGCCAGGGTGGGCCGCTGCTCCCACCCCCAGCGCCGCTCGTGGTCCACCCGCAGGTCGACGAGCACGGGCGGGTGGACGTACTCGGCCCGCTCGATGTGCCCCCAGTCCAGCGTGGGCACGCCCCGGGGGGCCAGCGACGAGGGCAGCTCCACCCAGTCGACGGTGCGGTCGACCTGCGCGAGCGTGCCGCCGTTGCCGGGGCGCGCGGTGTTCTCCTCGGTGGCGTGCTCGAGCCCGTCGCCGGTGCGCAGCCGCATTCGGGGTGGCTGCGCGATGCCGTTGGCGATGGCGATCTGGTCGACGCACGGCCACAACGCGGCGGACGCCTGGTCGGCGAACACCGGCCGTCCGGCGGTCACCTCGCTCACGCGGCCCGGCTCGGTGAGCCGGGGGCGGCCCACCGCCAGCCAGCTGCCGGGGCCGGTCACGATGTCCTCGGCGACGGCCCGCACGGCGTTCGGGCGCTGCCCGTCGGCTGCGGGCACCTTCGCGGCGACCCTCGTCCACCCCTCGTCGGCCTCGCCCGGGTGCAGCTCGATCGTGCGGACGCCGGCTCCCACCCGGAACTGCAGCGCCACGCGCTGCCCGGACAGCTCGCCCGACACCGGCAGCACGATGCGACCGTCACCGGCATCCTCGGGCAGCGGGTACCAGGGTGTGATCACCGCTCCGGTGCTGGCGCCGCCGGCCACGTCGTCATGCCAGACAGGCCCGGGCAGCGACCGGGCGGGTAGCGGGCCGGCGCGCATGTCGCCGCGTAGCTGCGCCGCACCGAGCGGTGGGCCGAGCCCGCGATCGGCAGCCGTGAACACCCGGACGTCACCGGCCAGGCCACAGCCCGATCCGGTCAGCGACTGCGCATTGATCATCGCCAGCGATGGTCCGGGGTACTGCCGCAGCGGGGCGTAGCTGAACACCGCGAGCATCAGCACCACACCGAGCCCGCCCGCCGTGACGAGCAGCGCGCGGTCCGGACGCGGTCCCGTCGCCAGGCCACGCCGGCGGCGGCGTCGCGCCCACCACACGGCGGCGGCCGCGACCGCGAGCCACACCAGCGGGTTGTGCAGGTCCACCGGCCCGACGCCCGGGGTGGTGAGGCTCTTCTCGTAGGGGGTGTTCAGGTTGGTGTGGTCGCCGAAGGGCATGCCCCAGTCGGCGAACGGCCGCCACAGGTTCGGTCCCGCGTAGCCGACCGCGGCCGCCACGCCCACCGCGATCGCGCTCAGCGTGACGGCCGCGGCGGGGGCGCGCCGCGGCACGGGGGAGCGCAGCGCCGCCGCCGCCAGCAGCACCGAGGCCGACGCGGCGACGGCACCGAAGTGGTTCACCCACTTCGTCGGCGTCAGCGACATCAGGGCCAGGGCAACGGCGGTGGTGCCTGCCGACATCGCCAGCAACCGCCCGAGCGGCCCGCCGGTTCCCGCCCGACGGCCCAGTGCGATCGCGGCGCCCAGCAGCACCGCGAGGGTGAGCAGCACCGGCAGCCGCTTGCCCCAGGCGCCGGGGTCACCGTCCTCGAGGATCTTCGCGTAATGCAGGATCTCCTGGTGCCAGGGGTGGCTGCGGTAGTACCAGCGGTGCACCGCGGTGGCCTCGACGACGTTGCCGAGCGTGGCGTCGGCGAAGGCGGGCAGCGTCATCACCGACGCCGACGCCCCGGCCAGCAGCACCGCACCCGCCCGCTGCGGCCACCCGGCGGCGCGCAGCCACCGCCACAGCCACGGCAGCGCGAACACCAGCGGCGCGGCGGCGACGAGCCCGGTGGGGGACACGGCCACCCCCAGGGTCGCGACCACGGTGGCCGCGGCGAGCGCACCGACCGACTCGCGGCGCCGGGCCAGCTCGGCGAGCACCAGCACCCCGGCCGAGCACAGCACGATCAGCGGCTCCGGGCGCAGCGCGATCCCGTAGGGCAGCCACCACACCAGGTGCCCCAGCGCCAGCGCCCACGGCACCGCCCGTCGCTGCCCGACGCGGCCCAGCACGGTGGCCAGCAGCACCCGCAGCAGCGCATAGGTGGCCAGCCCGTAGGCCAGCGGTAGCAGCCGCATCCAGGCCAGGCTCCACCCGCCCAGCGCACCCCACGCCAGCATCGGGTACTGGCTGGCGACGAACGGGTTCTCGGCGGCGTTGAGCTGGGAGACGTAGTTGCCGAAGTAGCCCGACTCGGTCGCATTGCGCGCCATGAGCAGGTACCAGGAGTCGTCGATGCCGATCGGGCCCAGCGCCACCCAGGCCAGCGACACCGCGATGACCACCCCGTCGGCGCCCGACAGCCGCGGTCGCACCAGCCCTGGCCCGCTGCCCCGCCAGTGCCGCCACGCCAGCGCCAGCACCGCGACCAGGCTCAGCGCGTGCGCGACGAGCAGCACGATCTTCAGCGGTGTGGGGCTGGACTCGAAGCGGGCATCGGTGTGCAGCTCGACGGCCAGGCCCGCCGATTGCGGCAGGCCCTGTGCGGCGGTGGCGAGCTCGGCGACCTGCGGGGGCAGCAGCGCGGGCGCCGTCGCCAGCTGCGCGCCGTCGCGCGCGACCCGGACGCCCCCCGCGGCTGCGCTGACATGGTAGGCGCAGTCCCCGGCGGGCAGTGGCTCGACGAGCAGCTCGCGCCCCGAGGCCGTCACGGTCACCGTGCCGGACTCGACGGCTACCACGAGCCCCTCGCCGGGGGTGCCGCCCAGGTCGGCGGGCATCGTGCGCAGCGCGTCGCCGCCGCCGCCCCCGTCGAGCGCCGCCAGCGTCGCGCAGGGGACCGTCGCATCGAGCTGCAGCGGACGGTACGGCGACAGCGGCAACACGGTCGACGTCGGTTCCTCGCCTGCCCGCGGCCAGTTCACCACCGGGTCGTCGGCGGTGACGGGTGCGAGCGTGACGAGTATCCCCAGCACGCCGGTGAGCAGCGCCAACGCCGCGATCGTCCACGCCGTGCGCCGGGATCGGTGGGGGTCGGTGGAGGCGGGTCGCGACACGTCCGAAGGGTACGGGGGCCGTCAGGCCGCCTCGCCGCCGTGCCTGCCTGCGGCATCAGCGCGCTGAGCCTGGTTCCGATCCGATGGCGGAGACGGACGCGGAGACGGACGCGGAGGCGGACGCGGAGGCGGACGCGGACGCGGACGCGGAGGCGGAGGCGGACGCGCTAGCCCGCGGTGTTCCAGGGGTTGGTTCCGCGCCGATAGCCGTTGTAACCCTCGCCCGACAGGGTCGGCAGCCGATCCCAGCCCCACCGGTGCACCTGCTGCACCTGCAGGTCGACCAGGCCGACCGGGTGGTCGTAGACGATCCGCTCGACCCGGCCCCAGGGCAGCGCCGGAGGGCCGGGCGGGACCAGCTTGGTGCGGACGCGGACCGACGCCGACGTGCGGTCGGCCGGTACCTGCGTGCCGCCCTGGCTGATGCGGAAGGCGATGTCCAGGAACTGCCTGCGGAAGTTCTCGTCGGCGAGCAGCGCCACCGCCGGTGCTTGGGCGATACCGTGCTCGACGGTCACCTGCCGCACGCAGGGCCACAACGCCGCCGACACCTGGTCGGCGTACACCGGCCGGCCGCGGGTCAACGAGGTCACCGGCTCCCAGCGCGCCAGCCGGGGCTCGGCGGCGGCGATCCACCCGCCGGCGGCGGTCACCCGGTCCTCGACGACGAGCCGCACCTGCGCCGGGCGGTCGCGACCCAGCGCGTCGAGTGCCACCGGTGCTTCCTGCCAGTCGCCCGAGGGTACCTCCTGCAGGATGTCGACCGGGGCGGATCCGGTCACCGGGGCAGCGGGGCCGGTCCCGGTGGAGTACTGCAGCGACACCCGCTGGCGGTGCACCTGCCCGCCGAGCAGCGGTACCACGAGGTGGGTGGCGTCGCCGCTGTCCGGGAGCGGGTACCAGGGGGTCACCAGCTCGCCGGTGGCCGGACCGCCCGGAGTGGCGTCGTGCCAGACCTGCGAACCGGGCGTCGGCGGTGCCACCGGCGCGGCGAGGGCCGCCGCCGCCGCGAAGCCCTGCCGCCGGACCGCCGTGCCCACCGGTCGGCCGGGCTGGTCCTCGGTGTCGGCGAGCACCCGGACGTGGTGTGCCAACCCGCAGGACCTGCCGAGGCCCGACTCGATCGTCGACATCGCCACGGTCCAACCCGGGTACTGCCGGATCGGCGCCCAGACGAACACCGTGAGCGTCAGCACCACGATCGACACCGACGCGACCAGCAGCAGGCCTCGATCGGGTGTGAAGCCGGTGGCGGCGCCGCGGCGGCGCCGCCACAGCACCCAGGCCGCGAAGGCCAGCGCGACGGCGACCCAGATCGCCGGATCGTGCAGGTACAGCGAGCCGATGTGGGGTGCGAGCTCGGCGACCCGCTCCGGGGTGGCTTTGCTGATCATGTGGTCGCCGAAGGGCTGGCCGCGGTCGGAGTAGGGCCGCCAGAAGTTCGGCCCCGCGTAGCTCACCGACACCGCCCATACCAGCAGCGCGGTTCCCACCGCCGTCGTGACCAACCCGACCCGGCGCAGCGGTGCCTGCAGCAGCGCGATGGCGAGCAGCACGGTGGGTGCGGCCTCGACCGCACCGAAGTGGTTTACCCACTTGGTCGGGGTCAGCGACAGCAGCGCCAGCGCGACCGCCGAGACCACCGCGCTGCGCAGCATCTGCCGGCGCGCGGGCCCGCCCTCGCGGCCGGGGCGAATGCCGAGGGCGACCAGCGCGAGCGCCGCCAGGGTGAGCACCACCGGCGCCCGGCGCGCCCACTGGCTGGAGTCGGGCAGCGAGAGCAGAGTCTCGTAGTGGATGGCCTCCTCGTACCAGGCGAAGGTCTGGTAGTACCACTGGTGCACCGCGGTGGCCTCCAGCACGTCGCCGAGCGTGGCGTCGGCGAACCCGACCGGGATCAGCGCCGTCCCGGCCGCGGCCAGCGTCAGCACCGCGCCGGCCCGCTGCGGCCACCCGGCGGCGCGCAGCCACCGCCCCAGCCAGGGCAGCGCGAGCACCAGCGGTGCCAGCGCGACGAGCCCGGACGGCGAGACCGAGACCGCCAGCGCGGCCACCGCGGTGGCCGCCGCGAGCATCCCCACCGACCGGGAGCGGCGGGCGAGCTCGGCGAGCAGCAGCGCCGCCGCCGCGAAGACCACGATCAGCGGCTCCGGTCGCAGCGTCATCCCGTACGGCAGCCACCACAGCAGGTGCGCCACGAGCAATGCGGCCGCCGCCGCTCGTGAGTGCTGTTGCGAGCCATGGCTCGCACCATCACTCACGACCGTGGCGAGCAGCACCCGCAGCATCACCCACACGAGCAGCCCGTAGATCAGCGGCAGCAGCCGCATCCAGGCCAGGCCCCACCCGGCCGAGACCGACTCGCCCAGCGACCCCCACATCGCCAGCGCGTACTGGCTGGCCACGAACGGGTTCTCGGTGGCGTTGAACATGTAGATCGCGTTGCCGACCGCACCGGATTCGGTGAATCCCCTGGCCATCAGCAGGTACCAGGAATCGTCGAAGTTCACCGGTGACAGCAGCACCCACAGCGCCGACACGGCGACCACGACCGCGTCGGGGACCGCGGGCCGGGGCCACACCGCGGCGGCGCCGGTGCCCCGCCAGTTCCGCCATGCCAGCACCAGCAGCGCCAGGAGCGCGGCGCCGTGCAGCGCCAGCAGCGCCGTCTTGAGCGTCGTCGGGGACGACCCGTACCGCGCGTCGGTGTGCATGCTCACGGCCAGGCCGGCCGCGGCCGGTAACCCCTCGGCGTCGGTGGCGAGCTCGGCGACCTGGGGTACGGGCAGGCCCGGTGCGACCACCGGCCGCGCCCCGTCGCGCACCACCCGGACCTCGTCGGCGCCGGCGGCCACGTGGTAGGCGCACCGGCCGGGCGGTAGCGGCTCGACGAGCAGGTCGCGGCCCGAGGCGGTGACGGTGACGATCCCGGCCTCGATCGCTACCGTCAGGCCGGGCCGCGGTGGGGTGTCGACGTCGGCAGGCATGGTGCGCAGCGCCGCACCACCGCCGCGCCCGTCGAGCGCTGCCAGCGTCGCGCAGGGGACCGTCGCGTCGAGGCTCAGCGGCCGGTACGGGACCAGCGGCACCACCGTCGACGTCGGTGGCTGCCCGTCCCGGGGCCAGCTGACCACCGAATCCTGGGCCCGCACCGGCGCCAACACGACCCCGAGTGCGGAGACCAGCACCAGCGCGGCCAGCCCGGCCAGCGCCCAGCGGCGCCACGCCGGCTGCCGGTGCGAGGCTTGCGGCTCGGACACGTCGGGACAGTAGCCGTCAGCCGAGGAACTTCCGGCCGGAGTACGCCTCGCCGGTCACCGGCGTCTCGCGCTCCCAGCCGGGCTCGAGCGACGTGTCCGTCGACACCTCCACCAGGCCGAACGGGTGGTCGTAGACGACCCGGCGGACCTGCCCCCACGACCGGGTCGGTGGCCCGGCGGGGTGGATCCGCGAGGCCTGACGCACGTAGGTGGCGACGCGCTCGACCTGCACGAAGGTCCCACCCCACAGCGGGTCGTGCGGATTGCGCAGGACGAACCGGGGGATGCCGTCGTCGGTCAGCAACCGCACCGACGGTGGTGTCACGATCCCGTCGGAGATCGGGACCTGGTCGACGCAGGGCCACAGCACCGCCGAGAGTTGGTCGGCGAAGACGGGTTGCCCCCGAGTCAGCGTCCGCACCGGCTGCCAGGACGTCAGCGACGGGGCCGCGATCGCCAGCCAGCTGCCGTCCCCGGTCACCTCGTCGCGGGCCTCGATCCGGAACGCGGTGGCCCGCGAGTCCCCCGAGCTCCCCTGGGAGTCCAGCGCCACCGTTACCTGCTGCCAGGTGTCCCGGCCCGCACTGCGGTCGAGCGCCGGCTCCACGGTGCTCGTGGGGCGGGGGTCGGCGGGGTCGCCGGTGCCGAACTGCACCGTCACCTGCTGCCCGCGTACGGTCCCGGCGGCCACCGGCACGCTCAGGTGCGTCGCCGCCGAGTCCGGCAGCGCGAACCACGGAGTGGTCACCGTCCCCTGCTCGTCCGCGAGGTCGCCAGCTCGGGGTGGCACCGAGTCGTGCCACACGGTCGTTCCCGCCGACGGCGCCGTCAGCGGTGCCGGCCGGCCTGCGGCCAGCGCGAAGTCCCCGGACCGCTCGGGGCTGCCCGTCGCCGTGGGCTGCGGGCCCTGCGGCGCGAGAACCTGCACGGCGCCGGCGAGCCCGCAGTGCTGCCCGGCCAGCGCCCGCACGTTCGACAGTGCCACCGTCCAGCCCGGGTACTGCCGGATCGGGGCATAGACGAAGACCGCCAGCAGCAGCGTCACCGACGCCACCGACGCGGCCACCAGCAGGCCGCGATCGGTGGTCAGCGGCGCCCGCCCGCCGCGACGCCGCCACCAGGCGAGCCCGGCGGCGAGCAGTCCCGCGAACACCAGCCACACAACGGGGTTGCGCAGGTACACGCCGAAGATGTGCGGGGCCAGCAGGCTCAGCTCGTAGCGAGTGCCCTCGGGCAGCAGATGGTTGCCGAACGGCTGGCCCCAGTCGGAGAACGGGCGCCACAGATTCGGTCCCGCGAACACCACCGCGGTCGCCAGGGCGAGCACGACCACCGCGACGGTCCGCACGGTCGAACCCGCTCGCCGGGGCAGCGGGGAGCGCAGCAGCGCCGCGGTGAGCACGACCGTGCCCGCCGGGCCCACCGCGCCGAAGTGGTTCACCCACTTCGTGGGTGTCACCGCGAGCAGCACCAGTGCGACGGCCATCGTGATCGCGCTGGACAGCAGCAGCCGGCGCAGCGCGTCGCCCGACCCGGACTGCCGTCCGCTACCCATAGCGACGACGGCCAGCACGGCGAGCGTGAGCAGTACTGGAGCCCGGCGACCCCACACCCCCGTGTCGCCCATGATCAGCAGGTCGTTGTAGTGGACGATCTCCTCGTACCAGGACAGCGTCAGGTAGTACCAGCTGTGCGTCGCGGTGGCATCGAGCACCTCACCGAGGCTCGCGTCGGCGAACCCGACCGGCACCGCGATCGTCGCCGCCGCGGCCGCGACGACGACGACCGTGACCCGCTGCCCCCAGCCCCGCTCGCGCAGCAGCGCCAGCAGCCAAGGCAGCGTCATCACCAGCGGCGCGCCCGCCACGATCCCGGTGGGGGAGACGGTGACGGCCAGCGCGGTCGCCGAGGTGGCCAGTACGAGCGCCCCGAGGCTGCGGCGCCTGCGGGCGATCTCGGCCAGCAGCAGCACCGCGGCCGCGAACACCGCGATCAGCGGCTCCGGTCGCAGCATCATCCCGTAGGGCAGCCACCACAGCAGGTGCGCCACGAGCAATGCGGCCGGCACCGCTCGTGAGTGGCGATGCGAGCCATGACTCGCATCGCCACTCACGAGCGCGAAGCGCAGTATCACCCACACGAGCAGCCCGTAGACCAGCGGCAGCACCCGCATCCACAGCAGTCCCCAGCCGCCGAGGGTGCCCCAGAGCTGCATCACGTACTGAGCCGCCACGAAGGGGGCCTCGGTGGCGTTGAACATGTAGATGTAGTTGCCGAGGTATCCGGCCTCGCCCGCGTTGCGGGCCATCAGCGTGTACCAGGAGTCGTCCCAGTTCACCGGCCCCAGCACCGCCCACGCCGCGGACACCGCGACGACCACGCCGTCGGCCCAGGACCGCTGGGGCACCACCAGCGCCCGTTGCCCGTCACGGCCTCGCCACAGCCGCACCGCCAGCAGCAGCGTCGCGGCCAGCGCCACGCCGTGCGCCACGAGCAGCGCCAGTTTCAGCGCCGACGGGTGGCCCGCGTAGCGGTCGTCGGGGCGAAGTTCCACCGCCAGCCCTGCGGCCGCGGCCGGGCCGGCCTCGGTGGCCAGCTCGGCCACCTGCGGCGGCAGCAGCCCCGGCTGCCGCGCGATGCGCTGCCCGTCACGGTCGACGCGCACCCCCGCGGCGTCGGCCATCACCCGGTAGCGGCAATCGCCGTCCGGCAGCCGGTCGGTCGCCACGTCGGTGCCCGAGACGCTGACCGTCACCCGGCCGTCGGCCACCGCCACGGTCAGACCCTCCGTGGCGGGGCCCGTCGAGGGTCTCGTCGAGGGGTCCGTCGGCGCGGGCACGGTGCGCAGCGCGTCGCCACCGAGCGGCCGGGAGTCGAGCGCGCGCAGCGACGCGCAGGGGACCGTCGCGTCGAACGCCAGCGGCCGGTACGGCGACAGCGGCAGCATCGTCGACGTCGGCGACTGCCCGTCGCGGGGCCAGCTGACCACCGGCTCCTCGGCCACCACCGGGGCCAGCGCAACCAGCACGCCGAGCACCAGCGTCACACCTGCGAGGATTCCGAGCAGCCACGGTGGCGGTGCCGACCGGCTGGGCGATGTGTCGGGTGCCGGCACGTCAGCAGGGTAGTTTCCGGTCGGCGGGCATGTGCTGGGTACCCTGAGTCATATCGATGACCTTGACCGCGAGGAGCCCCGGGTGGCCGTCACGCAGGTGAGGCGGGCGTGGCGAGCGCGACGACCACGCCCGGGCCTGGCGCCGCAGCTGACCCGGTTCGTGCTGGTCGGTGGCTGCTGTGCGCTCGTCGACTACGGCACCTACCTGGCGATGGTCGGGCTCGGGCTGTGGGTGCACCTGGCGAAGGCGCTGGGCTGGGTGCTCGGCACGCTGACCGCGTACATGATCAACCGTCGTTGGGTGTTCCACGGCACGGGCGGCGGTGCCCAGTTCGCGTCCGTGATGACTCTCTACGGCACCACGTTCACCGTGCAGATCGGGATGAACGCGGTGATGCTCGCGCTGCTGCCACCGTCGCTCTGGCGCCTGACGCTGGCCTTCGTCATCGCGCAGGGCACCGCGACGTGCATCAACTTCGTCGTGCAGCGCGCGGTGATATTCCGCTCCTGAGCGCGCTCGGCGGCGCGACACGCCGTGCGACGCGCCGGGAGTCACTCGTGGGGTGCAGTACGGAAGTGGCACGATGCAGGGGCGAGTTCGGGACCCCCAGCCGGACTCGCCGCCCCTCGCGGAACACCTCCCCCTCGTTTCCGCGGGGGGCCCCTTTCCGTCCGGGGCCGGCACGGGCGAGCGGGTCACCGGGTCAGCGGGGAGATGTCGGTGCTGGTGGGGCCCCTGCTGGACAGCGGTCCCGGGGTCCACCAGCCGCTGCGGACCTGCGACCCGGTGCGGACCGTGGGCGGCCGCGCGTCACTGACCAGCGGCTCGATCTCGGTCAGCTTGCCCCAGTCGGTGTCGTAGGCGCCCTTGAGATACGTGGGCACCTCCCGCTCGTCGGCGACGATCTCCAGCCAGCCCAGTGGTCCGCCGGCGCGGGCGCTCGACCAGTTCTTGCTGCCCACCAGCAGCTGTTCGTCGGGCAGCAGCCGGTACTCGGGCATCTCGACGATGCCGTTGCGGATCGAGAACAGCCGCAGGCAGGGGTGCACGAACCCGACGGGCCAGTCCATGAACACCGGGGTGTCGCGGCCGATGAACTCCGTCATCCGGACCAGCTGGGGTACCCGGGGTTCGGCGAAGGCGAGCCAGCCCTCGGGGGTGACGTCGGCGTCTGCCGCCACCAGCCGGACGATGTCGGCGTCGGCCGCCGGTCGACCGGTGATGTCGAGCCGGTAGTCGCGCCAGCCGGGCGGGTCGTCGGTCGCGGGGCCACCGACCGGCATCTCGCCGATGACCTCGACCCGCTCGCCGTCGAGGTCACCGAACTGCGCGGTGATCGGAGTGGCCGGGCCGAGCCTGCCTGCCACCGCCACGACAACGGGTGCGCGGCCCTCGGTCGCGCGGGCGGGCAGCTCGAGCCACGCGGTGCGGACCTGGCCGAAGCCGGCGCCCTGCGGGCTGTAGCTGCTCCACACCGGGATCTGGTTGCCGCCGAGGCCCTTCGGCGGGGTGCCCACCGAGTTCTCCCCCTCGGTCTCCTGCTCGTCGATCCGGTCGCCGCCGACCGACTGCTCGTCGCCTTCCTCCCCGCCCTCGCTCGGTTCCGGCGCCGGCAACCGGTCGCGGGTGAACCCGTCGTGGTGGGGCAGATCGTCGAACCCGATCACCGGCACCGGCGGCAGCGCCCCGGCCAGCCGGTTGCGCTCGACCCGCACGGCATCGGACAGGTTGCAGCTCGAGCCCAGCACGTGCTCGATATTCGCCGCGCCGAGGCTGTAGCTGTCCCGTTGCTCGTGGATCGCCTTGATCATGGTGGCGACCTCGAAGAGCACCATCAGCCCGCAGATCACCGCGAGCGGTGCGGAGCCGATCCGCAGCGCGCGGCGGCGCCAGTCGGCGCGTTGCGGCTGTCGCGGGGGTGGTGCGCCCGGCTCGTGGCGCAGGTTCTCCGCGACCGCGATCACCGCCGCGATGCCCGCGGCGGTGATCAGCGCCGTGCTGGCGAAGACCCCGAAGAGCTGGGGTGGCATGTCGAACCACGGCACCCCGAACTGCGAGACGTACCAGGGCGCGTTGGGGCCGGTCGTCGCCAGCGCCAGGACGAGCAGCAGCCCGGAGAGGAACCACCAGCGGTTGCGCGCGGAGCGCAGCACCATGGTGCTGGTGGCCAGTGCGGTCAGC
>WHSY01000014.1:77242-77512 GCA_009379815.1 Pseudonocardiaceae bacterium
GTGCCGATCAGCCTGCGGCTCGGGCCCAGCCCCGCGCCCGGGATGCCACCGCGCCGCAGCAGGACCACCAGGCAGGTCCCCAGACACAGCAACAGCAACAGCACCGGGAACCGGCGCGCCAGCGACCCGTTCGGCGTGGGGCTGAACAGTGCCTGGTAGCGGTTGGGCTCCATGAACCAGGACATGCTGGGCCCGATAGCCGTCCGGATCCGGGTGGCCTCGAGCACGGCCTGCCACGTCTGGTCACTGAAGATCACGATGAGCACGAGC
>WHSY01000150.1:0-1169 GCA_009379815.1 Pseudonocardiaceae bacterium
CGCGAACACCCCGCCCCGCCGCAGGCACAGCACGCCGCCGCCGTCAAGGGTCTCCTGCGAAGCTGGGGACGGCTGCCGTGGCTGTGGACAGGCCGGCGCACCGCAACGGCGGCTCGGGCACGGTGGTCGTGTGCGCACCGAGGATCACCGATACCGCACCGTGGCCGAACTGCTCTACGCCCTGCGTGACGAGCACCAGCTCAGCCAGACCGAGCTGGCGCAGCGCTGCGGGCTCAGCCGCACCCAGCTGTGCCGCTACGAGAGCGGCATCGCCGAACCGTCGCTGCGCACGCTGCGGCGGATGCTGGCCACGGCCGGGTGGGCGCCGACGTTCGGCCTCGAACCCACCGGCGCCGCGCTCGACGAGCGTCTCGACGCGGGCGGGCAGCTGTGGGCCGGTCTCGGATTCGACACCTGGCTGGCCGCGAGCCGGGTGATCTGGCCCGCGCTCGACGCCGGTGTTCCGCTCGTGGTGGGCGGCGAACTCGCGGCGGGGCTGCAGGGCATCCCGATCAACGACCCGGAGCTGGTGCTGCACCTGCGCCTGCCCGCCCTGGCGGCGCTGCACACCGTCGTCAACGCCGCCCACTGCGTGCTCGGCCGAGCCGAGCTACCGGGCCTCGATGGTGTGGCCGACCCCGCCACCAGCGAGGACGAACTGGTCATCGTTGCGGGGACCAGCATGTTGCGCGTCGTGATCTCGGACGCAGTGCCCGCGACCATCATGGTGACCGTGCCTCGGACGCTCGACCAGCAGGACGGCACCGGCATCGCCGTCCCCGTCATCGAGCTGGGTGCACTACGCACCGGCGGGACACTCGGCTCCACCGCCGAGGCGCTGGCCGACCGCCTCGCCGCGCGGGGCGAGCGCGCGCCGGATCGCAGCCCGTCGGAGTGACAACGGTCGCTGCCGGGTACCCACCACCCGCAGCGTGTGCAAATTGTTCTACACGCAGTTGACGTCACTATGTTGATACGTAGAATATCGGTCACGCGAGCTGACAGAGGAGGCGTGCAGCATGACCGTCTCGACACCGCCCGACACGGCTGATCGGGAAGCGACCCAGCCCGCCGGGGCCGAGCAGCCCGCCGGGGCCGAGCAGACCGGCGCGGCAGCCGACACCACAACCGAGGTGTCGTTCGACACGCACCCCGACTCCTACCGGCAC
>WHSY01000150.1:1179-5419 GCA_009379815.1 Pseudonocardiaceae bacterium
CCAGCGGCTGCGCTTCGAACATCCCGAGGTGCGCGCGGTGGTTCTCACCGGTGACCGGGACAAGAACTTCTGCGCAGGGGCGAACATCAAGATGCTGGCGCAGTCCAGCCATCCGTGGAAGGTGAACTTCTGCAAGTTCACCAACGAGACCCGCAACGGCATCGAGGACGCGAGCGGGAACTCCGGCCAGACCTGGATCGCCGCGCTCAACGGCACTGCCGCCGGCGGCGGCTACGAGATGGCGCTGGCCTGCGAGCAGATCCTGCTCGTCGACGACAACTCCTCGGCGGTAGCGCTGCCGGAGGTGCCGCTGCTGGGCGTGCTGCCCGGCACAGGCGGCCTGACCCGGGTCACCGACAAGCGGCGGGTGCGCAAGGACCGCGCCGACGTCTTCGCCACCAAGAGTGAGGGCATGCGCGGCAAGACCGCCGTGGACTGGCGCCTGATCGACGAGGCGGTGCCGAAGAAGGCCTTCGACGACACCGTCGCCGAGCGTGCCCGCGCCGCCGCCGCGCGGTCGGACCGGCCGACCGGCGCGGCGGGCGTCGAGCTGACCCCGCTGCAGCGTGAGGTCACCGAGGACGGGATCCGCTACCGGTACGTGCGCGCCGAGTTCGACCGCGAGGCCGGCATCGCGACCATCACGGTAAACGGCCCCGACCCGTCCGAGGTCCCGGATACCGTCGAGCGGATCCACGAGCTCGGCGCCGACTGCTGGCCGCTGGCGATGACCCGCGAGCTCGACGACCTCATCCTGCGGCTGCGCGCCAACGAGCTCGAGCTCGGTACCTGGGTGATCAAGACCAGCGGTGATGTCGAAGGCGCGCTGGCCTTCGAGCGCATCATCGCCGAGCACAGTGGCACGGACTGGCTGGTCAACGAGATCCGGCACTACTTCAAGCGGACCCTCAAGCGCCTCGACGTCACCAGCCGCAGCCTGTTCGCGCTCATCGAGCCGGGCAGCTGCTTCGCGGGCGCGCTGCTGGAGCTGGCGCTGGCCTGCGACCGGCAGTACATGCTCGACGGCCCCTGGGAGGATGCCGACGCCAGCGAAGAGGGCGGGCAAGCCCAACTGGTGCTCACCGCGAGCAACTTCGGCACGTTCCCGATGGCGACCGGGATCTCGCGGCTCGCCTCCCGCTTCCCCGGTGACGACGAGCACCTCGCGGCGCTGCGGCGCGAGACCGACCGCCGCATCCTCGCCACCGGAGCCGTCGGCGATGGGGGAGCCGTCGAGCTCGGGCTGGTCACCGACGCCCCCGACGACATCGACTGGCATGACGAGGTGCGCATCGCGCTGGAGGAGCGCTCCTCGCTGTCCCCGGACGCCCTGACCGGCATGGAGGCCAACCACCGGTTCGTGGGCCCGGAGACCATGGAGACGCGGATCTTCGGACGGCTCTCGGCGTGGCAGAACTGGATCTTCATCCGGCCGAGTGCGGCCGGCCCCGACGGCGCGCTGCGCCGCTACGGCACGGGACGCAAGGCCGACTTCGACAGGAAGCGGGTGTGACATGACGAGCTCCATCGACTACGGCGAACGGATCCCGAACAACGTCGACATCGCAGGCGACCGCCGGCTGCAGCGGGCGCTGGAGTCCTGGCAGCCCGGGTTCCTGAACTGGTGGAGTGAGATGGGGCCCGCGCTCGACACCAAGGACGTGTACCTGCGCACCGCGGTGGCGGTCGGCCGCGAGGGCTGGGCGCACTTCGACCACGTGGCGCTGCCCGACTACCGCTGGGGTGTCTTCCTCGCCGAGCGCAACTCTGACCGCACCATCCCGTTCGGGGAGCACAAGGGCAAGCCCGCCTGGCAGCAGGTGCCCGGTGAGTACCGCGCAGACCTGCAACGGCTGATCGTCGTGCAGGGCGACACCGAGCCCGCCTCGGTGGAGCAGCAGCGGCTGCTGGGGGCGAGCGCCCCCTCGCTCTACGACCTGCGCAACCTGTTCCAGGTCAACGTGGAGGAGGGCCGTCACCTGTGGGCGATGGTCTACCTGCTGCACGCCTACTTCGGCCGGGCAGGCCGCGAGGAGGCCGAGGCACTGCTGCACCGCAACTCCGGCAGTGACGACGCGCCACGGATCCTCGGCGCGTTCAACGAGGAGACGCCGGACTGGCTGTCGTTCTTCATGTTCACCTACTTCACCGACCGGGACGGCAAGTACCAGCTCGGCACGTTGAAGGAGAGCGCGTTCGACCCGCTGTCGCGCACCTGCGAGTTCATGCTCAAGGAGGAAGCGCACCACATGTTCGTCGGTACCACCGGTCTCGACCGGGTGGTGACGCGGACCGCCGAGCTGATGCGCGAGCACGACAGCGACGAGGTGGCCGCGGCGGGCGGTATCCCGCTGGACGTCGTCCAGCGCTACCTCAACTTCCACTACTCGGTCTCGCTGGACCTGTTCGGCAGCGAGACCTCCACCAACGCGGCCAATTACTTCACCGCGGGCCTCAAGGGCCGGTGGCAGGAGGAGCGCCGCAAGGACGATCACCTGCTCACCGAGGACACCGCCCAGGTCGACAGCGTCGTCGACGGGCGCTTCGGCACCGAGGAGGTGCCCGCGCTGCTCGCCCTCAACCACGACCTGCGCAACGAGTACATCCGTGACTGCCAGGGCGGCCTCAAGCGGTGGAACCGCATCCTGGAGGAGCACGGAATCGACGATCGCCTGTACCTGCCGCACGCGGGCTTCAACCGCGGGGTCGGCCGCTACGCAGACCATCACGTCTCGCCAGATGGCCGGCTCATGTCCGAGTCGGACTGGCAGTCGGCCGCCGAGAGCTGGTTGCCCACCGACGTGGACAAGACGCACGTGATGTCGCTGATGAAGCCGGTGTACGAGCGCGGCAGGATCGCGAGCTGGATCGCTCCGCCACGTAACGGGATCAACGGCCAGCCCTTCGAGTACGACTATGTGCACTTCAACTGACGCTGTTCACGTCAACTGACGCTCTGGGCGTCCACCGGGCCCGTTCCCGCCTCGTTTCGGTTCCCATCTCAGCGGGTAGTCACAGCGCGATCCGACGCACGTGGGCGCGAGGCCACGCGAGTGGCTGATCGCTTGACACGGATCACACGCGGGAAGACGGCCGGGCCGAGGTCGTGTTGCACCCGTGTGAGCCTGCGAACCAGGCATGGACACGAGCCCTTGGAGGGACGCCATGAGCGGCGGCTTCTACGGCCCGGGCGATCTCGGTCCGGGCCCGTTCGACGAGTTCCTGTCCCGCTTCCTCGGCGGCGCGGACCCGCGCCGGCAGATGCAGCGGGTCGACATCGGCAGGTTGCTCACCGACCAGGCCCGCGAGCTGGTCACAGCGGCGGCCCGGCACGTCGCCGAGCGCGGCGGGACCGACCTCGGCGCGGAGCACCTGCTGTGGGCGGCCACCGGCACCGAACCCACCCGGCAGCTGCTGTCCCGCGCCGGCGCGAACGTCGACGCGATCGCCAAGGAGATCGACGACCTCGCCCCTGCCGGCCAGCCGCGGGAGACGCCCCCTGCGCTGACCCCGGCGGCCAAGCGCGCGTTGCTGGACTCCCATCAGATCTCCCGCGCGCTCGGCTCGAGCTACATCGGTCCCGAGCACCTGCTGCTGGCACTGGCCGCGAATCCCGAGTCGGCGGCGGGGCGCATCCTGGCAGCCGCCAGGATCACGCCGCAGTCGCTGCAGGAGGCGGCCGCGGGCCGTGGCAGCGGTGGCGGTGGTGGCAGCGGTGGCGCCGGCGAGCAGCAACGGCAGACATCGAACACGCCGACCGTCGACCAGTACGGCCAGGACCTCACCGAGCTGGCCCGCGGCGGCAAGCTCGACCCGGTGGTCGGGCGCGGGGACCAGATCGAGCAGACCATCGAGGTGCTCTCCCGCCGCACCAAGAACAACCCGGTGCTGATCGGCGAGGCGGGCGTCGGCAAGACCGCGATCGTCGAGGGCATCGCGCAGCGCATCGTCGACGGTGACGTGCCCGACCTCCTCGCCGGACGCCGCGTCATGCAGCTCAACCTGTCCGGCATGGTCGCGGGCACCCGCTACCGCGGTGACTTCGAGGAGCGCATCACCAAGGTCCTCGACGAGATCCGCGAGCACAGCAACGAGCTGATCATGTTCATCGACGAGCTGCACACCGTGGTCGGTGCGGGCAGCAGCGGCGAGGGCGGCATGGACGCCAGCAACATCCTCAAGCCCGCGCTGGCCCGTGGCGAGCTGCACGTGATCGGGGCGACCACGCTCGACGAGTACC
>WHSY01000151.1 GCA_009379815.1 Pseudonocardiaceae bacterium
GCAGCAACACTAACGATCAAGCCCGAATCTGCCTACGATCTTCGGAAGTCCGGTCAGGGCACGACACGTGGATGGACACCTTCCCGGTCCTCCTGCCCGACAGACTCGCGACCTTCGGACAACCCGTCCGCGATTACGGCACCCATCACAGGGGCGGTCACGGTGGCTTGTTGCCGTCCCGTGATCAGCTCGCGGCTGCGGTGATCATGTCGCTGCTGTGGGCGTCTCCGTTCGTTGGTAAGGAAGCACCATTCGTGCTCGATCCCGCACCGTTGGTTCAACAGCTGTTGCTCGTGGATACCCCCATGGGCGAACCTGGGATGCGTTGGTGGCACGGGTTCGTCGCGCAGCATTGCGATGACGACGAACCCGGGCGACGCGGCTCGCTTCTACCCGCACACTACCGTGCAGCAGGAGGTTGATCGACTTCTCGAATCGACACACCGCCGGCGGTTGACGCCCGCACCGGGCAGTGTGAAGGTGATCACAGGCTCCGCCGACAAATTCATGTTCGGGAGGATGAAGTCAATGACGACTACTTCAGGTGATCGATCGGCTCAATTGGCCGAGGCGGGCCTGGACCAACAGAACGGGACCTCGCTGGGTCGGCTGCTCGGTACCGGGAACATCGGGTACGCCGAGGAGGGACCCGACGGCCGGATGCGCGCCACGGTCCGGATCCCGGTGGACGAGCTGGTGTGGGATCCCCAGATCCTCGTCCTGCCCCACGGCGGCGAGCTCGATCTCGAGCTCATCAACGACGACATGAACACGCATTGTGCGGTGCTGCCCAGCAACGGGGACTACCAGTTCATCTGGTTGGTGAACCACTCCAAGGGCAGGGCCGCCCTCAACCTGGACGGCCCGGGCCAGTACTGGTACGGCTCCACGACCGGTAACGACGAAGGCCGTGGCCTCACCGGGGCGATCGTCGTCGGCGGGGAAGTGCCGGACGAGGCCAAGCTCGACCGCCCCACCCAGCCGCGTCCGTAGAAAGGAGCAGGTGATGACCGACTACGTTGACGCAGGTCAGGCCGTTCGCCAGGCAGCACTCAGCGGTATCAAGGGAAGCGCGCCGCCGGTGGCCCAGAACGTCACCTACGACCGCATCCTCGACGCCCGCTCGGAGCCGCAGAACTGGCTCACCTACTACGGCGCCTACGACGGGCAGCGGTACAGCCCGCTGAACCAGATCAATCGCGAGAACGTCAAGCGCCTGTCCCCCGCGTGGGTGTTCCAGGCCGGTTCGGTGGGCATGCACTCCGGCGCGTCGACGTACTCGTTCGAGGCCTCCCCGATCGTCGTGGACGGGGTCATGTACCTCTCCGGCTGGGACGGCTGGGTCTGGGCGCTGGACGCCAAGACCGGCAAGGAGCTCTGGCGGTACAAGCACGCCTCCCCGTACGACGTCTCGCTGTGCTGCGGGAACGTGAACCGCGGCGTGGCCGTGGCGCACGGGAAGGTCTTCGTCGTCACCCTCAACGCCCACGTGCTCGCGCTCGACGCGGAGACCGGCGAGGTCGTCTGGGACCAGGTCTACGGTGACGTGCGGGCCGGGGAGAGTGCCACGCTCGCGCCCCTGGTCGTGAAGGACATGGTCGTCGTCGGGAGCTCCGGCGGGGAGTTCGGGGTACGTGGCCACATGGACGCGTTCGACCTGGCGACCGGGGAGCGCCGCTGGCGCTGCTACACGATCCCCAAGCCCGGCGAGCCCGGGTCCGAGACCTGGCCGGCCGACGGCGAGGCGTGGCAACGCGGCGGTGCCAACTGCTGGATCACCGCCACGTACGACCCGGAGCTGAACCTCCTCTACCAGGGAACCGGGAACCCGGCGCCGGACTTCGACGGCGGGGTCCGGCAGGGTGACAACCTCTACACCGACAGCGTCGTCGCGGTGGACGTGGACAGCGGCGCGATCCGCTGGCACTACCAGTACACCCCGCACGACCTGTGGGACTACGACTCCGTCATGGAGAACATCCTGTTCGAGCACGACGGACGCAAGCTGCTCGCGCACGCCGACAAGAACGGGTACTTCTTCGTCCTGGACCGCACCAACGGTGAGCTGGTCCGGGTGGTGCCCTTCGTCGACCGGATCACCTGGGGTGAGATCACCCCCGAGGGCAAGGTCCTCCCCAAGGTGTACCCGGACAAGGAGGGCGACCCGGTGCACTTCTGGCCGGGGCCGGCCGGGGGCAAGGAATGGACGCACATGGCCTACAGCCAGCAGACGGGGCTGTTCTACGTGCCGGTGCAGGAGGTCGGAGCGACGGCCACCCGCCGACGCCGCGAGTTCAAGGAGAGCATCCCGTACTGGGGCGCGGGCGTCGCCGTGGACCTCGACGACTACTACGGGTTCGTGAGCGCCATCGACCCGACCACCGGCGAGGAGAAGTGGCGCTGGCGCAACGAGTACCCGATGTGCGCCTCGGTGCTGGCCACGGCGGGCGGGCTGGTGTTCGCCGGCACGCCGACGGGTGAGTACGTCGCCCTGGACGCCGAGACCGGGGAGAAGCTGTGGGAGTTCCAGTGCGGAAGTGGCCACCACAGCAGCCCGTCGACCTACACCGTCGACGGTCGGCAGTACATCGCGGTGCCGACCGGATGGGGTGGCTGGATCGAGGGTTTCCTCCCCGGGTTGCTCGGAGCCGCCGCGGGTGACGCCCTGTTCGTCTTCGCCCTGCCCGAGGACTAGGAGCACCGCACACCACGCACCGCGGAACACCGCAGAAGGGAGGTGACGGCGTGGAGCCAACCATCACCCGGTCTCGTACCGAGTGGGAGGCGCCCGAGTTCGAGGAGATCGGGTGCGCACCTGAGGTGACGATGTACATCGCCCGGACCGAGAGCTGAGACGCTGACGGACATGGAGGGGCGCCGGACATGGTTCCGGCGCCCCTCCCGCCGTCCGGTCCGGTCGACCCACCGGCACGAGGAGCGGAGGAACGACGTATGTGGCTGCGGGTGCTGGGGTCGGCGGCCGGGGGCGGCTACCCCCAGTGGAACTGCAGCTGCCCGACGTGCCGCGCGGTCCGCGACGGGTCACGGCCGTGCCGGCCGCGCACCCAGTCGTCGATCGCGGTGAGCCCGGACCGCGAGCGTTGGTACGTCTTCAACGCCTCCCCCGACATCCGGGCCCAGTTCGAGGCGTTCCCGGGGCTGCATCCCGGCGACGACCGGGCCACCCCGCTGGAGGCGGTGCTACTCACCGACGCCGAGATCGACCACACGCTGGGCCTGCTGCTGCTGCGCGAGGGTCGGGGGGTCCGGCTGCACGCCACCGCGACGACGCACGCGACGCTGCGCGCGGGCACCGGCGTCCTGGAGACCCTGGAGCGTTACTGCCCGGTCGAGTGGCGGCCCGTGGTTCCCGGGGAGGATGTGCCGCTCGGCGGCGGGCTGTCCTACCGGGCCTTCGACGTGCCCACGGCCAAGCACGACCGCTTCGGCACCGGCGGCGACGAGGGCCGGGTCGTGGGCTACCGGCTGACCGACGAGCACACCGGCCGGGCGGTGGTCTACCTGCCCGGCGTCCAGGAGCTCACCCCGGCCGTGCGCGACCAGCTCGAGGACTGCGCCTGCCTGCTGATCGACGGCACGACCTGGCACGACGACGAGCTGATCCGGCTCGGCCTCGCCGAGAAGACCGCCCGCGACATGGGTCACCTGGCCCTCAGCGGCCCCGGCGGGAGCCTGGAGCAGCTGGCCCCGCTCCCGATCGAACGGAAGATCTACATCCACATCAACAACACCAACCCGATCCTGCTGGAGGACTCGCCGGAACGGCGTCTGGTGGAGGAAGCTGGCATGGAAGTGGCGCACGACGGGCTCGAGGTGGAGGTCCAGTGACGACGGCGACAGCGGCATCGGCGAACGGGACGGCGGGAAACGACGATCTCGTCGCGGAGCTGCGCGCGCACTCGCCGAGCTACCACAGCGCCCACCCGTTCCACCTCCGGATGAACGAGGGCACCCTGAACCGGGACCAGATCCGGGGCTGGGTCGCCAACCGCTTCTACTACCAGGAGAACATCCCCCGCAAGGACGCCGCGATCCTCGCCAACTGCCCCGACCTGACGGTCCGCCGGCGCTGGATCCGGCGCATCGTCGACCACGACGGCACGGCGAGCGGCGAGGGCGGCATCGAGGCGTGGCTGTGCCTCGGCGAGGCGTGCGGCCTGAGCCGCGAGGAGATCCTCGACCACCGCCACCTGGTGCCCGGGGTCCGCTTCGCCGTGGACGCCTACGTCACGTTCGCCCGTACCCGCCCGTGGGTGGAGGCGGTCGCGTCGTCGCTGACCGAGCTGTTCGCCCCGGACCTGATGGCCGAGCGCCTTGCCGCGTTCGAACGCTGCTACACCTGGATCGACCCGGAGGGCCTGGCCTACTTCCGGGCCCGCCTGGAGCAGGCTCCCCGCGACTCCGAGCACGCCCTCGAGGTGGTCACCGAACACTGCCGGACGGCCGAGGACAAGGCGCGCGCCGTCGAGGCGCTGTCGTTCAAGTGCGACGTGCTCTGGTCCATGATGGACGCGATCGACCAGGCCCATGCCGGCTGACGGCGCCACCGCGGGCTCCCCGCCGACGTCGCCGGACACGGTCCCCGCCGGTGCCCGGCCCCGGCTCGGGCGGCACGTGCGGATGCACTTCGACCGTGCCCGGGAACGGCAGGTGCTGCTCGGGCCGGAGTCGGTGATCGTCCTGAACGCCACCGGCGCGGACATCCTGCGCCTGTGCGACGGCCGGCGGACCGTGGCCGCCATCGAGGCCGAGCTGCAGGAACGCTACGACCGGGTGGTCGACGACGAGGTGCGCGGGTTCCTCACCCGTCTGGCCGCCCGACACTGTGTGGAGATCGACGATGGATAGACCGTTCGGGTTGCTGGCCGAGCTCACCTATCGGTGCCCGCTGGCCTGCGCCTACTGCTCCAACCCCCTCGAGCTCGCCGCCTACGACGACGAGATGGGCACGGCCGAGTGGCAACGGGTGTTCACCGAGGCCGCGGAGCTGGGCGTGCTCCAGTGCCACCTCTCCGGCGGTGAGCCGCTGCTGCGCCGCGACCTGGTGGATCTGGTGCGCACGGCCGCCGAACTGGGCATGTACACCAACCTCGTGACCAGCGCGATCGGCCTGTCCCGCAGCCGCGCGGAGGGGCTGAAGGAGGCCGGACTGGACCACGTGCAGGTCAGCGTGCAGGCCGACGAGCCGGGCACGTCGGACCGGATCGCCGGCATCCCGTCGTTCGAGCGCAAGCTGAAGGCCGCCGCGGTGGTGAAGGACCTGGGCTGGCCGCTCACGGTCAACGTCGTGCTGCACCGGCAGAACATCGATCGGGTCGCGGAGATCATCGCCCTGGCCGAGGAACTCGACGCCGACCGGGTCGAGCTGGCC
>WHSY01000152.1 GCA_009379815.1 Pseudonocardiaceae bacterium
CCGATCAACAGCGAGCTCGATTCGGTCAAACTCGCAGGCGAGGTCGCCGGTTCCTCCGGCGGCATCGACCAGGCGGCCGCACCGCTGAGCGGCCAGTTGGCGACGACAACGGAGAGCGTCACGAGCATCGATTCCAGCGCGGAGTCGATCCTGCAGAGCGCACGGTCGATCAACGGCAAGGCGGATTCGATCAACACGTCGGTGAAGTCGATCAACGATACCGTGAGCCTGATCGGACCGGCGCTGACCTCCGTCAATGACAGCGCCCAATCCATCAACGCCTCGGTGGACGGGATCGACGCAAGCTTCGATGGCATTCTCGGCAATGTGCAGACCATCGACGCCGGGCTGGTGGCCGCGGTCAACGAGCGCGTCAATCCGGTGATCAGTCTCGTCGAGGGGATCAAGACCGACACCGGCATCGTGACGTCAGCGGTGGACGAGATCAACGAGAACGCGAAGGCGATCAGAAACGCCCCGTTGCTTCTCGACGCAGGGGTGCTGGATTCTGCCGCCCTCAGTCAGCTGCAGTCGCAGGCCGCCGCACCACCGTTGCCGGGTCAGCTCCCGTTGCCCGGTCAGCTCCCGTTGCCCGGCCAGCTCCCGCTGCCCGGCCAGCTCCCGCTGCCGTTGACGGTGGCACCGGACCTCACCCAACTGCCATTGCCACAGGCCGGGGTGCTGCCTCAGGCGGGCTCGCTGCCGAACCTCGGCGGGTTGCTCGGCGGACAGGACCCGCAGCGGCAGTCACCCGAGGCCAACAGCGGCTCGCTGCCCCTGCTGGGGGGCATCGGAATCTGGTAAGCGGAACTGCACCCGAGAATGGGGGCGGCCGGTTCGACCGGCCGCCCCCATTTCTCATTGCTGGAGCACGCGGAACGAGTTGGTGATCTTGTCGAAGGTGGGGGCGGCGCTCTGAAAGTTCTCGAGGGGCACCGCCTGGAAGACCATGCTGATCATCTTCTTGTCGTTGAACACGAAGAAGTGGGTGTGTGCCCCCTTCTTCCCGGTCTTCGGATCCTGGAAGGAGTAGAAGTAGAAGTAGCCCGGCAAGCCCCCCAGCTCGATCTGCTTCGGCTGAGCGAGGAGCTTCACGGACTTGTTCGACTTCACGATCTGGTCTGTCACCTGCTTCGCAGCCGGAAGCTGCTGTGGCCCGACTGCAGCGTCGAGCTGCAGGACGCGTACCAGGAAGGACTCTTGCTGGCCTGCTGCCGCGAGCAGCACAACCTGCTTGTCGCTGCTCTGCAACCGCGTCCAGTCCGCGGGGTAGGAGAGCGCGAATCCGGCCTCTGGTTGGCGAAATTCAACCATTCCGGCCGGGGGGTTCGTGGTGGCGGACGGGCCGGCCGCCGCGGCGGGTGGTGGAGCGGCCGGTTCAGGGGCGAGCAATCGTTGCCCGACCACTGCTGCGACCGTTGCGACACCAGCCACCAGGAGCACGCCGACGACGATGAGGACAGCCCCTTTCCTGCCCATCGCGTCGCGCAATCCGCGGATACTTGCTGCACCTGTCATATTTGACGCTTCCCTCGGGCCGTGATCGCTTGTAAACTGGCTGTAACCAGCCTATCGTGGGGGCGTGATGAGCACGCAAGTGCTTGCGAGCGGCACCGTCGTCGCGACCGTGGCCTCGGTGGCGGGCGTGTCCCGGGGACTCGGCGAGGCCGGGCAGGCGGTGGGCACCCGTGGCGCCACGACGCGAGTGCGCGGCCTCGTTGGGCAGGTGACCGTGGTGGACCGGATCCTGTGAGGAGCGAAATACTATGACGTCGAGTTACGCGCCTTCGCCTGCGCCCCGCAACTCCGAGTCGCCGCCCGTGAAGTGGGGGCTCCGATACCAGGCCGGTATCGAGGGACTGGCGAAGAAGTACGCGTTCTTCGCCGGTCTGGTCTACGTGGGTATCGGGATCGTCGGGTTCTTCGTGACCGGGTTCAACAACTTCACCGAGTATACCGGCGAGAACCTGTTGTGGATCTTCGGCATCACCCCGTACCACAACGTCGTCCATATCGGCACCGGCGCGCTGTGGCTCCTGGCGGCGTGGGCACTGACCCGCACCGCCGCGGAGGGCCTGAACTTCGCGATCGGAGCCTTCTACATCGTCGCCACCGTACTGGGTGGCATGCTGGCCATCGTGCCCAACTCTCTCGAGTTCCTGGGCATCATGTCCCCACTGGCCGGGGACAACTTTCTCCACCTCATCACCGGCTTGGTCACACTCGCGTTCTCCGGCATCATCCCGCTCGGCCGCCGCGAGACCGCGGCCGCATAGCCGCCGTGAGTCCGGTTCGCACCCCGGAGCCGGCCAGGGCCATCGGCTGGCCCACACGATGTAGTCGGCGGTCGGCGCCGAGGCAGCGCCGGATGGGCCACCATCCTGAGCCCCTGCGGGTGGGGGTGCGCCGCCCCGAATCGCGGCGCACCCCCGGACGGTGCACCGCCCCCGAGCGCGGTGCACCCCCTCCGGGCGGCCGCGTCCCCACACTGCGCGGCGCACCCGGTCCGGGTGACAGCTGGGGGTACCCACGCCCGGGGTCGACCAACCCACGTTCGTTGGTTCGGCATCAGCCGACGGTGCCTGTGAGGGGTGCTGGCGCTGTCCGGCCGACCAGCTCGCGGTGATCGACGCACCGCCGGTGAGGGAGCGGAGGATGCGGGATTCGAACCCGCGAGGGGCTATCAACCCCAACACGATTTCCAATCGTGCGCCCTAGGCCACTAGGCGAATCCTCCGCAGCGGAGGCTACCGGAGCGCGATCGCACCAGCCAAAGCGGCCGGACGACCCGAGGGGGCAGCGCTGCCGGCCGCGGCTGTGCGGACATCGCACCGCGCGAGACCACGGCACCTGGGGCGCGAACCAGGCAGGCACTACACTCGGCGCCGGACCCCGCGCGGCGTCCATCCTGTGAACTCCCCCAGGGCCGGAAGGCAGCAAGGGTCAACGGGCTCTGGCGGGTGCGCGGGGTCCCCTTCCTGTCGGGCCGACTACGCGCAGTGGCGCAGCCGTGCTGATGTCGACGCGATGCTTGCCGACTCGGTGTGCCGGCAGTACATGGCGCAGGCCGCGGCGGTGACGTGCGCGGCTCCTAGACTCGCGGCGTCGGCCCGAGGAGGAGTCGGATGCGCCCGGACGGCGGAGCACGCAGGCGAACCGCGAGCACGGCGGCCGTGGTGGCGTCGGTGACACCGCTGACGCCGAGGATGACGCGGATCCGGCTCACCGGACACGGCTTGCACGGCATCGGGGCGACCCCCGGGCAGACCGTGAAGCTCCTCGTCCCCGGCCCCGATACCGGCGCGCCGGTGAGCCGCGACTACACGGTGCGCGGCTACGACGACGCCGCCGCGACGATGGACATCGACTTCGTGCTGCACGGCGACGGTCCGGCGGCCACCTGGGCGCGGCGGGCCGAGGCCGGGCAGACGCTCGAGTTCGTCGGTCCGAGCGGCCGCTACTGGCCCGACCCCACCGCGGACTGGCTGTTGTTCGTCGGCGACGAGACCGCGATGCCCGCCATGCTGGCCATGGTCGAATCCTTGCCGGAACACGCCCGGGCGTATCTCTACCTCGAGGTGGCGGACGCGGCCGAGGAACAGCCTGTCGGCACCGCGGCGCGGCCCGATGTGCGCTGGCTGCACCGCGGCGACGCCGATCCGGGCACGAGCACCGTGCTCGAGGACGCGGTGCAGGAGGCCGCACTGCCGCCGGGTCACGGGCGGATCTGGGTCGCCGGGCACACGCCGACGGTCCACCGGATCCGCGCGCATCTGCTCGAGGCCCGCGGGATCGACCGGCGCGACCTCTACGTCCGGGGCTTCTGGGGCACGGTGTCCCCAGCACGGCGGAGCCGCCCCACCCGTGCCGTCGGTAGCGGCCGGTAGCCTCGCACCGTGGCTCTGGCGCTCTACCGCAAGTACCGTCCGGCGAGCTTGGCCGAGGTGGTCGGACAGGAGCACGTCACCGAGCCGCTGCGCACCGCACTGGCCGCCGGGCGGGTCAACCACGCCTACCTGTTCTCCGGCCCGCGCGGCTGCGGCAAGACGTCATCGGCCCGGATCCTGGCTCGCTCGCTGAACTGCGAGAAGGGGCCCACGGCCGACCCGTGCGGGGTATGCCCGTCCTGCGTGGCGCTCGCACCGGAAGGACCCGGTTCGATCGACGTCGTGGAGCTCGACGCGGCCAGCCACGGCGGCGTCGACGACGCCCGCGAGCTGCGTGACCGCGCCTTCTACACGCCCGCCGAGTCCCGCTACCGGGTGTTCGTCATCGACGAGGCGCACATGGTCACGACGCAGGGCTTCAACGCCCTGCTCAAGATCGTCGAGGAACCACCCGAGCACCTCGTCTTCGTCTTCGCCACCACCGAGCCGGACAAGGTGCTCGCCACCATCCGCTCCCGCACCCACCACTACCCGTTCCGGCTGCTGCCTCCGAGCACGATGCGCAGCCTGCTCGAGCAGGTCTGCGCCGACGAGGGCGTGCACGTGGAGCCGGCGGTCTACCCGCTGGTGATCCGGGCAGGCGGTGGCTCGGCGCGCGACTCGTTGTCGGTGCTCGACCAGCTGCTCGCCGGCGCGGGCGAGGCCGGGGTCGCCTATGCCCGCGCGGTCGCGCTGCTCGGCGTCACCGACGTCGCGCTGATCGACGACATGGTCTCCGCGCTGTCGGCTGGTGACGGCGCGGCGGCGTTCGACACGATCGACCGGCTCGTGGAGGCCGGGCACGACCCGCGCCGCTTCGCCTCCGACCTGCTGCAGCGCTTCCGTGACCTGGTGCTGCTGCGGGTGGCGCCCGACTCGGCGCGGCAGGGCCTCGTCGACGCTCCGGAGGAGCAGTTGACAGTGATGGCCGATCAGGCCGAGCGCCTCGGCGCCGGCACGCTGACCCGGTACGCCGAGATCGTGCACACCGGGCTCACCGAGATGCGCGGCGCCACCGCGCCGCGGTTGCTCCTCGAGCTGTTGTGCTCGCGGATGCTGCTGCCCGCGGCGGATCCGGCCGCCGGCGACGACGCGATGCTGCACCGCCTGGAGCGCATCGAGCGGCGGTTGACGATAGCGCCGGAGCCGGAGGCGGGATCATCCGAGCCGGAGCCAGGGCACGCCCGTCCCGCAGCGAAGCCGCGCCGGGATGAGGCCGAGCCCGCTCGCGGGCAGCCGGATGCGCCGGGTCGCGATGCCCCGGCGGAGACCAGCCCGGCGGAGACCACCTCGGCGGAGACCAGCCCGGCGGAGACCAGCCCGGCGGAGACCAGCCCGGCGGAGACCAGCCCGGCGGAGACCAGCCCGGCGGAGACCAGCCCGGCGGAGACCAGCCCGGCGGAGACCAGCCCGGCGGAGACCAGCCCGGCGGAGACCAGCCCGGCGGAGACCAGCCCGGCGGAGAC
>WHSY01000153.1 GCA_009379815.1 Pseudonocardiaceae bacterium
CACCTCGCCGCCCGATCCGCGGCAGGGCAACAGGTAGTGATCCGCAGGGCGGGTGACGGCGAGGTCGGCCAGGTCGACGAGCTCGTCAAGCACAAGGAATCCGAGCTACTCGAGGTGTGAGTGTCTGCCTCCGGCCTCCCCGAGAGCTACGGCGCCGCCATGGACGCCCCACGCAGCGGCCCCACTCCGGTCCCGCGGATCTCGCGGGCGGGTCGGGACCTGCCAGCCGCCATCGCTGTCGGCTTGGCGCTCGGCGCAGCGATCCTGGTCTCGCTGTTCGTCGTCAGGCAGGCGTTCATCGGGCTGGTGGCCGCCGCGATCGCGGTGGCCACCTGGGAGCTGGTAGGTGCGCTGCGCCGGGGTGGCGGGATCCGCGTCCCGCTGGTGCTGGTCCTCGCCGGCGGTCAGGCGATGATCTGGCTGTCGTGGCCATTCGGCTTGCAGGGGATCTTCGTGGCGTTCGCGATCACCGCATTGGCATGCGTGGTGTGGCGGTTGCGGGGTGGTGCTGCGGGCTACCTGCGTGACGTCACCGGGTCACTGTTCACCGCCGCATACGTGCCGATGTTCGCCGCTTTCGCGGCGATGCTCGCCGTTCCCGCCGATGGTGCCGGACGCGTGGTCTGCTTCATCCTGGCGGTCGTGGCCTCGGACACCGGTGGCTATGCGGCCGGGGTGCTGCGCGGGCGGCATCCCATGGCTCCCTCGATCAGCCCGCGGAAGTCGTGGGAGGGCTTCGGAGGCTCGCTGCTCGCCGGTGTGGGGGTCGGCGTGCTCACCATCACCTACCTGGTGGATGGGCAACCCTGGCAGGGCGTGCTGTTCGGAGCGGCGATCGTGTGCACCGCCACCATCGGGGACCTCGTCGAGTCGATGATCAAACGCGACCTCGGCGTCAAGGACATGGGGTGGCTGCTGCCGGGGCACGGCGGGATGATGGAACGCCTCGACTCCATGCTGCCCTCAGCTGTGGTGTCCTGGCTGCTGCTGACCCTGTTCGTCTGATCCGGCGGTTCTGGCCTGCAGCTTCTAGTCGTCGTAGGGATCGTCCACGGCGGCGGGGCCGCCCGCAGGCTCGACGGTCCTGGTGGCGTCGATCAGCGCGAACGTCGCTCCGAGGGGGTCGTCGATCACCGAGATCCGCCCCAGCCCGCTGTCGAACGGATCGACCCGGATCCGCCCACCGAGCTGGACGGCACGGAAGGCCGCCGCATCGATGCCGATGTCGGGGTCGATCGCGAAGTGGGCCAGCCAGTGTGGTCTGGTCTCGGCGGGGAACCCCGCGCCCATCTGCAGCCGGCCGATGTACGTCTGGTCGCCGAGCCCCCAGGTCGTGTAGTCGACCGTGTCATCGCCGATCTGCCGCTGACGGTAGCCGAAGATGCGGGCGAAGAACTCGTCGGCAACCGTTCCGTCCCAGGTGTTCAGCTCGGCCCAGCTGAAGGTGCCCGGGCCCTGGTTGTGGAAGACCCAGGACGTGACCGGCTGCCAGAATCCGATCGACGCCCCGGTCGGGTCGCCGCCGATGAGCATGCTGCCCTGTTCTGGGATGTCGACCGGCCCGTAGAGCAGCTGCCCGCCGTGCTGCTCGACCACCGATGCGGTGTAGGAGATGTTCGCGCTGGCCAGGTACACGGTCCATTCCACGGGTTGGCCGGGCTCGGCAGCGATGCCGGACAGCCCGGCCACCGGGAGGTCGTCGAGCACGGCGTAGGTGTAGTGGCCGGTCTGCGGGTCGGCTTCCATACGGTAGGTCCAGCCGAGCAGTCCCGCGTAGAAGTCGCGGCTACCCGCCGGGTCGGACGAGGATGCGTCCACCCAGCAGGGGGTACCGGGAGTGAAGGCGTGAGCTGTCGTCACGATCGTGGTCCTCCGCTCGAGCGCCCGCTACGGAATGTCGAAGTCGCGGTGGGCGACACTACTTCGTCGGTGGTCGCACGTCAGACTGGGACGGTGACCGACCGCGGGGTGCGGCCCAGCCCGAACATCTGGAACTGGCCGGAGGCATACGAGCGGGAGAACCGCGCCCAGGATGCCGACGGTGCGCTGTGGCGAGCGTTGCAGTGGCGGGTCGACTGGCGCGGGTGTGATGTCGTCGACGTCGGTTGCGGTGACGGATTTCACCTGCCGCGGTTCGCCACCAGCGCTCGCAGCGTCGTCGGGGTGGAGCCGTATCGGGCGCTGGTGACGCGAGCGCGTGCCCGCGTGCGGGACCTGCCCGGTGTGCAGGTACTGACCGGCTCAGCACAGCGGCTGCCGCAACCGGACGCCGCCGCCGATCTGGTCCACGCCCGCACGGCCTACTTCTTCGGTCCCGGCTGCGAGCCCGGGCTGGCCGAAGCCGAACGGGTGCTGCGACCCGGCGGCACGCTGGCCGTGATCGACCTGGACGGCCGGCACCCGCCCTACGGCGACTGGCTGTGCGCGGCGGCGCCACGCTACCGCCCTGCGAATGTGGAGCGCTTCTTCGCCGCGCAGGGCTTCGACTGCCACCGGGTGGACGTGGTGTGGCGCTTCGAGCGACGCAGTGACCTCGAAGAAGCGCTACGTATCGAGTTCCCTCCCGAGGTCGCGGCGCGCGCGGTCGCGGCGACGTCGGGGCTGACCATCCCGGTTCGCTACCGGCTGCACCTGCGCCGCAGGCCGGTCGGGCTGCTCGCCGCGCGTGGGACGATGGGGTGGTCATGAGTGCTCCGGACAAGCAACTGCCCCTGGTGTTCGACGCGCCGCGCCGCGGCCTCCCTGCAACGCACCTCGCCGACCTGGACCGGGCCGGCCGCCGCGACGTGGTGGTCGAGCTCGGCGAGCCGGCGTTTCGCGCCGATCAGCTCTCCCGGCACTACTTCGCGCGGTTGGCGACGGACTCGGCGACCATGACCGACCTGCCCGTCGCGAGCCGGGAGCGGCTCGCCGGCGCCCTGCTACCCGAGCTGGCCCGCCCGCTGCGCGACGTCGACTGCGACGGCGGCGCCACCCGCAAGACGCTGTGGCGTGCGGCCGACGGCACGTTGACCGAGAGCGTGCTGATGCGCTACCCGGATCGCGCGACGGTGTGCATCTCGAGCCAGGCCGGTTGCGGGATGGCCTGCCCGTTCTGCGCAACCGGGCAGGCGGGGCTGACCAGGAACCTGTCGACCGCCGAGATCGTCGACCAGGTCCGAGCCGCCGCGGCGGCGATGCGCGACGGGGAGCTGCCCGGAGGGCCCGGCCGGCTGTCCAACGTGGTGTTCATGGGGATGGGGGAGCCGCTGGCCAACTACCGGCGGGTGCTCGACGCCGTCCGCCGCATCACCGCGCCCTGCCCCGACGGCCTCGGCCTGTCGCAGCGGTCGGTGACGGTCTCCACGGTCGGGCTGGTGCCCGCGATCCGCAAGCTCGCGGGTGAGGACCTGGGTGTAACCCTCGCCGTCTCGCTGCACACCCCGGACGACGCGCTGCGGGACACGCTGGTCCCGGTCAACACCCGCTGGCCGGTGGCCGAGGTGCTCGACGCGGCCCGGCACTATGCGGACACCACCGGGCGGCGGGTGTCGATCGAGTACGCGCTGATCCGCGACGTCAACGACCAGCCGTGGCGTGCCGACCTGCTCGGCTCGCTGCTGCGCCACCACCTCGGCGCGCTGGTGCACGTCAACCTGATCCCGCTGAACCCGACACCGGGCAGCGAGTGGGACGCCAGTCCCAAGCCGGTGGAGCGCGAGTTCGTCCGCCGCGTCCGCGGTGCCGGGGTCGGCTGCACCGTCCGCGACACGCGAGGTCAGGAGATCGCCGCCGCGTGCGGCCAGCTCGCCGGTACCGAACAGTGAGCCCGAGCCCGGTCAGCTGAGCACGTCGGCGATGCTGAAGCGGACGGGCCGCTCCAGCTGCTCGTAGGTGCAGCTGCGGGGATCGCGGTCGGGACGCCAGCGGACGAACTGGGTGGTGTGGCGGAACCGGTTGCCCTCCATGTAGTCGTAGCGGACCTCCACGACCCGCTCGGGCCGCAGTGGGGTGAACGACAGATCCTTGCCGGCGTTCCACCGGCTGGTCTCGTTCTTGCGCGGGGTGCGCTCGCCTCCCTCGTGGGCCGCCCAGCTCCAGGGGTGATCGTCGAACGTGGTGACCAGTGGCTGCAGCTCGGTGAACAGCGTGCGCCGCGTGGCCATCGGGAACGCGCCGACCACGCCGACGGAGGCGAGGACGCCGCGGTCGTCGTAGAGCCCGAGCAGCAGCGACCCGATCGCGTCCGGACCGGACTTGTGGACGCGGTAGCCGGCGACCACACAGTCGACGGTGCGCTCGTGCTTGACCTTGCTCATGACGCGCTTGTCGGGCTGGTAGCGCAAGTCGAGCTTCTTGGCGATGAGCCCGTCCAGCCCGGCGCCCTCGAACTGATCGAACCATTGCCCGGCCAGCTCGAGGTCCTGGGTGACCGGGGTGAGGTGTACCGGTGCGGCGGCGCCGGTCAGAGCCTCTTCGAGCGCGGCGCGGCGTTCGGTGAGGGGCCGGCCGGTGAGGTCGCGGTCGCCGAGTGCGAGCAGGTCGAACGCGACGAAGCTCGCCGGGGTCTGCTCGGACAGCAGCATGACCCGGCTGGCGGCGGGGTGGATGCGCTGCTGCAGCGCCTCGAAGTCGAGGGTGTTGCGCTCGGTGTCGGCGACGACGATCTCCCCGTCGACCACCGCGCGAGGCGGGAAGTTCGCCAGCACGGCCTCGACGACTTCGGGGAAGTAGCGGGTCATCGGCCGGGTGTTGCGGCTGCCGATCTCGACCTCGTCACCGTCGCGGAAGATGATGGACCTGAAGCCGTCCCATTTCGGCTCGTAGAGCTGACCCGTCGGAATCTCGCTGACGGGCTTGGCCAGCATCGGGGCCACCGGGGGCATCACGGGCAGGCGCACGAGTTCAGTATCCCTGCCGTTCGTGGCGCCGGACTGTGCCGGTCCCGGGCAGCTTGACGCTGCGGGTTCTTCCGCTGACCCGCCGGGTGGTCAGAACGGTGGCTCGTCGGGTAACCCGGCGGGTGGTGGTCGTGCCGGTCGTC
>WHSY01000154.1:0-274 GCA_009379815.1 Pseudonocardiaceae bacterium
CGACGGCGGTGTGCACGCGGTGACCCTGCTCGACGGCGACGAGGAGCTGTACGGTCCGATGAGCCTGCACCCGGCGTGATGTCGGGGCGTGATGTCGGGGCGTGACTTCGGGGCCGCGAGTCAGGGCTCGTCGCTGGCCTGCGGCATCGTCTCGACGAACCAGGCGACGGCGCGGCGACCGACCTCGTCGAGTGCGCCCGGCTCCTCGAACAAGTGGGTCGCGTCCGCCACGACGGAGACCTCGCAGCGCGTACCGATCCGCTCCGCGGCCTGC
>WHSY01000154.1:284-4992 GCA_009379815.1 Pseudonocardiaceae bacterium
GCCTGCTCGTTGAGCGCGAGGACCTGCCCGTCGCGCGCCCCGACGAGCAGCAGCGTCGGGGCGCGTACCGCTGCCAGCGATCCTTCCGCGAGGTCGGGGCGCCCGCCGCGGGACACGACCGAGGTCACGGTTGCCGGGCGCTCCGCGGCACACACCAGCGCTGCGGCAGCCCCCGTGCTGGCGCCGAAGAGCGCGACCGGCGTCCCGGACGTCTGCGGCCGGTCCGCCAGCTCGTCGACGACCCCGGTGAGTCTCCTGGCGAGCAGGGCGATGTCGAAGCGCAGCGCGGCGTCGGCGGCGTCGCGGAGCTCCTCCTCCTCGGTGAGCAGATCGAACAGCAGCGTCCCCAGCCCGGCAGCCCGCAGCGCCTGCGCCACCTGCTGGTTGCGGGGGCTGCGGCGGCTGCTCCCGCTGCCGTGCGCGAAGACGACGATCCCGGGGGCGTGCGCCGGGACGTGTAGCTCACCGTCCAGCGCGACTCCTCCCGGGCGCACGGTGATATCGGCGGTCATCGGGTTCTCCTGTTACGCGGCGACGCCGGTCGCGTACCCCGCGACGGCAGCCCGTAACCCTGCGCCAACGCGGCGGCGCGGCGGGATTGCCCGAACGCCGCGTCGGCGCAGACGGGGGAGGGGTTCAGACGCGGGCGCCGGGGCTCACCCGCGGCTTGGGCACCCGCAACCGGCGCAGCTGAGTGGCGCGGGTGAAAGCATAGAAGCCCAGGCCGAGCCTGCCACCCGCCGTGTCGGGGAAGCGCTCGCGCACCTGCTTGTTGACCAGCCGCCCGAGCAGCACGCCCTCGACGAGCATGGTCAGCAGCATGGCCGTCGACAGCAGCGAGGCGTACTGCTGCACGGCGGGAACCGGGATGAAGATCACCAGCAGGATCACGGCGGCCAGCGGCATGAACAGGCCCATGATGTTGCGCCGGGAGTCGACCAGGTCGCGCGCGTAGGCCTTGTGCGGGCCGCGGTCGCGCGGCAGCAGGTAGCGCTCGTCACCGGCCATCATCCGCTCGCGGCGCACGGCGCTGTCCTTCCGGCGCTCCTTCTTCGAGCCCCGGAACCGGCGCATCGCCTCCCGCTGGTTACGCGGCGGTGGTGGTGCGGGCCCACGCTTGTGTCCCTCGGCCTCCCGGCGGCGCGGCGTGGGCCGTCCCTTACCGGGGTTGTGCGCTCGGGCGCCACCCGCCGACGGATCAGGCAGGCCGGGCGCGTCGGCATCATCCGAGGACTCGGGACCTCCGGAACGGGTCTTGCCGCGCAGCAACCTCACGCAGCCAGGATAGGACACCCGACCCCGTCGGGGTGACCGCGTAACCTCGCCGCTCGTGCGGGTACTCATCGCGCCCGACTCCTTCGGCGGGACCCTGTCGGCCGCGACGGCGGCCGAGGCCGTCGCCCGTGGCTGGGCGCGCGGTGCGCCGGGTGACGAACTCGTGCTGCGGCCGCTGGCCGACGGCGGCACCGGGTTCGCAGCGGTGCTGCACACCGCGCTCGGCGGCACACTGCACGAGAGGGATGTCACCAGCCCGCTCGGTGACCGGGTCAGCGCGCACTGGCTGGAGCACGACCGGACCGCCTATGTCGAATCCGCACAGGCCTGTGGGCTGCATCTCGTCGACGAGCACCGCCGCGACGCGGGCGCGGCAACCAGCCGTGGTGTCGGGGAGCTGCTGGGCGCGGTGCGCGCCGCCGGTGTCGGCACCGCCGTCATCGGGCTCGGCGGGTCGGCCACCTCTGACGGCGGTGCGGGCATGCTCGCCGCGCTGGGCGCCGTTCCGGTCGACGATGCCGGAGTGGCACTGCCGGACGGCGGCACGGCGCTGGCCCGCTGCGCGCAGCTGCACGGGACACCCGAGCTGGATGGGGTCACGCTGCTCGCCGCAGCTGACGTGACGAACCCGCTGCTGGGCAAGCACGGCGCCGCGGCCGTGTTCGGCCCTCAGAAGGGCGCCGACGACGCCGAGGTGGCGCTGCTGGAGACCGCGCTCGCCCGGTGGGCGGACGTGCTCGAGGCCGCCACCGGTCGCGCCGTACGGGAGGAACCCGGTGCGGGCGCCGCCGGGGGGCTCGGGGCCGCGCTGCTGGCCTTGGGAGCGGCCCGCTCGTCGGGGGCGTCGCTGGTGCGCGAACGCACCGGCCTCGACAGCGCGCTGGATGCCGCGCAGCTCGTCGTCACCGGTGAGGGCAGCTTCGACCGGCAGTCGCTGCGCGGCAAGCTCGTGACCATGGTGTCGTCCGGTGCGGCCGAGCGTGGCGTGCCGTGCGTCGTGCTGGCGGGCCAGGTCTCGGTCGGGCGACGCGAGGCTGCGGCGGTGGGGGTCGACGCCGCCTACGGCGCAGCGGAGATGGCCGGGTCGGTCGGGGCGGCGCTGGCCGACCCTGTGGGTAGTCTGGAGGCCGTGGCGCAGCGGGTGGCCCACCAGTGGGGTGGGCCTTGAGCGTCCGGGCTCTCGATGTGGGTCCGCCGTTGCCGCGGTGTGTCACCATGGAGGCCGGGAATCATCCCGTGGCAGCCGACGTTGCTGCGGCTTGAGACGCACCCGCGCCGAGCGCCGACCCCCCCAGGGAGAGTCATGACCGTCGAGAACATCGCCGCCACCGACGCACCGACCCACGGCGTCGAGATGACCGACGCCGCCGCGAGCAAGGCCAAGGGGTTGCTCGACCAGGAGGGCCGCAGCGACATGCAGCTGCGCATCGCTGTCCAGCCAGGCGGCTGCGCAGGGCTGAAGTACCAGCTGTTCTTCGACGAGCGAGCGCTGGACGGGGACGCGGTGCGCGACTACAACGGCCTGCAGGTCGTCGTGGACCGGATGAGCACCCCGTACCTGCAGGGTGCCGTCATCGACTTCGTCGACACCATCGAGAAGCAGGGCTTCACAATCGACAACCCCAACGCGGGCGGCTCCTGCGCCTGCGGGGACTCGTTCAACTAAGACGCGGTGCGCGACGAGGGCCGCGTCACCCCGCGGGGTGACGCGGCCCTCGTCGCGCGCTGCGCGGCTGACAGTGCTCGTGCGCCCGGTCGGTGTTCCCGCGCCTGATGCCACTCATGATCCGAGGCGGGGCGGCTACACCTGGACGGGGTAGTGCGGCTCGGGGATCGCCGGGGCGATCCGGCGCTCGACGAAGATGCCGTGCCAGAGCATGAACACCAGCACGGCCCAGATCCGGCGGCTGTGGTCGAGCGAGCCGCTGCGGTGCTCGTCGAGCATGCGAAGCACCGCTGCGGTGTCCAGGAAGTCCTGCGTGGCGGATTCGGTGATGATCGCGCGCGCCCAGTCGTAGAGCTCCTCGCGTAGCCAGTGCCGGATCGGCACCGGGAAGCCCAGCTTGCGGCGATCCAGCACGTGTGCGGGCACTACCTCGCGCAGCGCACGGCGCAGTGCGTGCTTGGTGGTCGCCCGGGTGATCTTCTCTTCGAGCGGGATGGACGCGGCGACCCGGAACACCTCGGGGTCGAGGAACGGCACCCGCAGCTCGAGCGAGTTGGCCATGGTCACCTTGTCGGCCTTGACCAGGATGTCGCCGCGTAGCCAGGTGAACAGGTCCACATGTTGCATCCGGGTCACCGGGTCCCACCCGTCGGACTCGGCGTAGGGCGCAGCGGTGACGTCGCCGTGCGAGATGCCGGGGTCGAAACCGGGTAGCAGCGAGCGCAGCTGGTCGTCGCGGAAGATCCGGGCGTTGCCGTAGTAGCGCTGCTCCAGCGGCAGCGCACCCCGGCGCAGCAGATCCTTGCCCCGTACTCCGTCCGGGATGCGGGCCGACAGCCGCCCCAGCGCCCGGCGCAGCCCGCCGGGCACCTTCTCGAAAGTCGCCAGCGACAACGGTTCGCGATAGATGGTGTAGCCGCCGAAAAGCTCGTCGGCACCTTCGCCGGACAGGACGACCTTGACGTGCGCCCGCGCCTCGCGGGCGATGAACCACAGCGGCACCAGCGCCGGATCGGCCACGGGATCGTCGAGGTACCAGACGATCAACGGCAGGGTATCCATCATGTCCTGCGGGGACACCGTGCGGACCACCTGCTCGACGCCGATCGCGGCTGCCGACTCCGCGGCGACGTCGACCTCGGAGTAGCCCTTTCGCTCGAACCCGGTGGTGAACGTGATCAGGTCCGGATTGTGCTCCTTGGCCAGCGCGGCGATCGCGGTGGAGTCGATCCCACCGGACAGGAACGCCCCGACGGTGACGTCGGCGCGCATGTGCTTGGCCACCGAGTCACGCATCACCGCGGTGATCTCGTCGTGCAGCCGGCGGGAGTCCCGTGCCGAGCGAACCGGCTGCGGGTCGAAATCGGGGAAGAAGTACCGCTGTGTGACGGGTTCGCCACCGGGGGACAGGTGCCACGACATGCCGGACTCGATGCGCCGGATCCCGGTGTGCAGCGATGCGGGTTCGGGGACGTACTGCAGCGTCAGGTAGTGCTGCAGCGAGCGGCGGTCGACCTCGCAGTGCACCCCGAGGACGGGGGCGAGCTCGAGCAGGCTCTTCTTCTCGCTCGCGAAGGCCACCCCGCGTGGCCCGTGGCAGACGAACAGCGGCTTGATGCCGAACGGGTCGCGGGCGCCGAACGCCTCGCGCGCCTCCTCGAAGCCCGGCACCGACGCGCCACGCTCCTGCGCCTCGAGCGCGGCGACCTCAACGATCACCTCGTCCGCCACGGCCCCCGCTGGCCGCACACGCTCACCGCCGCGGTC
>WHSY01000155.1 GCA_009379815.1 Pseudonocardiaceae bacterium
TCCCCTGACCAGCGACTATCACCACCAGTAGAACGATCTAGCCCTGTAGTACTAGACCGATGGCTATCAGCCGCAAGATCAGCATGAGCCACGACGAGGCCTTCCCGCAGGGCGCGTTTGTGGTCACCGACGTGGAGAAGGTCCGCGACTTCGACCAGTCGACCGCGGATAACTTCGTCCAGCAGCTCGACAAGGACACCGGGCTGCCGCTGTGGGAGGTCGGGGTGCATGACGCCGACCCGATGGCGCGCAAGGCCAACCGACAGATCACCGTCAAGATCGCCGCTGAGGTTCAGCCGGTGCCGCCGGAGGCGGTGCCCGGTACCCCGTTTCGGCCGGTGGAGTTCGAGGGCCTGACTGCGACCCCGTACATCGACGACAAGGCGTGCAAGCCCGCCGCGCCGGGGGAGCGGCACCGCTGCCGCGCCAGGATCGCCTACAGCTTCCGCGCCACCGGGATGCGCGCACCCAGCAAGGGCGGCGGCCGGTCCGGCGGCTCGACTGCGGGCAGCAACGCGGCCGGTTCAGACGGGAAGGCGGCGGCCTGATGCGCACCTTCGCCTCCTTCGATTGGCACGGACCGACGGGCATGGCGCACACCTGCGCCTACCCGCACCGCACCCCGATCCTGACCGCCCGCGGCGGGGAAGTCTCCCTGCACTTGGTTCCGGCCGACGAGCACTCGGTGACCGTCGAGGAGCTGAGCTTCGCCCGACAGCTCGCCGCCGCCGCCGCGGTCTACGTCACCGAGTGCGAGCGGTTCCTCGTCGCCGCGTCCGACGACTCGACGGATCGGGGGGCGGCCTGATGCGCCGCCGGGAGCGCTCCCGGCGCTGGTTCGAGCAGGCAGCCTGCGCCGGGATGGATACCGAGGACTTCTTCCCGCTCGGCGATGGCCCGGCCACCGCCCGGGCGATGGAAGCAGCCAAGCAGGTCTGCGGCCGCTGCCCGGTGCGGTTTGCCTGCCTGACCGACGCGCTGGCCCGCGAGACCCCCGGACGGCGCTACGGCGTGTTCGGCGGGCTTTCCGCCGACGAGCGCGAGCAACTGACAACCGACGACCGGCAACCGCCAGGCGAGCTGGGGGAGGTGGCCTGATGCGCGGCGATGTGATCCACAAGGAGTCCGGCTGGGAGTTCATCACCGTCGGCTCGCGGTGGGGCTGGCACCCGCCCCGCGGTCTGCTCGGCTGGTGTCACTTCCTCGGGCTGATGCTGGTCAAGCTGGCCCGGCTGCTGTGGTGGCTGACGCGGCTACTCGGCGGGATCGTGGTCGGCAACCCGGTACCCGCCGCCGTCGCGGCACTGCTGCTATCCGCGGCCGTGCTCGGCCCGAGCTGGGCGACTGTCGGCGCGGCCGTCGTGGTGGCGGTCGTGCTGGGTGGCTGGTTCTGGGTCCGGCCGGTGTCGTTCGACACCTGGGTGACCTCCCGGGCTCGCCGGTGGGTGCGACGGCGCCGCTACCGTCGGCGCTGGCCCGACCTGATGGCCGCGGTCAAGGCCACGGTCACCGACCGGCGCCGCCGGATGCTCGCCCCGCACATCGCGCGGGTGCGGTCGGGCCGGTTCGCCGACGTGCTCACCGTGCGGCTGCCCGATGGCATCACCAGCGACGGTTTCGCCGAGGCCACCCCGGCTATCGCCGAGGCCATGCGAGCCCGCGACGCTCGCATCATCGGGCACGGCCCGCGTCGCTGGCTGCCCGCGTGGCTGACCGCCCGCCTCCCGGCGGAGTTTGCGCCCGGCCCGCGACGCCCGGGAGTGGTACGGCTACGACTGGCCTTTGGGGACCCACTGGTGCACACCGTCACCGCGCCGGTACCGCTGAACACCGACGCGGTCGACCTGACCGCGGTGCCGATCGGACAGCGCGACGACGGCACGTCATGGCTGCTGCGGCTGCTGGGCACACACGTGCTGCTGGCCGGAGCAACGGGCTCGGGGAAGGGCTCCGTGCTCTGGTCACTGCTGGCCGCGGTGGGACCCGCCATCCGCGACGGCACGGTGCGCGTCGTCGGTATCGACCCCAAGGGCGGCATGGAACTGGGCTTCGGCCGCGAACTGTTCCACCAACTGGTCACCGTGGACGGTCCCGGCGGCGACACCGACGTTGTCGCATTCCTCGAAGAACTCGCCGACGAGGCCGACCGCCGCGCCGCCACGCTGGCTGGGCACGCTCGCAGCCTGCGGCCGAGTGTGGATATGCCGTTGCTGCTGGTGGTGGTCGACGAGCTGGCGTCGCTGACTTCGTTCATCGCCGACAATCGGCTGCGGCAGCGCGGCGAGGCAGCCCTGGGGCGGCTGCTGACCAAGGGCCGGGCGCCGGGCATGTGCGTCGTCGGCGCGATCCAAGACCCCCGCAAGGATGTGCTCAAGTACCGCGACCTGTTCCCCACCCGCATCGCGCTGCGGCTCGTCGAGGCCGGGGCCGTGGACCTGGTGCTCGGCGACGGGGCCCGCCGCCGCGGCGCGCGCTGTGACCACATCAGCGAGACCGCCCCCGGGGTCGGTCACGTCGTCGAGGACGGCACCGCGGCCGTAGCCCGGGTACGCGCCGCCTACCTCACAGACGACGACGTGCGCCGCCTGGCCGTGACCTACCGGCCCGGCACCGCACCCGCCCCGACCCTGGTCGGCTTGCCCGGAGGGATCGCATGACCGACACGACACAAGACGGCCCGGTGCGGGTGGGCAAGATCCTGCCCCCGCTGGCCCGTGAGTTGGCCGAGACCACTGCTGAGCAGACCGGCGCCTGCACCCGCCCGCTGGCGGTGCGCCGCATCGACCCCGCTACCGGCGACAAGCGCATCGTGCCCATCCCCTGCGGGGCCACCCGCGCTAGCGTGTGCCCGACGTGTGCGGACCGGTCGGCGCGGCTGCGCCGCTGGCAAGCCAAGGAAGGGTGGCACCTGACCGAGGAACCGCAGATCACCACGGCAGAGCCCACCACCGAGCAGCGGGCGTTGCTCGGGTACCGGGCCGACCTCGAGGACGCCCGCGCGGCCGCGCTCGAGCACGACGATCGGCACCAGGCTGCCGAGTTGGATTCCGCGATCGGCCAGGCCGATGCCATGCTCCGTGGCGAAGGGGTGCGGGGCTCGGCCACCCGCCGCAAGCCCGACAGCATCGAGCAACGGCGTACTCGGTCGACCCGGCGCCGCCAGGACGCGGCCAACCTGCCACGTCGTCCGGTCGCCCAGCACACCACCGGTCGGGTGTTCGAGGCACCCGACGGTAAGACCTATCGGCCCTCGACGTTCTTGACGCTGACCCTGCCCAGCTATGGGCCGGTGGCCTCCGATGGCTCGGCGCTGGACCCGCACAGCTACGACTACCGCCGCGCCGCCCGGGATGCGATCCACTTCGGCGCACTGGTCGACCGGTTCTGGCAGAACCTGCGCCGCGCCGTGGGGTGGAACGTGCAGTACTTCGCCGCGGTCGAACCTCAGCACCGCGGTGCACCGCACCTGCATGCCGCGGTGCGCGGGACGATGACTCGCAAGCTGATCCACGAGGTGGTCGCGGCCACGTATCACCAGGTGTGGTGGCCACCCCACGACCAGCCCGTCTATGTTGACGGCCGTCTGCCGGTCTGGGATGCCACCCGCGAGCAGGCCTGCTACGTCGACCCCGACACTCTGACGCCGCTGCCCACATGGGACCAGGCCCTCGATGAGCTCGGCGCCGACCCCGACGCGCAGCCCGCGCACGTGGTGCGGTTCGGCCACCGCGGTGTCGACGTGCAAGGAGTGCTCGCCGGAAGCGAAGACGCCGGACGGTGTTTGCGCTACCTCGTCAAGTACCTCACCAAGTCCATCAACGAGTGCTTCGAACCCGACACCGACCCCGCCGCCCGGCATGTCGAGCGGCTCACCGAGGTACTGCGATACGAGCCGTGCTCGCCGACCTGCGCGAACTGGCTCCGCTACGGAGTCCAGCCCGAGGGAACGAAACAGGGTCTGGTGCCCGGGCAGTGCAAGGGCAAGGCACACAAGCCCGACAACCTCGGCTACAGCGGCCGCCGCTGCCTCGTCTCCCGCAAGTGGTCCGGGCGCAATCTGTCTGAACACCGCGACGAACGCCGCGCCCACGTCCTGCGCACCCTCGGCGCCGTCGGCGCCCGGGTCGACCAGGCCACACCTGATGGCGACGCCGACCGCTACCGCTGGGAACTCATCCGCCCCGGCGACCTCGACCAGCCCGACCGCACCGAGCTACTACTGCGCTCAATCGCCGAACGCCGCCGATGGCGCGAGCAATACGACCACGCCAAACAACAAGCCGCGCAACTTTCGGCAACCGACGATCAAGCAGCGTAGGCAGGGGGAGAGACGATGGAGATCCCGGAGCGGTTGTGGACTGTGCAAGACGTCGCCGACTACCTCAGTGTGCCGGTCCGCACGCTGTATGACTGGCGGTGCCGGGACTACGGCCCGCGGGCACGCAAGGTGGGGCGCTACCTCCGGTATTCGCCTGGCGAGGTTGCCCGCTGGTTCGAGTCACTCGACGACGAGGCCGCGTGAGTGATGGGACGTCCGCCGCTGCCGGTCGGCACCTACGGTCGGATCAACGTCTACAAACTCGGTGCGCGTCGCTTCCGCGCGCAGGCCAAGTACCGGGACTATGACGGTGTTACCCGCAAGGTTGAGCGGGTTGGTCAGTCGCGGACGGCTGCTGAGAACAACCTCAAAGCGGCGTTGCGCGACCGGGGGCGCCTCTCGGCGCAATGCCACGTAGCCTAAGTGGATCAAGGACCTGACCTGGTAGTTCCTGATCGGG
>WHSY01000156.1:0-611 GCA_009379815.1 Pseudonocardiaceae bacterium
CTGGTGTACATCGGCGGGCGCGGCGGCGACAGCACCGACACATCCAGCGGGACGGGCGGGTTCAACGGTGGCGCGCCCGGCGGCGACGGTGACGACCCGGGCGCGGGTGGCGGCGGTGCCTCCGATGTGCGCACCGGCTCCGATTGGCGCGACAGGATCATCGTCGCAGGCGGCGGTGGTGGCGCCACCTTCAACGACACTGGCGGTGATGGTGGCGGCCGCAGCGGCACGGCGGGCGACGGCGCCTTCGCCGGTCGCGGTGGCACCCAGAATGCGGGCGGCGACGGCGGCCAACACGACGGCATGCCGGGCGGCGAGGACGGGCAGCGCGGTGTCGGGGGTGACGGCGCGGACCAACCGGGTGGTCTTGCCGGTGGCGGTGGTGGCGGCGGCTACTACGGCGGTGGCGGTGGCGCCGCATTCGGCGGCGGCGGCGGTGGCAGCGGGTACATCACCCCGGCAGCGACCCAGGCCAGCATGCAGACCGGGGTGCGCGAGGGCGACGGCCTGGTGCGGATCACCTACACCCCGGGGGAGACCATCCCACCGTCGGACACGACCCCGCCGGTGTTGACCGGGCTGTCTGACCGCACGGTGACCGCGACCAGCGC
>WHSY01000156.1:621-4312 GCA_009379815.1 Pseudonocardiaceae bacterium
GTCGACTATGACCTGCCGGTGGCCACCGACGACACCCCCCCGGATCCGACGGTGTCCTGCGACCCGGCGTCCGGCACGGTGTTCCCGCCCGGGGTGACCACGGTGACCTGCACGGCCACCGACGACGCCGGCAACACCGCCACGGACAGCTTCGACGTGACGGTCGCGTTCGATTTGTCCGGTGGGCTGTTGCCCCCGGTCGACCCGACCGCGGTGAACACGATCAACGGTGGGCGGACCGTGCCGCTGAAGTGGCAGGTACCCGCCCCCGGTGGCGGGTTCATCTCCGACCTGGCCATCGTGTCGGGCACCCAGGTCGCCGGCCTGGACTGCGACACCTCGCAGGTCGTCGGGCCGGGCGAGGAGATGACCACGCCCGGCGCCACCCGGCTGCGCTACGACCACGGCGCGGAGCAGTTCGTGCAGAACTGGAAGACCCCGCGCACCCCGGACGAGTGCTACCGGGCCAGCATCGTCTTCGTCGGCGGTCAGACGCTGAGCGCCGACTTCCACCTGCGCTGAGCCTGACTCATCTCGCGCCGCCCGACGCGCAGGCCGCACCCGTCGTGGCTTGCGCGTCGGGCAGGGTTTGGTGCCCGTGATGCGCTAGCATCAGCATCGTGCGCACCACAATATCGTTGTCGGACGAGCTGCTCGTGACGGCTCGCGAGCGGGCGCAAGGCCGGGGCCAGACGCTGGGCGAGTTCACTGATGTTTTCCGTTCTGTGGGCCGGTGCTGGGAGGCGAGCCGCGATGTGGGCTTTGTGCCTGCCTCGGCTGCTCAGGGTTCACAGCCGTGCCTAGCGCCTTTACTGGCCTCTTAGCTCACGTCTCATAAGCTGTCGGCATGACGTCCGACAACACCATGACCACGGAGACCACGGACACCAAACCCGAGGGCGAGCAGGAAGAGGCCTCGGCCCCCGCGCAGCCGCCGGAATCGTCTCCGGAGAAGACCGCGGACGAGGGCGCAGCCGCCGCGACCGCCTCCGCTGGTGGCTTCGGGGCGGGCGCCGCCGCCGCTGTCAGTGCCGGGCTCGGGCTGGCTTCGCTTACCGGCACGTCGCTCAGCGACATGCTGCGCTCCCGTGAGGAGATCGTCGGACAGATCGAGGCCGTCACCGGCGGCGGTGGCGACCAGGTCGAGGCCCTCTACGGCGCCCCCTGGCAGACAGCAGCGCTGGTCAACGGCATCTTCGCCCTCGTCGCTGTCCTGGTCGGCGGTGTGTTGCTGGCCGCGCGCGCCCGGCGGGCCGACACCCAGCCGTGGGTGAAGGCCGTGGCCCTGGGCGGCGTGGTGCTCGGCGGGATCGGGCTGCTTGTCGCGGGCGGCATGTACCTCGACCTCTTTGCCAGCCAGCCTGCGATCCCCGCAGCACCCGGCATCGGCGGCTAAAGACGGGCCGGGATGCCGTGAGCGCCGTGAACCCGACACCATGGGGCTCGGGTAGCCGACCGGTCCCCATGGTGTCGAGTTCATAGCTGGCAAGGTCGCGACTGGCGACCACGGGCACGGGTGGGCAGCGGTCGTCAACTGCCAAACCGCTACCCCCAGCGCAAGATCAGCGGTAGCAGTAGGAGTCCGAGGAGGCGTCGCCGCCCTGTAGCCGCAGCTGGTGCACGCGGCGGCCGCGGAAGTCGTCCTCGTGCGGGAAGAACTTCGGGTCGACGGACAGCCCACCGGCGGGGTCGGCGTCCATCTTCGCCATCCAGGCACCCACGCCGTGCGGGTAGAACTGGTCGTCCCATGCGCCGTAGAGCGAGTTGGTGACGTAGACTCGCTTGCCGTCGCGGCTGACCTCGACCATCTGCGGGCCGCCGGCGAGCCGCTCACCCGGCGCCGCCGGGTGCGGCTTCCGCCCGACGATGCCGCCCAGCCGCACCGACCCCGTCTCGCGCGGGTTCGCCGGGTCGGTCACGTCGAACTGCTTGAGCTCCCCGATGCCCCAGCAGGAGACGTAGAGCATCCGGTCGTCGACCGACAGGTCGATGTCGGTGACCAGCGGCGGCACCGCCCCGAACGGCTGCAGCGCGGGCGGCAGCAGATCGGCATCCGCGGGCTCGGCGGGGATGGTGATGACCTTCTCCGCGGCCCAGCGGTCACCGTCGCGGTACCAGCGCCAGATCGACGCCGAGAGGTCCTCGGTCGAGACGACCACACCCACGAAGCCGTAGGTCGCCTCCGGATCGTGCGACGGCCGCAGCTCGAGCACCATCTGGTGCTCGGCACCGAAGTCGATCTCCTGGACGTGGCGCCCCGCCGCGAGGTCCCAGAAGTGCAGCGAGTGGCCGTACTTCTGGCCCAGCAACAGCTCCGGGTTCACCCCGTCCTCGATCATCGACGGGGTGCCCCACTCGCTGCTGATCAGGGTGTTCTGCTTCAGGTGCCACCAGGCGTCGTAGGCGAAGTACTGCGGTCCGCGGTCGGTCTCCCAGGCACGGAGCACCTCGAACGTCGTGTGGTCGAGCAGCGCGATCCCACCCGGCCCGTCGGCGCCGTTGCCGCCGCCGAGGCAGGTCAGGAACACACCCTCCGGCCCGCAGTGCATCGTGTGCGGCCGCGAGTAGCCTGCCTTGGCCGCGAGCTCGCCGGCGTCGATCGTCTTGACCAGGTGCGGCGACGTCGGATCGGGCTGGGTGTCGTAGACGTAGATGTTCGAGCTGCGGATCCCGGGCAGCAGCAGGTAGCGACGCTGCAAGCCGTCCATGTCGTGACCCTCGTGCATCAGTGCGCTGCTGCAGGCGTTCCAGCCGAAGTGGTGCAACTCGTCGCCGCGGGTGGGTACGTCGGCCCAACCCACAACGCTCCCGTACGCGCTCGAATCGGGGTTGACGTCGACCACGGTGAGCGCATCGTGCTGCTGCCCGCTGCGGTCGAAGGCCACGACGTAGGCCAGCTGCTCCGGCGGCGCGGCAGCAGCCTCGGCGGCGCTGCGGTAGAAGGTCGGGTCCATTGCGGTGGTCATCGGTCCTCCCCGGTGCTGGTGGTGTAAGGCTCAGTCTCGTCGCTGCCGCAAGTCCCTTGCAGCCGCCCGGTCGGTGGTTGCCGGTACCGTGCGGCTGCCGGGTTCACTCCGCAGTGCTGGTTCGCCAGCCGGAGAGCCCGATCACGATCATCCGTAGCTGCCGCTCGGCGCGGTCGATCACCTGCTGTTCGGCGTCCGGGTCGTCGGGTGCGATCTCGAGGATCGCCTCGGCCGTGGAGATCATCTGGTTGACGATGATGTCGGCCAGTAGCAGCCTATCGTCCAGCGGCCAGTGCGTGAGCAGCCCGAAGCGCTGCAGGTCGGTGCCCAGCTCGGTGACGAACAGCTCGAACTGCTCACGGATCGCCAGCCGCACCGCGGCGACACCGCTGGAGCGCTGCCGGACGATGAACCGGAAGTGCGCCCGGTGGGCGTGCACGTGGCGAACCAGCAGTTGCACCGACTGCTCGATCACCAGGCCGTAGTCGGGGGCCTCGTCGCGCGCCGAGCGGATCATGCGGCGCAGCGTCCCGACCGACTCCTCCACCAGATCGACGCCCAACTCCTCCATGTCGGTGAAATGGCGGTAGAACGCGGTGGGCACGATGCCCGCCTCGCGGGCCACCTGCCGCAGGCTCAGGCTGGCGAAGGCGTGCGTGTCGAGCAGGCCGAGAGCGGCGTCGAGCAGCGCCCGGCCGAGCCCCTCGCCGCGGCGATCGGGCTCG
>WHSY01000157.1 GCA_009379815.1 Pseudonocardiaceae bacterium
CGGGCTGAAACCCAGGTCAGCAGCATGATCCACTTAGCCTACGTGGCATTGGGTCAACATCGGCGGCCGCGACTACATGGCTTACATGTCGGTCAAGCATTTCGGCCCGGCCGGAAAGTGGACCACGAACTATTCCGGCATTGCCTACTCTGATGACAACGGTCAGACGTGGATCGACGTCCCCAGGGCGCGCCGTCACAACACGCCATCCTTCGACGATCCGTTCCAGATGGTCTCCTACGTGCGCCACGACGGCTACGTCTACGTGTTCGGCACGCCCAACGGGCGCTTCGGCGACGCCCGCCTTGCCCGGGTCCCCGCGAACGGCCTGCTCGACCGGGCCGCCTACGAGTACTGGACGGGTGTGACCGGCTGGCAGCCGGGCAACGGCCGAAACGCCACGCCGATCATCCCCGGCCCGGTCGGCGAGCTGTCCGTGCAGTACAACGGCGCACTGCACGCGTGGACGATGATGTACCTCGACGAGTCCGCGGGCGCGATCACGATGCGGGTCGGTGCGACCCCCACCGGTCCGTGGAGCCCGGAGTTCGTCATCGCCAGCGCACCCCACTACCCGACGCTCTACGGTGGGTACATCCACCCCGCTTCCGACGGGTTCGACATCTACTTCACGATGTCGCAGTTCCAGAACTACAACGTCTCCCTCATGCGGGTGCGGTTGCCCTTCAACCTAGTCGCGACCGTCATCAACCAGATCCCTCCCGAGCCACCCGGGTCGATCATCCCGGATCTGCCGTAGCCGTCGCGCCTGCTCGGCGACCGGTCGCGGGCGCAGGTCGCCCCCCGCGGTGTCCGTGAGCTCGACACGGTGGGGCTTCGCGCGCCCGACGACCCCCATACCGTCGAGCTCAGGGACACGCGCCCGGCCCGTGTTCAGCACCGCAGCCGATCGACTTCCACCCGCACCGGAAACGGTGCCGAGGCCGCAAAGGTCCGCGTGTGACCACGTGGTCGGTGCGACGCGAGCCCGGCGACCCGATCTCGATCACCACGAGTACCTCGCTCGCCCGAATCAGGCCGCCCTCGCGGCGGACCCGGAGGCGGGCAGATACGGCCGGTTCGCCCTCGACGCGGACTGGTTCTAATCTGTCGGTATGGCAGGGGAGAAGCCGTGGCGGTGGCTGGCGCGGCCAGAGCCCGGCAGTGAGTATCTGGCGCTGGCGACCTACCTTCCCGTTGCCCGTTGGAGGGCGATGCCCACGTTCGGCCGTTACGCGTATGGGGTAGTTCGACAGCTTTCGCGTTCGCCGGGTCTGCTCGGGTACTCGTTGCGCGCTCGGCCACACCGGTGTCAGTTCTGGACGCTGTCGCTGTGGCAGGACGACCGCTCGATTGCGCTGTTCGTACGGGGGCAGCCGCACCGGGACGCAATGCGGTGGGTGACGTCGTCGGGGATGGTCGGTTTCGACTCGACGCGTTGGACGGCGGTCGACCAGCCTTCCTGGGAGGAGGCCATGGACCGGCTCGACGGGGGATGATGATCCGGTCGCCTCCGAGCGCTGCCCAGTAGGGGTCGTCAGCTAAGCGACCGACTCGTAGGCCTCGCGCAGCCAACTGATGACCTCTTCCTCCACCTGGCCGGTCTCCCACATTTCGATGTGATGCATCCACACCTTCGACGAAGGATGGGCGACCTCCTGGCCGATCGAATCGATGGCATCCGCGACCGCCCCGAAGATGGCGAAGCCCCGGGGCGAGCCCTCGAAGAAGTCTTGCGGTGTCTGCGGATCGGCGGCCATCTCCTCAGTTTGCCGGCAGCGATGCCGGGTTCACGCCGCGACAGGGCGTAGGGGCAGGTTCCGGGTGCCGAGGATGCCCCGCGGGTAGTGCCGCAGCCCGCCGGCGCGTGCGACGGCGTCGTGGTCGACCGGCAGGGCGCGGTAGCGCGCGGTGAGCGCCTCCAGAGCCACCCGGGCCTCCAGCCGGGCCAGTGGGGCACCCAGGCAGAAGTGGACGCCGTGCCCGAAGGCCAGCTGCGCGCCGCCGCCGAGGCCCCGGCGGATGTCGAAGCGGTCGGGCTCGGAGTGCGCCCGGGCGTCCCGGTTGGCCGACAGCAGCCACGGCATGACGAGCGCGTCCGCGGGGATGGTCACCTCGCTCACCTCGGCGGAGCGCAGCGTCGCGCGTCCGACCTGGGTGAACGGGGAGCGATACCGCAACACCTCCTCGACCGCGCCCGGGATGAGGCCCGGGTCGGCGCGCAGCTCGTCCCAGACGCCGGGGTGTTCGTCGAAGGTGCGTACCGCGTTGCCGAGCAGCAGCGTCGTGGTGATGTGCCCGGCGAGCAGTAGCAGCATCGAGAAGTTCGCCGCCTCCTCGTCGTCCAGGCGCCGGCCGTCGACCTCGGCGGTGACCAGCGCGGACATGAGGTCCTCGCGCGGGTGGGCCCGGCGGGCGCGGCATCCCTCGGCGAGGTAGGCCGTGATGTCGGCCATCGCCGCCTCGACCCGCGGGCCGAGCTCGGGGTCGGTCGGGTCGTCGACCTGCATCGAGAACAGCCCGTCGGCCCACGTGCGGAACAACTCTCGGTCCTCGGCGGGCAGCCCCAGCAGCTCGGCGATGACGATCACCGGCAGCGGGAACGCGAGCGCGTCGACGAGGTCGAACCGCTCGCCCGCGGCGTCGAGGAGTTCGCCGGTCACGGCGCGGATACGGGGCTCGAGGGCGGCGACGGTGCGCGGCGTGAACCCGGCGCTGACCAGGTGGCGCAGCGCGCGGTGCTCCGGCGGGTCGAGCTGGGTCAGCATCCCGCGCCGGACCGGCGCGCCCGCGGGGACGAGCCGGGATGTGTCGGAGGAGAACGTGGCGGGGTCACGGGTGATGGCCTCGACGTCGGCGTGGCGGAACACGTGCCAGAGGCCGTAGCGGTCCTGCCAGACCGGGTGCTGCTCGCGCATCGTGTGTAACCAGTCGAGCAGGACCGGCTCGTCGTCGGTAGTGGGTGCGACATCGGCGGCGGTCGTCATGGCGTGTCCTCCTCGGGCAACCAGCGGGAGAGATCGGTGAGCAGGTGCTCGTAGAGGTCGATCACGACCGGGGCCGCGGCCTCGAGCGCCTCAGGGGTGGGGTCGGCGGCCGGCTCGAAGCCCCGCCGGACCGTGGTCGCCAGCGCGTCGGCCTTGCCCCAGAGGTCGACGTCGAGCGCGGCGCTGCCCAGCCGCTCGACCAGGAAGAAGCCGGTGGCCGCGGCGGAGAGCCGGTACAGCAGCCCGGGATCGGCGGCCGGGTCGTCGGCCAGCAGGCCGTTGTCGTGCAGCACGCCGAGGTAGCGCGGCATCATCGCCGCCTTGTCCGTGGTGACCTGCAGGCCGATCTTGGTGTCGGTGCCGAGCGCGCCGAGCAGTTCGGTGTCGCCGGTGTAGAACGCCCGGGCGAGCGGCCGCTGCATGACGAGCAGGAACAGCCCGCGCATCGTGCGGTGCAGCCGGATCTCCGCCGGATCAGCGCGTAGCGCCGAGAGCTGCTCGACGACGATCGCCGCGGCGTCACGCATGAGGACGGTCGCGAACAGCTCCAGCTTGCTCGCCCAGTGCAGGTACACCGTGCCCTTGCCGACACCCGCCCGGCGCGCGACGTCGTCGATGGTCACCTTGCGGTACCCGAAGGTCAGCAGCAGTTCGCCCGCCGCGTCGAGGATGCGTGACTCGCGACTCCGGCTCACGACCGCCTCCCTGACGATTGACTGGTGACCGTATTTCTCATCTCGTCACTAGTCACGCTACGCTCGCGGTCAAGGACGGAGGGGCCATCGCGCGGGGGCGAGTGTTCGCGGTACGCGGGTGTGTCGAATTCGGCACCTCGGAGCCTGAAACGTACTGATTGCGGCACACGCGCACGCAGCGACACCCCTTTTCCCCGGGCCGTCCACTGCGTGCTTCGGGCGTGCCATCCGATCGCGACGGCCGCGACACGGCTATCCGGGCACGGCCTCGCCGAGCAGCCCGACGACGTGCCGGGCGATCTCCAGCGCGCTGGTCGCGGCGGGCGAGGGTGCGTTGAGCACGTGTACCTGCCGCGGCGCCGTCTGCAGCAGGAAGTCGTCGACCAGCGCCCCGTCCGGGCCGACGGCCTGCGCCCGCACCCCGGCAGGCGACGGCACGAGGTCGCTCGCGCGGATGCCGGGCATCATCTCCGACAGCGCGGCGGCGAACGCTCGGCGCGACACCGATCGGACCATCTCGGCGGCGCCGGTACGGGCGT
>WHSY01000158.1 GCA_009379815.1 Pseudonocardiaceae bacterium
GAAGGCGACGCCGAGTGCCGCGGCGTGCGGTTCGGCCCGCTCGCGCGGCACCACGGTGCCCAGCACCGGCAGCACCTGCAGCCCGATCACGGCGGCCGAGCCGTGCACGTAGCCGCCGAGCTCGTCGAACGTCGAGTAACCCGCCACCCCGCCCTGCTCCACGGGAAGATCCATCCGCATCGAGACCATGAAGTCCTCGAAGTGCTGCGGATCGATCTCATAACGACGGGCCGTGTGCACCAGCGCCGCCAGCACCGGGTGCTCCGAGCGGCCGGTGGCCATCCCGCGATGCAGCTGGGCGGCCAGCGAGTCGAGCTCGGCCAGCCGCTGCGGCCAGGGGCGGGTGTCGGCGAGATCGTCGACGATCTCGTCGGCGAAGCGCGCGAATCCGTACAGTGCGTGGATCGCGGGACGTGCTGCCGGCGGCAGCAACCGGGTCGCCAGGAAGTACGTCCGGCCGTGCGCGGCGTGCAGCTCGCGGCACCGCGCGTAGGACGCACGCAGGTTCGGATCGGTGATCCCGGCCGCGTCGAGCTCGCGGCTCACCGAACGCCCGTGGTCGCGGGTTCGGGCGCTGGTTGCGCCACATCAGCGGGCCGGGGTCGGGGCCGGATCCGTAGCGGGTCGGGTCGCTGCAGCGCCGCCGCGGCGACGGCGGAGACCAGCACGGTGCCGAGGAGGTAGACGGGCGAGTACAGTGCCGCCTCCCCGGTGGGGTAGCTCGCCAGCACCAGCCAGGTCGACGCCGCGACCACGATCGCCAGCCCACGCCTCGTCCAGGCGAACCCGGCGCCGAGGGCCAGCGCCCAGGTCAGGTACCAGGGCAGCGTGGTGGGCGACAGCAGCGCCGCCCACAGCAGCGCCACCGCGGCGCGGCGGACGGTGTCCGGGCCGCCGCGGCGGGCGAGCCACCACTGCCGTAGCGCGATCCAGGCCAGCAGCGCCAGGCCGAGGACGCGGAACGTCGCGATGAACGGCCCCCGGTCGGCGCCGGTGAACAGCCACACCACCCCGTGCACGACTTGTCCCACACCGGTGGGCAGCGACATCCAGTTCACTATCGCCGACGGGGCCGACAGCGCCGGGATCCAGCCGAGACCGACCCCCGAGATCAGCGTGATGGCGGTGAACACCGGCACGAAGACCGCCAGCCCGGACGACGCCGCCTTGACCAGCCGGGTCCAGGGGTTGCTCCCCGACATCCGGGCCGCCCAGATCCACACCAGGAACGGCAACGCCAGCCCGGCGGTGGCCTTGACCGCCATCGCCACGGTGACCACCGCGATGCCCGCAGCGTGGCGGCGCTGCAGCACCAGCAGGGTGCCGGTGGCGAGCAGGCCGATCATCAGCAGATCGTTGTGCGGCCCGCCGACGAGGTGGACCACCATCATGGGGTTGGCGACGACGAGCCACAGCGTGATCGGCGTCGACCCACCGAGCCGCTCGGCGAGTCGCGGCAGCGCGTACACGAGCAGGGCGAGCCCGACCAGCAGCACCAGCCGCATTCCGATGACACCGACGAGCGTGCTGTTGCCGGTGGCCCGGTACACGAGCTTGGAGATCAGGATGAACAGCGGGCCGTACGGCGCGGGTGTGGTCTGCCAGAGGTAGTGCACGTTGTCGGTGAGCGGGCCGGGAGGCAGCTCCGAGGGGCCGACCTCGTAGGGGTCGAGCCCACGCAGCGCCAGCGCGCCCTGTGCCAGGTAGCTGTAGACGTCCCGGGTGAACATCGGCGGGCACGCCAGGATCGGCACGATCCAGGCCCCCGCGGCGACGAGCACCTGACGCCCGCCGGCCGTGCCCCGCAGCACGTCGCGGCCCAGCCGGACCCACGCCCAGACGAGCAGCCCGAACCCGATGTAGAGCACGGTCCTCGCGAGATCGCGGCCGTGGCCGTAGCGGATCCATGACAGCGGGCCACCGGACAGCAGCGGGTCGTGCACCAACACGGCGGCGGCTCCCAGAGCGCCCGCCGCCAGCAGCACCGAGCCCAGCAGGCCGAGCATTACCGTGCCCGACAGCAGCCGGCCGGGTCGCAGCCGGTCGAGCAGCAGCCGTGGCGGGCCCGCAGCGCGCTCCCCTGCAGCCGACCCAGCCGGCACGGCGGGACCGTGGCCGGTTGCTGGGGAGCGGGGCGGGGACGTCATGGCGCGGCTCATGCTCCCACAACCCGCGGTGACTGCTCGTCGGCAGCTACCGGGTCACGGCCGCGATGTGGGGTAGTTGACCCGTCCGGGTCACCTGCGCCGCGCCCGAACGCCGTGCTCCGGCAGCGGTGATGCGCTGCGCCGCCAGCTTCCCGGACAGCAGCACAGTAGGCAGGCCCACCCCCGGCGTCGTCCCGCACCCGGCGAGCACGACGTTGGACAGCCCCCGGACGAGGTTGCCAGGACGGAACGGGCCGGTCTGGGCGAAGGTGTGTGCCGCGGAGAACGGGGTGCCCGCGGCCAGGCCCTGGGCGGCCCAGTCGGCGGGGGTGACGAGGTGCTCGACCTCGATCGCGTCTCCCAATCCGTCCAACCCGCGTCGCTCGAGCACCCGCACGATCTCGTCCCGGTACGCCGCGCCCACCGCGTCCCACCGCAGCGGGGCGGTGTCGAGGTTCGGGCACGGCGCGAGGACGAACAGCAGCTCCCGCCCGGCCGGGGCGAGCGAGGGGTCGGTCGCGGTTGGCCGGGTGACCAGCAGCGACGGATCGCTCATCAGCCGGCCGGTGCGGATGATCTCGTCGAAGGTCTGCTCCCAGGCCGTCCCGAAACTGATGGTGTGATGGGCCAGCTCCGGCCATCCGCCGGTGTCGCCCGGCCGCACGCCCGCATGCAGCACGACGGCGGACGGCGACCACCGCAGCGGCAGCGGCCGGTGCGGGGCCCGGCCGAGCAGCTCGTAGGTCACCGGAAGGTCGGGGGTCGCGACGACGGCGTCGGCTGCGATCCGCTCGTCGCAGCCGGTGTGCACGGCTGTGACCCGCCCGGCGTCCCGCTCGGTGCCCGTCACCGTCGTGCCGTAGCGGACCTCCGCGCCCGCAGCAGCGGCGGCGTCGGCCAATGCCTGCGGCAGCGCGCGCATCCCGCCGCGGGGGAAGTACACACCGGCGATGGTGTCCATGTAGGAGATCACCGCGTAGGCGGCCAGCGCGCGCTGGGGGGAGACGCCCGCATACAGCGACTGGAAGGAGAAGATCCGCTGCAGCCGGTCGTCGTGGAGGAACCGGCCGACCTGCGTGCCCAGCCGGCCGAACCCGCGCAACGCGGCGAGCCGCGCGAGGTCGCGAATTGCGTCGGCCGAGCCGATCAGGTCCAGTGGCGAGTCGAAGTTGCCGCCGATGAACCGGCCCATCTCGGCGTGGTAGAGGCGGGTGAGCCAGGCGCGCAGCCGCCGGTAGCCGTCGGCCTCGGCCGGGCCCGCCTTGGCGCGGACCTCCGCCTCCATCGCCTCGGCGTCGGTGTGCACGTCGATCACCGAGCCGTCGGCGAACCGCGCGCGGTATGCGGGGTCGAGCCGCACCAGGTCCAGCCGGTCGGCCGGGGTCTCGCCGACCGCGCCGAGCGCCTCGGCGAGCAGGTCAGGCATCGTGAGCACGGTCGGACCGGTGTCGATGCGGTAGCCGGCGGTGTCGAGCCTGCCCGCCCGCCCCCCGGGGTGGGCCTCGCGTTCCAGCAGCGTGACTCGCCTGCCCGCGCCGAGCAGATGCAGCGTGGTCGCCAGCCCGGCCAGGCCCGCTCCGACGACGACGACGTGATCGCTGGGTCCGGGCACGGTACGCACGGCCGTGCACGCTACGCGCGCCCGTGAGTGGCGATTCGAGTCCTGACTCGTATCGCCACTCACGAGCGGCGGCTGGTGGCGGCCACGGCGAGTTCCGCGAGCCGGGTCGCCGCGGGCTCGGCGGCCTCGGCGGCGCGCAGCGTGTCGAGCGCGGACCCGGTGAGCCGCTCGATGCGCCGCTCCACGCGCTGCGCCGCGCCGAGCTCGACGAGCAGCTCGCGGATCGCGTCGACGGTGTCGATGCCCAGATCGGACCGGCCGATCGCGGAGCGCAACGTCCGCGCCGCGGTGTGGCCGGCGCGCTCGTCGGCGGCGCGCAAGCCGTAAGCGAGCAGTAGCGTGCGCTTGCCCTCACGCAGATCGTCGCCCGCGGGTTTGCCGGTGATCT
>WHSY01000159.1 GCA_009379815.1 Pseudonocardiaceae bacterium
AGGCGATGTTGAACGGCACCGAGCAGATGTCACCCTGCCTGACGAACAACACATCCGACCCCGCCTCGACCACCTCGCCGGTGATCTCATGACCCAGCGTCTGCCCCACCGGCGCCGTCGTACGGCCCCGCACCATGTGCTGATCGCTGCCACAGATGTTCGTCGACACCAACTTCAGGATGGCCGCATGCGGAGCCTGCCGCTGCACACCCAGCCCCCGCACCACATCCGCCGGAAGCTCCAGCTTCGGATAATCGATACTCTCGACGCTCACCCGCCCCGGTCCCTGATAGACGACCACACGATTTCCTGCCATCGCCGATTCCTTTCTCCGTTTCAGCCGTCAGGCAACCTGACCGCTGGTCGCTCGTGACGTGACCCGAGGCTTGGCTCACGACTCTCCGGATGTTCAGCGCTCCACGTCTTCTGTAACCAGCCCGGCCTGGCGTGGTCGTGCCACGAAGTCGTAGATGAGGGCGGCCACCGTGCCACCGAGCAATGGCCCGATCCAGTACAAGGCGAATTCCCCCCACGCCACGTCGCCACCGAAGACCATGGTCGCGATGTACGGACCGAAGGTCCGAGCGGGATTCAGCGACCCGCCGGTCAGCGGACCGATGACGAAAATGGCGCACGCGACCGCCAGACCGATCATCAGTCCGGCCCACCCCCGGGGAGCTCGGGGATCGACCGCCAGCGCCATGACCGTGAACACCAGGATGAACGTGCCGATCGCCTCGGCGGCGATGCCGGATCCGTACGAGACTCCCTCGGCGAGAGCGGTTCCTCCCACCCCGCCGAGATCCACGGCGCCCGTGCCGTAGGCGGCGACGATCAGCAGTGCGCCCGCTGCACCACCGAGCAGCTGTGCGACCCAATACGGGATCACCTCGGTCCAGGAAAACCGCCGCGTCACCGCCAGCGAGAACGTCACCGCCGGGTTGATATGCCCACCGGATACCGGCCCGAAGCCGTAGACGGCTGCGGCAATCGCGATGGCGAAGGACAGCGAGATGAAACCCAGCGCAGCATAGGTCAGCTCGCCGCCACCCATGTACAGCGCAGCGACCACGGCGCCGGCGCCGAACAGGACCAGCATCAAGGTGCCGACAAACTCAGCGGCAAGGCGCTGACCGAGAGGAGCTTGCATATCGGGACCACCCATGCTCGATACTTCGAAGCCGGGAAAGATCTTGCGCTGCGGTTGTGCGCCCTCCTAAGATCATCACAAGGCGTAACCGTGACCACACCCGGCGGTCATCGTTAAATAGTCGACACGGCTCGAACCACAGGCAAGGAGTGGAGGATGAGCGGTGTGAAGACCGGTACGGGCGGTAGCAGTACAGCAACGAGCGGTAGCCCGCGTCCGGGTCGGGGACCGCACTCAACGGTCGCCGAGCGCAGCATCACCCGGGCCTGGGAAGGCTTCGCGGCCGGTGAGGACATCGTCGAGGGGGTACGACCGGAGATCCTGGCCTCCTGGTACCGCTGCCGCGACCAGCACAACGTGGACCCGCACCTGACCGTCGCGCCTGGTGCTACCGACCTCGGCGAACATCCCATGGACCACGATGTGATCTTCGCGGAGCTCGGCGGGCTCGCCGTCCTGGCGGCCGACCACATCCACCTTCAGGAGGGCATCGTCACCGTCACGGACGGCGCGGGTCGCATCCTGGCATCCTGGGGCGACCAGCCGGCTCGGCACCGAGCCGCGGACAGCAACCTCGCCCCCTGGGCAGGGTGGGCGGAACAGGCCAGCGGCACCAACGGCATGGGAACCGCGTTGCAGGTCTCCGGCCCGGTCAGCGTCACCGGCGCCGAACACTGGTGTGAGGGCTTCCACGAGTGGGCCTGTGCCGGTGTCGCGATCCGCGACCTCGTGACCGACACACCGATTGCGGCGATCAACGTCTCACGCTGGCAGGAGCCACTTCCCGCGCACACAACCGAGTGGCTGGCGAAGTCGGCGGCAACAGTCGAAGCCGGCCTCCGCACCCATGCGGTCGAGGAAGGCCGGGCGGTCGTCGCCGCGTTCACCGAAGCGAGCTCGAAGACCCGAGGACCGCTCGCCGGCCTGGATGCCGGGGGCCGGATCGTCATCGCGAACAGCGCGGCCGGGGCCTTGCTCGGGGTCCCGCACGACCGTCCCTTGGTCGACCCGGCCGACCGCTGGGCATCCGAGTTTCCCAAGCTCACCGCCTTGGCACGCCGGGCGGCAAGGGAGGCGCGCCACGACTCGCAGTGGGTCGGCCCCGCGCAGCTGCTCACCTCGCAGGGCGATGCCGCTGTGACCGTGAGCATGCACCCGGTCTTCATGGCGAACCATCTGGCCGGGATGCTCTGTGACTTCGGCTCGCACGACGGCGAACCACACGACAACCCCCCGGGCAACGCCTCGTCGTCGGCGCCCCGGCGGATCGTGGGCACGCGCAACGAACGGCTCGTCCTGCTCGCGCCCTCCGAGATCCGGTTCGTCGACGCCGATCGCAACACGGTATGGCTGATCACCGACCGAGGCAGGATCCGGGCGACCACGCACGGCCTCGACAACGTCGAGAACGTCCTCAGCGGCCAGGGGTTTCTCCGGGTCCATCGCCGCTTCCTGGTCAACCTCCGGCGGATCCAGGAGGTCGAACGGGGGTTCAAGGGCGAGTTGCTCTTGATCACCGACCCCCGCGGCCCAGAGATCGTTCCGGTCTCCCGCCGGCATGTCCCCGAACTCCGGCAGGCGCTCGGCATGTAGCGGAGCAAGCCGCTCCCCCGCGAGGAGCCGCACGACGGCGGCGCCGTCGACGCGGTGACGATCGCCCCTCGACGAGTAGCATCAGCTGCCCGGCCAGCACGTCCGGATCCGCCACTCCGGCCTGCGCGGCAATCCGAGCAGGGCGCGCGACACGTAATGAACGAGCGTTTCCCGTCGAAGCGGAGGACACCGTGCCGACCAATGGCTTCCGACTCGGCATCTACGTGTGCAAGGACGCCGAGATCGTCGACTTCACCGCACCACACGGGGTGTTCGCGGTGGCCCGCCGGTTCGACCCCGAGCTGGAGGCGTTCGTGGTCGCCGACGCGCTGCGCCCGGTACAGGCGCAGGCCGGCTTCACCGTGCTGCCCAACTACAGCTTCGCCGACCGACCCGCGATGGACGCGTTCCTCATCCCTGGCGGGTACGGCCTTCGCCAAGAGATCCGCAACGCAGCGCTGCACGAGTTCATCCGCGCCCAGCCCGAGGAGACGTTGCTGACCAGTGTGTGCACCGGCTCCTGGGTCTATGGCCAGATGGGCCTGCTCGACGGGCTCCCGGCCACCAGCCGCAAGGAGCCCGACCGGGTGGAGTCCAAGGCGCCGGGCAAGGTGCCGATCGACCGACTCGCCGACATCGCGCCGGCCTGCCGGATCAGCCGTGCCCGGGTGGTCGACACGGGCCGGATGATCACCGCCGGTGGTATCACGTCCGGCATGGAGATGGGGTTTCACCTGCTTCGCCGGGCGGGGTACGGCGACGACCTCCTCGACGAGGTGGCCAGGGTGATGGAGTACAGCGAGGCCTACCGGCTCTACAAGGACGACGTCGAGATCATCGGGGCTGCGCGATCGTCTGGCCGCTGAGCTTCGGGCCCGCGCCCGCGGCGGTCCGGGTGGAATCCGGTCAGCTCAGACGATCTCAGGCCCGAGGCGCAGGACACGGTGCTCTACGTCGGCTCCAGCCCCGATGAGGTGCACCCGCACTTCACCGAGGTGCGCAAGGTCGCCGACGGCGGGAAGGACGCGAGCGTGTGGCTGGCCACCGGCAAGCGCGAACCCTGGGCTTCGCTCTGGCCGCGGCTGCGGCACCTGAGCGTGTCCTGAGCTGAACTCGTCGAGGTCGCCCACAGCTTCTCGCGTCGGTAGGAAGCGCGGAGCTCATCGGCGGTCTGCTGCCAGCGTACTGGCAGTCTCGGCGGCGGCTGGATTCAGTGCAGCCAAAGCACATCGAGCACGTCCACGCGGCGTCGGTCGTCGAGGATCAGGTAGGTGACCATCTCCTGATACTGGGGTCCGAACGTCAGGGTGCGGACCGGGCCGTCGGTCTCGACCCGGTACACCTACAGGCCGGCCCGGGCCCAATGCCACGTAGCCTAAGTGGATCAAGGACCTGACCTGGTAGTTCCTGAT
>WHSY01000015.1:0-319 GCA_009379815.1 Pseudonocardiaceae bacterium
CCCGAGTGGTCGGCGGGGAGGAACTGCTCGACGAGGCGCTGGGCATGGCGCAGGCCATCTGCCGCAACGCCCCGCTGGCGGTCCGCGCGAGCCGCCGGGCCATCGTGGACGGACGGGACCGGCCTGCCGATGAGCGCTGGGCGATCGCCGAGCGGGCTATGGAGGAGCTCACCGGAACCGAGGACTACCGGGAGGGTCCCGCCGCGTTCGTGCAGAAGCGTGATCCGCAGTGGACGGCCAGGTGACTGCGGTGCCGCCGGTCCGGACGTCGTTCGTCCTCCCGGGACTGACCGACGCCGCCGAGATCGTCGTGGACGGG
>WHSY01000015.1:329-75985 GCA_009379815.1 Pseudonocardiaceae bacterium
AGTGGCTCGCCTACGGCTCGGACACCAAGCGTGCGACCACCGCCTTCGTCGAGGGCATCAACACCTACGTCGCGCTGACTCGCGACGACCCGGCGCTGCTTCCCGTGGAGTTCCGTGAGCTCGGGTACGAACCGGCCTTCTGGTCCCCTTCCGACGTCGCACGGATCCGCAGTCACGGCCTCTTCCACAACCTGCGCGAGGAGGTAGCCAGAGCGCTGACGCTGCGCGACTACGGCGCGGAGGTGGAGGAGCTGCGCCGGCGGCGCGAACCGGAGCACACCCTCGAGATCCCCGATGGGCTCGACCTGAGGCTGATCCCGGACGACGTCCTGCGCGTCTACGACCTCGCCACCACCCCGCCCGGGTTCGAAGCGCCCGCGGCCACGACGATCCGTCCGGAGGGCAGCAACAACTGGGTCCTCTCCGGCGACCGCACCGCCACCGGCCGTCCCATGCTCGCCAACGACCCGCATCGCGCGCTGTCGCTTCCCTCGTTGCGATACCTGGCGCATCTGAGTGCGCCAGGCTTCGACGTCATCGGTGGCGGGGAACCGGCGCTGCCCGGCATCTCGATCGGACACAATGGACGAATCGCTTTCGGCCTGACCATCTTCCCGATCGACCAGGAGGATCTCTACGTCTACCGGACCAACCCGGACGACCCACTCGAGTACCGCTACCGGGACCGTTGGGAACCGATGCGGGTGCAGCGGGAGACGATCCCCGTGCGGCATGGGCCGCCGGTCGAGGTCCGGCTGCGGTTCACCCGACACGGCCCGGTGATCTACACCGATCCCGCCAGGCACACCGCCTTCGCGGTGCGGGCGGCATGGCTGCAGCCGGGAATGGCACCGTACCTGGGCAGCATGGACTACATGCGTGCCCGCGACTGGGACGAGTTCCTCGCCGCGATGAACCGGTGGGGGGCGCCGCCCGAGAACCAGGTGTATGCCGACACCGAGGGCACCATCGGATGGAAGGCAGGCGGGCTGACGCCGATCCGTCCGAACTGGGACGGGACGCTTCCGGTACCGGGCGACGGTCGCTACGAGTGGGGCGGCTTCTACGACGCCGACGAGCTGCCTGCAGCCGTCAACCCGGAGCGGGGCTGGCTGGCCACCGCCAACGAGATGAACCTACCGGACGGCTTCCCGGCCGACCGCACGATCACCCACGACTGGCACGCCCCGTTCCGCAAGCACCGCATCGACGAGGTGCTCGGCGCGGCGACGGCGCCGTCCCTGCGCGAGATGGTCGCACTCCAGAACGACGTGATGAGCATGCCGGCACGGCGGATCCTCACCCGGCTGCGGCGCATGGAGCTCGACGGTGTCGTTGCCGAGCTGCGCATGTTGCTGGGCTGGGACGGGCAGCTGCGCGCCGACTCCGCGGCAGCCGCGCTCTTCGAGGTGTGGCGCCGCCGTCACCTGCGGCCCGCCCTGCTGTCCCGGGCCCTCGACCAGCTGGTGGGCCCACAGCTGCGTGCCGCTGCGCTGGCGCGGATCACCCCGGACGAGGACCAGCTCACCGACACCCGTGTCGATCTCGACCTGCTCGCCGAGCCCGGTGACCGGCTGGGTCTTCAGCCCGACCGGGTGATGGCCGAGATCGTGAAGACGACGCTGCGCGACGCGGTCGCCGATGTCGAGCGGCTCCTCGGCGCGGACCGTGCGGGATGGAGCTGGGGCAGGCTGCACGTCGCGCGGCTGCGTCATCCCCTCGCAGCGTTGCTCACGGCGGTGCCCGAAGATCGGCTGACGGCCGGGCCGCTCCCCCGCGGGGGCAGTACGGACACCGTCGGCAACACCGCATACGGACCCGACTTCGTCCAGACCGCCGGGTCGACCTTCCGCGTCGCGGTCGACGTCGGCAGCTGGGACGACTCGGTGGCGATGAACGCACCCGGCCAGTCCGGCCGTCCGGGTGACGCTCACTTCACCGACCTGTTCGAGCCCTGGGCGGCCGGTGATGCCTTTCCGCTGCTCTACTCCCGGGCGAGCGTCGAGGCCGCCGCGGAACAGATCATCACCGTCGCACCACCCGCCGCGTGACGCGGTCTGAAACCCCGTTCCGGTTCCGAATCGGGGTCGAAGCGGGTCGCGAACCCTGTTCCGGTTCCGAATCGGGGTCGGCTCCGGAAACGGTCACTCGTGCGGGATCTTGAACGGGGCCATCGCTCCGGCGTCGATGACCTGCGTCGTTCCCGTGACGTAGCGGGACTCCTCGGATGCGAGGTAGAGCACCGCGTTGCTGATGTCGATCGGGTCCACCCACGGGATCGGGATGCCGTTCAACGCCTTCATCCCGACCTCCGCGTCGGCCCGGGTCGCGCCTTCCACTCCGCCCAGGAACAACGAGTAGATCTCGTCGTTGTTCACCATGTCGGTGTCCACTGTGGTCGGATGGACGGAGTTGACCCGGATGCGGTACGGCGCAAGCTCCACCGCGAGCGTGCGCATCAGGCCGGTCACCCCGTGCTTGGCTGCGGTGTAGTGCGCCAGGTTGGGAAACGCGATCAACCCGGCGATCGAGCTGGTCAGGATGATCGAACCGCCCTCGCCCTGCTCGAGCAGCCGGGGGACCGCCGCTTTGATCGTCTTCCAGACGCCGGTCAGGTTGACGTCGATCATCTCCTGCCACGACTCCTCGGACAGCTCCCACGTCGGCGCGAAGCTCGCGATCCCGGCGTTGGCGCAGACGATGTCGAGGCGGCCGAACTCGGAGACGCCGTCGGAAACCGTGGACTGCAGCAGGCCGAGATCCCTGACATCGGCCTGCGCGGTGAGGATCCGGCGGTCCAGGTCTTCGACCTGCTGTGCCGTCTGCGCGAGATCCGCTTCGGTGGCCATGGCATACGGCACACTCTCGAGCTGGCCGCACAGGTCCACGGCGATGATGTCGGCGCCCTCCTCGGCCAGTCGCAGTGCATGCGCCCGGCCCTGACCACGCGCCGCTCCGGTGATGAGAGCAACCTTGCCTTCTACCCGTCCCACAGTGGTTCTCCTTCGCTCGGGCCGGGGAATGCATCCCCGGGCGTCATCGTGGGAGTGTTGATCGACGCGCAGCCAGTTACGGGCGGCACTTATCCTCGCCGCCGTAGCCGCTCACCGCGACTGTCCCATAAAACGAAGAGCCTTGTCACTGCGAATCCGGAGCTTTGACAAACACGACGAACACATCGAGCGGGAATGCCTGCTCGGCCGTACCTACCACCACTACGGGCAGCCAGGGGGATGGAGACCGGTCCGTCCTCGGCCTCCTGCCCACCGGCGATTCCGGCCGGGCCCGGACGACCGTCTCGGCGCTGTGGGGCCAGGTCACCGCCTGCGCAGGGACGTCGAGGTGCCCACGGCCGGCCGAGCATCGTCCCGCGCCGGGGAACCCTGCGCTGTCTCTTGACAACCAATGTGACGTGCACTACTAAGAACCTTAGCGATCGTACGTTCGGGAATCGCTGATTGACTCGATCGTCGTGATTATGGGGCGCCGGGCGACTCCCAACCGGAAGAGGAGTGAGAGAATCCCATGAAATCAATCATGTTCCACTTGATGCCGTATCGGGACCTGCCTGCGGACTTCGAGAACAAGCATGAGAGCATCTGGGTCACCCCGCCGAACAGCGAACTGTGCGATCCGCAGCGAGTCGCGCAGTACTACAAGTGGAACCTGGACGAGCTGGAGCTGGCGGACAGTCTCGGTTTCGACGCCGTCGGCGTCAACGAGCACCACCAGAACGGCTACGGGTTCATGGCCTCGCCGAACCTGATGGCATCCGCGCTGGCCCGGCGCACCCCCAACAACAGCGCGATCATGGTGCTGGGAAACACTCTCGCGCTCTACTCGCCCGCCACCCGCGTCGCGGAGGAGTTCGCGATGCTCGACGTGCTCTCCGAGGGGCGGCTCGCCGCCGGCTTCCCGGTCGGCACCTCCATGGACGTGAACTTCTGCTACGGCGTTCCGCCCACGCAGACCCGGCCGCGATTCCGGGAGGCCGAGGAACTCATCATCAAGGCGTGGACGCAGCCCGGGCCGTTCGCGTTCAACGGGCAGTACAACCAGCTGCGCTATGTGAACCCGTGGCCGCAGCCGCTGCAGCAGCCGCACCCGCCGGTGTGGCTGGCCGGTGGTGGATCGGTCGAGACCTGGGAGCTGGCGGCCAAGAAGGATTACACCTACAGCTACCTCAGCTTCTTCGGCGCCAAGTTCGGCAAGAAGCTCATGGACGGTTTCTGGGCCAAGATGGACGAGCTCGGGGTGGACCGCAACCCCTTCCGTGCCGGGTTCGCACAGCAGATCTGCGTCTCGGAGACCGACGAACGCGCGGAGCAGGAGTACCTCGAACACTGCTCGTACTTCTTCAACAAGTGCCTGCACATTCCGCCGTACTTCTTCGAGGCCCCCGGCTACCGCACCCGGCGCAGCACCGAGTTCGCCATCAAGACCAACCAACCCGGCGAAATCGCCGCCGCCGCGGCGCTGGAGAAGAACTGGAAGACCCTCAACGAGGAGGGCTTCATCATCGGCGGCAGCCCGTCGACGGTGGCCGACCGGCTCATCGAGGCCGCGAAAACGCTGCGGGTGGGTAACCTCCACGCGCTGCTGCAGATCGGCTCGATGCCGCACGAGCTCACCAAGAAGAACATCACGCTCTTCGCGGAAGAGGTCATTCCGAGGATCCGGCACATCTGGGACGACGAGGGATGGACGCACCGTTGGTGGCCGCAGGGGGCAGCCGTCCGGGCGGTGACCGACGCTCCCGACCGCGCTCGGGTCTGAGAGGAGAACGGACATGACTGCGACGACACCGACCGCAACGTCGAACGTCACCGAGCGGCAGCTCCAGGTCGGGCAGATTCCGGCCCGGGTCCTGGTGGGTGGCACCGGTGAACCGGTGCTGTTCCTGCATGGCGCCGGCGGCCTGATGTGGGACCCGTTCCTGGACGCGCTGGCCGGCGACTACACGGTCTACGCCGTCGAGCACCCGGGCGCCGGCGAGGGGGACGCGCTGGCCCACCTGCCCGGGATCTGGGAGCTCGTGCTGTTCTACGACGAGTTGCTCGATGCCCTGGAGCTCGACACGGTCCGGGTGGTGGGCCACTCGTTCGGCGGGATGGTGGCCGCGGAACTGGCCGCCAACAATCCACGCCGGGTATCCAGACTCGTGCTGCTGGCCCCGATCGGGTTGTGGCGGGATGACGCGCCGATCCCGGACATCGCCGCCATGCCGCCGGAGAGCCTGCCCGGGCTGGTGCTGGCCGACCCGAACAGCCCGCTGGCCGAGATGATGGTGCCGCCCGCCGACGACCCGCAGGCGCTGTTCGAGGCTTCCACCCGGATGGCCAGCATCCTGCACTTCATCTGGCCGATTCCGGACAAGGGGCTCGACCGGCGCATCCACCGGATCTCCGCACCGACGCTGCTGGTGTGGGGGTCGAAGGACAAGCTGGTGTCGCCGGTCTACGCCGAGGATTTCGCCGCCCGGCTGCGCACCGCCGAGATCTCGATGATCGACGGCGCCGGTCACCTGCCTCACCTCGAACAACCCGACGCGGCCCGCAAGGCGGTGCTGGGCTTCCTCGACGACTCGGCCACTGCGGCCCGAGGACGCTGACATGGCCGTGCACCCCCAGGTCGAGGGGCTACTCGCCCAGCTGGCCGAGTCCGGAACGCCCCCGCCGGAGACCCTGACCGTCGAGCAGAACCGGGAACTGCTCACGCAGCTGGCTGACCTCGCCGGCCCTGCGGAGGACGTCGCGCAGGTCATCGACACCACCGCCCAGGGCCAACAGGGGCCGATCCCGGTACGGGTGTACGTGCCCGAGGGCGACGGCCCATTACCGGTGCTGGTGTATTACCACGGCGGTGGCTGGGTGATCGGCGACATCGAGACCGCGGATGCACCATGCCGGGCGTTGGCCAACCGGTCGGGATGCATCGTTGCCTCGGTGGACTACCGGCTGGCACCCGAGCATCCGTTCCCGGCCGGCGTGGAGGACGCCTACGCGGCTGCCGTGTGGGCCGCTGAGAAGATCGGCGATCTCGGCGGCGACGGCCGGCGGCTGGCCGTCGGCGGCGACAGCGCCGGGGGCAACCTCGCCGCCGTCGTGGCGCAGCTGGCCCGATCCCGGGGTGGCCCGCCGATCGCGTTCCAGCTGCTCGTCTACCCGGCCACCGATCGCCACGACGACAGCCCGTCGATGACCGAGAACGGGGAAGGCTACCTGCTCAGCAAGGCCTGGATCGAATGGTTCTTCGGGCACTACCTCACCGGGCCGGACGACGAGCGTGACCCGCGCGTGTCGCCGGCGCTGGCCGGCGACCTCGCCGGTCTACCGCCCGCGCTGGTGATCACGGCCGAGTACGACCCGCTGCGGGACCAGGGTGCCGACTACGCCCGTCGGCTGCGTGCGGCCGGGGTCGCGGCCGAGCACCTCCCGTTCGACGGGATGATCCACGGCTTCTTCCAGATGGGCGGGGTGCTCGACGGCGGCAAGGAGGCGATGGACCGGGCGGGCGCCGCAGTGCGTGCGGCGCTGCGCTGAGGTTCAATACCCTGCGGTGACCCCGTTTCGGAACCAGAACGGGGTTTCGGCCGGGGGTCTGACCCCGTTTCGGAACCAGATTGGGGTTGGCCGACGTGACCGACGCTCCGACGCTGCGCTCGCTGTTCATCGGCCTGGACCGGTTCGGTGATCGGCCTGCCCTGGTGCACGACGGTGTCACCTGGACCTATGGGCAGCTCGTGCGGCAGGCGAACCGGCTGGCCCACGCGCTGCACGACCTCGGCGTCGGGCCGGGCTCGCCGGTGGCGCTGCTGATGTCCAACCGGGTCGAGTACCTCGTCGCCGACCAGGCCGTGATCCGGCTGGGGGCGGCCAAGGTCCCGCTCAACGACATGCTGTCCGCGTCGGAGATCGCGTTCATCCTGGCCGACAGCGGGGCCACGGTGGCCATCGCCGATCCCGGGCTGCTCGACGCCACACTGGACGCGGACGCACCCGCCCTGCGCCACGTGATCGCGATCGGGGCGGCCCCGGAGGGCACGCTGTCCTGGGACGAGGCGCTGGCGGCTGCGCCGGACGGCGCCGCTGCGCCGGACGTCGAGCCGGGCCCCGAGCATGTCGGGCTGATCGCCTACACCGGCGGCACCACCGGCCGGCAGAAGGGTGTCGTGCACACCCAGCGCGGGCTGGCGGTGAACATGCTCGCGCACGTGATCGAGATGGGGCTGCTCGACGACGAGCGGCTACTGATCATGTCGCCGCTGCCGCACGCGGCCGGCTTCATCGCGCAGGCCGCGTTGCTCAAGGGTGCGGTGGCGTTCGTGGAGTCGCGCTTCGACCCCGACCTTGCGCTGGACCGCATCGACCGCGACCGGGTCACCTACACTTTCATGGTCCCCACGATGATCTACCGGCTGCTCGACCGAGCCGAGGAGCGCGAGGTGGACCTGACCTCGCTGCGCACCATCCTCTACGGTGCCGCTCCGATCACGCGCGAGCGTCTCGAGCAGGGCCTCAACCGGTTGGGTCCGGTGTTCATGCAGCTCTACGGTCAGTCGGAGGCGCCGGACTTCGTGACCCGGCTGCGCCGCGAGGACCACGACCTTGCGCACCCGCACCGGCTGACCAGCTGCGGGCAGGCCACGCTGCTCATGCAGGTCGCCGTCCTCGACGACGACGACAACGAGCTACCGCCGGGCCAGCCGGGTGAGATCGCCACTCGCGGCCCGTACGTCATGACGGGCTACCACAACCTGCCGGAGAAATCCGCCGAGACGCTGCGGGGCGGCTGGCTGCACACCGGCGACCTCGGGCAGATGGACGCCGACGGCTACGTCTACCTCATGGACCGTAAGAACGACATGATCATCAGCGGCGGGATGAACGTGTACTCGACCGAAGTCGAGAACGTGGTGCAGGTCTGCACGGGCGTCGGTCAGGTCGCCGTCGTCGGCGTCCCGCACCCCGACTGGGGCGAGGCGGTCGTCGCGTTCGTGGTGCCCGCCGGTGACGGCGAGTTGGACGAGACCACGGTGCTGGCGCACTGCCGTACCGAACTCGCCGCCTACAAGCGGCCGAAGGCGGTGCGTCGGATCGACGCGCTCCCGGTCACCGCCTACGGCAAGATCGACAAGAAGGCGCTGCGAAAAGAGTGGGTAGGAGCCGACTGGTGAGCGCAGCCGGCCCACCTGTCTGCTGCCCTGTCTGCCCTGGTCACCCTACTGAGACGAGCTCGACGGTCAGCGGAAGCGTGAACGACTGGCCAACGCAGTGTTCCCCCGCATCGGCCGCCATCGTCGCGTTGATCGAGTACGTGCGAACGCCGGTCGCTCCGATGTAGCCCGGCGGACCCGTGAGTTCCTCGCTGGTGACCGTGCCGGCCGGGCAGCCTCCGGCCGTCGGTTCCGACGCGCCCGCACCGATCGAGACGACCTGCACCCCGTAATCGTTCGGATTGTGAACGAGGACGATGAACCGGCCGGTCGCGCCGGGCTCCAAGGCCCTGCTTGCGCTCTGCGGTTCGATGACGAGGTCGACCGAGGTGGTCGTGCTGTCCTGACCCGTGCCGATCATGCCGACGAGGAACCCCAACGTCGAGACCACCAGGACGAGCAGGACGACACCCTGGGGCACGGTCATGCCGAGGATCTTGGCGGGCTCCCCCGACGTGTGGTCGTCCTCCGGTTCGTGGTCGTCCTCCGGTGTGTGGTCCTCGGCCGGCGTTCGGTCCTCCAACACAGATCTCCTTCAAACGAGCTACCCGCGTGCGGCGACAACTGCGCCCCATCGTCGGCGGCGGCCGTGGAGATGTCTCTACCCACTCGCGGCTACGCCCGATTCGGGTGATCGTGCGGTGTCGAGTTGCTAGCCGGTGACCAGCCGGGCGAGGTCGTTCGCTGCGGCGTACAGCCGCGCGCCTGCGTCGTCGATGCGCGCAGCGCTGAGCCGGCTGACCGGGGCCGACAGGCTCAGGGCGCCGACGGAGGGCATGCGGGAGGTACTGGCCGCCGCAGCGATCGACAGCACGCCGTCCTCGCTCTCCTGGTTGTTCACGGCGAAGCCTCGTTCGCGGACGTGCTCCAACTCCGTGAGCAGGGTATGAAGGTCGGCGATGGAGCGGTGCGTGCCCGCCGGCAGGGCGGCCTCGTCATAGAGTTCGCGGACGGCGTCCGGGTGCAGTGCGGCGAGCATCGCCTTGCCCGACGCGGTTGTGCTCGCGGGGAGCGTGGTGCCGGTGCGCGCCGCGACCCGGAGGGCCTTCTCGCTCTCGACCGCGTCCAGGTACCGGACATGGGTGCCCTCGAGCCGGGTCAGATGGGTCGTCTCCCCGAAGTCCGCCGCCAGCTTCTCCAGTGCCGGCCGGGCATGGTGGCGCAGGTCCATCTTGCGCACCGCGGCGAGGCCGATCTCGACCAGCGCCGGGCCCGCGACATAGACGCGCTGGCCGCGCTCCTGCCGTACGAAGTCGTGGTGGACGAGCATCGCCAGCAGCCGGTGCGCGGTCGAGTGCGCCACCCCGAGCTGCGCGCTGGCGTCCGACAGCCGGATCTGCTGCCGCTCACGCAGCATGCACAGCAGGCGCAGCGCGTTGCCGACCGACGTGATCGGGTACGCCGGCTTGGTCGACTCGGCCGCCGCGAGACTATCTTTCTGCATAACAGAATCATACCTCTCATATGAGGAATTTTTGGTTGACCACGGGGGTGCGGTGTCGTATTTTTCAGATAGTAGTTCTGTCTGACAGAAGATCTCGCCAGGGTGGAGCCATCGATGCCGGACCAGTCCGCGGTGCTCGATGATGTGCGGCGGGGCATGATCCCGGCCCACATCTACAACGATGCGGAGGTCTTCGCGCTGGAGCGCGAGCGGCTGTTCAGCCGGAGCTGGCTGTTCGTGGCCCACGAGTCCGAGATACCCCAACCGGGTGACTACGCCGTCCGGCGCGTGCTCGACGACTCGTTCATCGTCGCCCGCGACGAGCAGGGCGAGGTGCGGGTGATGTTCAACATGTGCCTGCACCGCGGGATGCAGGTCTGCCGGGCGGAGCTGGGCAACGCCTCGCACTTCCGCTGCCCGTATCACGGCTGGTCGTACCGCAACGACGGGCGCCTCGTCGGCCTGCCGTTCCACCAGGACGCCTACGGGGGTGAGGCCGGTTTCCGGCGCAAGGGCCAGACGCTGCTGCCCGCGCCGGCGCTGGACAGCTACAACGGCCTGATCTTCATCAATCTGGATGCGCAGGCGCCACCGCTGCGGGACTACCTCGGCGACTTCACCTTCTACCTGGACTACTACACCAAGCAGTCGGAAAGCGGGATCGAGCTGCGCGGGCCGCAGCGGTGGCGGATCAAGGCGAACTGGAAGATCGGCGCGGAGAACTTCGCCGGCGACATGTACCACACCCCGCAGACCCACACCAGCGTCGTGGAGATCGGACTGTTCCGCGAGCCCAAGGCCGCCAAGCGCAAGGACGGGGCCACCTACTGGGCCGGTGCCGGCGGCGGCACGACCTACAAGCTGCCGCCCGGCACCGTGGACGAGCGGTTGGCCTACGTGGGTTATCCGTTCGAGATGGTCGAGCGGATGAAGCAGATGTGGTCGCCGGAGCAGCTGCGGGTGGTCGGCGAGGACGGCTTCATGATCTCGGCGGCGTCGGTGTTCCCGAACCTGAGCTTCGTGCACAACTGGCCCCGCGTCGCCGACTCCGACGACGTCCTGCCGTTCATCTCGATCCGGCAGTGGCAGCCGATCAGCGAGAACGAGACCGAGGTGCTGTCGTGGTTCGCCGTCGACGCCGAGGCACCCGAGCAGTTCAAGAAGCTGTCGTACAAGGCGTACCTGATGTGTTTCGGCAGCACCGGGATGTTCGAACAGGACGACGTCGAGAACTGGGTGTCGTTGACGAGCACCGCGGCCGGCTCGATGGCGCGACGGCTGCGGCTCAACAGCCGGATGGGCCTGCTCGACGACGACACCGAGGTGACCCCGGCGTTGCCCCCCGAGCAGTTCGCCGGTCCCGGCGTAGCCCGCACCGGCTACAGCGAGGCCAACCAGCGTGAGCTGCTGCGCAGGTGGGCCGACCACCTGGAGCAGCCGGCCGGCGACGGGGCGGTGGCCCGATGAGTTCCACCGACACCTACTCGTCGCGCTCACCGCTGGGTGCCCACGCGCCCCGGCAGCAGCGCACCGGCAGCACCCTGCCGTTCTCCGACGAGCGCCACCTGCTCGCCTACCAGTGGCTCGTCGACGAGACCTACCTGCTCGATGCCCAGGACTACCAGGCGTGGCTGGGGCTGCTGTCCGACGACATCCACTACCTCATGCCGGTCCGGGTGACGACCGCGCTGGGTGCGGGCTTCGACGTCGCGCCCGGCATGGCGCACTTCGACGAGGACAAGTACTCGCTGTCGCGGCGGGTCGCCCGCTTCGCCACCGAGCACGCGTGGACCGAGGACCCGCCGTCGCGGATGCGACACCACCTGTCCAACGTCCGCACCTTCGCCACCGAGGATCCCGACCACCTGGTCGTGGATTCGGCCGTGCTGCTGTTCCGCAACCGCGGTGACGTCCGCGAGTCCGCCCTGATCTCCGCGGGTCGCGAGGACCTGCTGCGCCGCACCGCCGACGGCTGGCGGCTGGCCCGCCGGACGATCCTGGTCGACGAGTCCGTGCTGCGCATGCAGAACCTCGCGATCTTCCTGTGAGCCCGCTCGGCTGGGAGGAGCACACGACGGGCGAGCCGATCGTGCTCGGCAACGAGTTCTCCGAGATCACCGTCAGCCGGGTGGAGACCCGCAACGGGTCGCGCCTGCTGATCCAGTCCCCCAAGTCGGGTCAGTGGGTGGCGCTGTGCCCGCTGGAGCTCGAAGCGCTGACGTGGCAAGGGCCGCAGACCTTCTCCGCCATGATCGGCAATCCTTTCAGCCCGCTCGTCGACGAGGAGGACGACCAGTGAGCGCGCGAGACCTGCTTGCCAGGGTCGAGCCATGAGCGCGCGAGACCTGCTTGCCAGGGTCGAGCCATGAGCGCGCGAGACCTGCTTGCCAGGGTCGAGCCATGAGCGCGCGAGACCTGCTTGCCAGGGTCGAGCCATGAGCGGCTGGCTCGAGGGCAAGCGGGCGCTCGTGGTGGGCGCGGGCTCGGGCATCGGCCGCGCCGTGGTGGATGCGTTCCGCGCCGAAGGTGCCCGGGTGGCCGTCCTCGAACGCGACCCCGGCAAGTGCGAGGCACTGTCGGCCGCGCTGCCCGACGTGCCGGTCGTGGCGGGCGACGCGACGACGCGGGAGGCCAACGATCGGGCGGTCGCGGCCGCCGTCGAGGAGTTCGGCGGCCTGGACGTGCTGGTCAACTGCGTCGGGATCTTCGACTTCTACCAGGGGATCGGCGATCTCGACGTCGACCGCATCGACGACGCGTTCGACGAGATCTACCGCGTCAACGTCAAGAGCCAGCTGCACGCGGTCAAGGCCGCGTTGCCCGCCCTGCGCGAAGCCCGCGGGACGGTCCTGCTGACCGAGTCGACGTCAGCCTACTACTCGGGCCGCGGCGGCGTGCTGTACGTGTCGTCCAAGTTCGCCGTCCGCGGGCTGGTCACGGCGATGGCCCACGAACTCGCCCCCGACATCCGGGTCAACGGCGTGGCCCCCGGCGGCACCCGCGACACCGACCTGCGGGGGCCGGCCAGCCTGGGCCTCGACACCCGCCGCCTCGACGACACCCCCGGCCGCGACGCCGACCTCGCCGCCCGCACACCGCTGGGGGTCGCGCTGTCGGGTGCCGACCACGCCGACAGCTACGTCTTCCTCGCCTCCGACCGTTCCCGCGGCATCACCGGCGGCGTCGTCCACCCCGACGGGGGTATCGGCATCAAGGGCTGACCGATCAGATCCGATGCCGGCGTCAGGCGGCGCGGCCGCAGAAGTTGAGCAGCTTCGTCTGCTCGTCCGCGTCGGCCGGTGGCTCGATCTTCGCGGTGAACCCGCCGGGGCGGCGCATCCCCTCGTCGATCGGAGCGAGGAACTCCATCGCCTTCGCCACGGCGTACGGGTCGAGCCGCTCGTCCTGGCCGGTCGCGCGGGCGAGATCCCAGGTGTGGATGAGCGTGTCGGCGCACGCCAGGCGACCGACGAGTGACTCGAACGGTTGCTCGCCGAACATCCCGCTCACCACCGTGGCGGCTCGATGCTCGTCGGTGAGCGCGTCGGCGACCGCATCGCTGGCAGCACGCCACAGCCGCGGCAGGTCGTCGCCGGGGTCCACCTCGGCCGGCTCGGTGCCGTCGAGGGTCGCGATCATGCGCCGCTGCGTCCCGATCACGTGGGCGACCAGATCCCGGGCGGTCCACTCCGAACACGGGGTCGGGGCATGCCACCCGTCGGGCGCGATGCCCGAGATGCGCGCGCCGAACGCGTCGGCAACCGTCGCGTATCGCTGTGCCACCTCCGTCATGCCGGGAGCGTACCGGGTCGGGGAAGCCCTCATCCGATCGCGCTCTCCCCGAGTCGGGCGAGCTCGTGGCGCCACGCGGTCTGCTCGTTGAGGCCGCTGCCGAGATCGGGCAGCTCGGCCAGGCCCTCGGCGGGCAGGTCGACGAGCGTGCCCCCGGCACGGACCACGTCCAGCGACATCCGTGCCAGGCCGTCCACCGCGAGCGCTCGGAGCACGGCCTGGGCCGGGGAGCCGCCGGTGCTCGTCAGGCCGTGGCCCCGCAGCATCACGACGGGTCCCTCGGCCAGGCCACGGGCCGCGAGCACCCGGCACGCAGCGGCGACGTCGTGGTGCAGCGCGTCGAGATCGGTCACGGATCTCCCTTCTCTTATCTGCTGGTCAGAAATCCCTTCTCGGCACCTTGAAAGTTCGAACCTTCCGGTCTTCACTGCTGTGAACCCGGCCATACCAGGGCACGGCTTCCGTGTGACTCGTGGATCCCGGTGTACGAGACAGCGCTAGGAGGGTGTGATGAGCAGTCCGGTCGATGGTCCTCCCCCGCAGGGGCCTCCCAACATCGATCTGTACACGCGCAACGGGTTCGCCGGGCCGATGGCCACGATCGTGCGGGCCCAGTACTCGCCGCCCTACACCCGCGTGCGCGGCAACTACGCGCCGCATCGGTTCGATATCCACGACGTGGCGGACGCCGCGTTCGCCGACCCTCGTGCGCTGCCGGTTGCGGTGCTCGACGGTGCCGGCGTCAGCGTCGAGGTGTCGCGCCGCACCGAGCCGGCCGGCTTCGCCGTGCGCAACGTGCTGGCCGACGAGCTGCACTACGTCCTCGAAGGCGAGGCCGCGCTGCACACCGATTTCGGCGTGCTCGACCTGCACCCCGGCGACTTCGTGCTGCTGCCGCGCGCGGTGACCTACCGGTACGCGTCGATCGGCGCGCCGCTACGAGAGATGATCGTCGTGACCGAGAGCCAGCTGGCCGTCGACCCGGAGAACGCACCCGGCGTGCTCAACGTGGACCTGCACGTCGACGCCCCGGTCCCGGACCCGACGACGAACCGCGGTCCCGGGGAGTACGAGGTGGTGATCCGGCACGGGCAGGAGTTCACGTCCTACTTCTATGACTACGACCCGATGCCGTGCCTGGCTACGGCCGGCGCGCCGATCGTGCGACGGTTCAACATCGAGAACGTGCATGGGCTCGGTGTCGAGCAGGGCGGCCTCATGCCACCGCGACTGATCAATGACGCGACCACCCGGACGCTGTTCTACCACTTGGGCAACCGGCGCAGTGACCGGCCGCCCATCCACCACAACGCCGACTACGACGAGGTCATCTGCTACGTCGCCGGGCCGGGCCACTACGGCGCGGTCGACAAGCCGGGCACCGTGACCTGGACCCCGAAGGGGATCATTCACCAGGGCCCGGAGGAGGACGTCCCGGAGGGCTACGAGGCCTGGCTGCTGGAGACCCGCTCGCCGCTGTCGCTCACGCCGGCGGGACGGGAGATCGGCACGCTGATGGAGACCGGTCAGTTCGACATCCACCCGAGTGCGAGCCAGCCGGTCTGAAGGGGGGCGAGGAAGGATCCGTCATGTCGCAAGCCGTCACCCAGGCCCGCACCTACGACGACTTCACCGGTCCGGAGCTCGATACCGGGCGATGGTTCTACCTGGAGTACCCACCCGGTCCGGACGGGGTGTCTTGGCGCTGCGAGGAGCCCAGCGCCCGCACCGAGGTCGGCGACGGCACGCTGAACGTGCACGTCGAGCGGTTCGAGCGGGGCCACGACCAGGTGCAGATCATGGACAATCCCAAGCACCTGCTGCTGTCCACCGAGTCGTTCCCCGTACCGGCGGGCGGCCGTGCGAGCTTCTCCCTGCAGCTGGCCGCGACCAGCCGCAACGCCGCGCCGCGCGACTACCGCGACGGCTTCGCCTCGTTCAACGTGCTCGACCTGTCCTCCGGAATGGTCTTCGACCTCTGTGCGACCAGCGACCAGGTGTTCGCGATCTACGAGCGACTGCCCGTGCCCGGGGTCGAGGCCCCGTTCACCCATGTGATCGACAGCCCGCTGGCGGGGATCGAGACCGCGGCCGGACGGCCCCATCACTGCGAGGTCACACTCGACGCCGCGCAGCGCAGTGCCGAGTGGCGCGTCGACGGGGCGCTCGTGTTCGAGGTCCGCGACGTCCTCGTACCGGACGAGGTGAAGCTCGGCGTCGGGCTCATCACCCTGCACCCCATCGCCGATGGCACGAGCCGGTCGGTGCGGGGGCAGGGCCTGTCGGCGTCGTTCGGCCCGATCCAGGTGACCGCGACACCGTGAGTCCTGGCCGGCTTCCCGTGACACCAGAGGCGAGGTGACGTGGCGATCTTCAAACCGACCCGGCAGACCCGGCTCTACGAGGACGTCGCGAGCCAGCTACGCGAAGCGATCCTGTCCGGCCGCTTCCTGCCCGGCGACCGGCTGCCCATCGAGCGCGGGCTCATGGCGGAGTTCAGGGTGAGCCGGGCGGTAGTGCGGCAGGCCACGATGAACCTGGAGCACGAGGGACTCGTCGACGTGCAGGTCGGGGCCGGGGGCGGCACGTTCGTGCGGGAGTCGGGGGTGGATGCGGTCACCCACGCGTTCGCGAACCTCTTCCGGCACCGCGGGGTCTCGCTGCACGACTACCTCGCCGCCAAGCGCGTGCTCGAGCCGGCCATGACCGCGGCGGTCTTCGCCGGGAGCGGACCGGATCACCACCGCAGGCTCGCGGACAACCTGCAGGAGTTCCGCGAGGCCATGAAGTCGGGCGCCGAGGACCGGGACCTGCTCCGCCTCAGCCTCGGGTTCCACGAGCTGCTGGCGGAGGCGACGAGCAATCCCGTGCTGGAGGCGGTCGTGGTCGCCGTGGTGCGGATGGGCGAGCGGGTCCCCGCCTTCACCACGACGACCCGGGCCGACTGGCCGCGCATCCTGGCCGAGCACGAGGAGCTGCTGGGCGCGCTGCGGCGCGGGGCCAAGCGCCGCTTCAGCGAGCTCATCCTGAGCCATCTCGACACGGTCGGCGACATCTACGACGACATCCCGCGCGCCCCCGCTTCCTGAGGCGCGCAGGACACACGATTTCGAACCTCGGCACGAAGGAGTCCACCGTGACCACGCCTCCGTCGTTGTGGGAAGCCGCCAGCCAGGAGACGGAGGGTTACGCGTTCGTCTCCGACGCCACCAGCCAACCCCGGTGGGACGTTCCGGAGAAGATCGCCATCAACGTCGCCGTCGCCGGTCGGGCGGGTGCTGTGACCTCTCCGGACTACCCGGTCGACATCGAGGAGTACCTGGATGCCGCGTCACAGGTCATCGAGGCCGGTGCGTGCGGCGTCCACATCGACTTCACGTGGGTGACCGACTCCACGGGGCGTCGCCTGGACAAGGACCTCCCGCCCACCGAGGCCTACGGCCTGGTGCTCGAGCCGCTGCGGGAGCGCTTCGGCGACTCCTTCGTGGCGAACCTGAACGTGCTCAACGGCTCGACCTTCGATGAGTGCCTCAGCCCCGCCCGAGCCGGCCAGGCCGAGGTGGCGCCCTGCGCCGCGGGGCACCCGGAGGCGTTCGTCACCCCTGCGATCACGGCGCTGCGGGAGTTCGGCGTCAGCCCCGAGATCGTGATCCACAGCTCCGGTGAGGTGGAGTTCGCCAAGCGGCGGCTCTTCGACACCGGCCTGCTCGGGCCCGGTCCCACCAACTGGATCGTCCTCTACGGGCTGCCCGTCGACGTCGGGCGCACGCTGATCTCCGGGGCCTGGGCCAACGACACCAAGTCGACGGCGACCCACCTGTTCCTCATGGTCGAGCAGATCCGGCAGCTGGACCCGCAGGCCGCGATCACGGTGTGCAACGCCGGGCGCGCCGGGCTCTACATCACGACGCTGGCCACGATGATGGGTCTGAACATCCGCGTCGGGCTCGAGGACAGCTGCTGGAAGCACCCCAACAGTGACGAGCTCACCAAGAGCAATCTCGAGCTGTTCTCCCGGGCACGCACGATCGCCGCAGAACTCGGCCGCCTCCCTGCAACCGCCGACGAGTACCGCGCGCAGGTCGGGCTACCGGTTCGCGGCTGAGTTTGGAGCCCCCCGTGGCGTCCGTGAACTCGACGCCGTGGGGCTCCGGAGGCCTCGAAAAGCCCCACGGTGTCGACTTCACGGACGTGCGGGCTCCGCCCGTTCACGGACGTTCGGCTCCGTGCGCCGAGGCTGAGTTCAGGCGAGGCCGCCGACGACCTCGCGGTGCAGCGTGATGAGCTGAGGCACCTTCCATGCGGCGCGCCTGCCCCACCCGCACTCGGTCGACACGCCGAAGTCGGGCAGGGCGCGCTCGGCAGCGGCCGCCCTGGCGAGGCTCCCGTCCAGCCCGTCCGTCTCGTGCACCAGTCCGAGGAAGATCCGGGGATGGCCGGCGTCGAGGTCGCGCAGCGGCGCGAAGTAGGCGTCGTCGGAGCGGTCGACCGGGACCGGCATGTGCGCGAAGTCGACCCGCCGACCGGAGTGCGCGGCGGCTGCGTTGCACATCCGCACGCACAGTCCGAGATCGTCGGGCTCCTTCATGTGGACGTTGCCGAGGTCGGCGTAGCAGAAGTGGTAGCCGAGGACGACCTCCTCGGGAATGCGTGGCGGCACCCGCTCACAAGGTCGCGACGAACCGTTCGAACGGGTCCGAGTCGGGCAGTGACCACGGGAAGATCCCCTCCACGTCCAGGACCTCCCAGCACACGTCCCACTGCAGCACCAGGTCGTCGTGCGGGATGCGGGCCAGGATCTCGTCCACCTCGGCGAGGATGGCCTTCTCGTACGCCGGGATGATCCTGCTCAGGTCGTCGGCGTGGGGGAAGAACCAGCTGCACCCGCTCTCCGGGAGGGGGAGGCTGCACTGGAACTTCGCGCCAGCGTGGATCTTTCCCTGGTCTCGCATCTCCCGAAAGAGCCGGTACGACTCGGCGGCCGCATCGGCGTACTTGAGATTGTCGAAGGAAGGCTCGCCGACGCCCTCCCTCATGCGGAACTGCCAGATGTCGTGCAGGCCGGCGGGCCGCCAGTTGTAGTCCGGCGCCGGCCGCTGGATGGTCTCGAGTTGCGGGTGTTCGTGGAAGATCCGGTACGCCTGGAAGATCACCCACAGCGAGCGGTCGCCGACCTCGCCGTCGGGAACGCCGACGGCGAGGTCACCGAGGCCGTCGCCGCACGCGTGGAGGACCTCCTCGGTCGAGGTCAGCGGAACGCTGCCTACGAGCAGGACGGCTGCGCTGGTGGTCATCGATGCTCTCCCGACGAGGACGCGGTTGCCTGACCCGGACATCTCAGCCAGCGGAAGCTGCACCTATATCAACTGAGATCAATGGACGTCAAGCCTCGCCTACCGGCGCCTCGGTGGACACCCCACGACCGTTCGTCGCAGGGTACCGGCCGCTTGGCGCATGGCCACGATTTTCTCGTCCGGTGGTATCGGGTGGGCCCGGAAATTGTCAGGGGTCGGGCCGACCATCGGTGGCATGACCGCATTGCTGGCCGAGCCCCTGCAGACCGATCCGGTGCAGCTGGTGTCCGATGGCCTGCAGCGACTGCGCGAGTCCGTCCCCGGCTTGAGTGATACCGAAGTGCAGGAACGGGTGCGGGCGGTGGAGTCGTTGTCGCGGCAGGCGCATTCGGTGATGTTGGACCTGGTGGCCGAGATGCAGGCACGGAATCTGGCGGGGCATACGGGATTCGGGTCCACGGCGCGGTTGCTGGCGGATATGTTGTCGCTGTCGAAGGCCGAGGCCCGCACCCGGGTCGGCCATGCCGAGCAGGTCGGGACTCGCCGGGCGCTGACGGGCGAGGCGTTGCCCGCGCGGTTGCCCGAGACCGCGGCTGCGCTGGCCGCTGGCGAGATCGGGCCGGCGCACCTGCGGATCATCAACGAAGCGATGGCCGCGATCTCGGATACTGCGACCCCAGCGGATCGGGAGTGGGCCGAGGCGCACCTGACGGGGTGGGCGCCGCGGCTGGATCCGGCGGCGCTGGGCAGGCTGGCCGCCCGGGTGCTGGTGTGGCTGGATCCGGACGGGCCCGAACCGGCCACGGAGGAGGCGCCGGCGCCGTCGGGGGCGTTGCGGCTGCGGGATCGCCGCAATGGTGGTGTCGGATTCGAGGGCTGGCTGGGTAGTGAGCACGGGCCGGCGTTGCGGGAGCTGATCGAGCGGCTGGCCGCGCCGCGGCCGGCGAGCGAGGGCATCCCGGACCCGCGCGGGGTCGAGGAGCGCCAGGCTGACGCGCTGGTCGAGGTGTGTGGGCTGGCCCGCGGCGCCGAGCACACCCCCAGCAGCGCGGGGGAGCCGCCGCATCTGACGATCACGCTGGACCTCAACACCCTCATCGACGGCATCGGCGCCGCCGCGTGCGACTACGGCAGCTACCTGTCGGCCGGCGAAATCCGCCGCTGGGCCTGCGAGGCCAAGGTGATCCCGGTGGTACTGGGCGGGCGGTCCGAGCTGCTGGACGTGGGCCGGGCGATGCGTACCGTGCCGCTGGGCATCCGCCGGGCGCTGGTGGTGCGCGACCGGGGTTGTGCGTTTCCCGGCTGCGGGCGCCCACCGAGCCAGTGCACGGCCCACCACGTCATCCACTGGATCGACGGGGGCGAGACCTCGCTACAGAACTGCGTGTTGCTCTGCGAGCACCACCACCGGGTGGTGCACCACACCGGCTGGGGCATCCGGATCCACGCCGACCACGCCGAGTTTGTCCCACCCACCGTCATCGATCCGCAACGAACACCGCTGCGCAACCCGCTCCGCTGCTAGACCGCGCGGGGGCTCAGTGTCGTGGTCGTTCGTCGACGACTCGACGGGCCTTGAAGGTCGTCTCCGGCAGCGTGCCCGGTTCGAGCAGCTGCACGGGCACGCGGATGCCGACCATCCGCTTCAGCGCCTCTTCCGCCCGGCTGACGAGCGTGTCGCGGTGCCGCTCTGCCTCCTCCGGCCCCGAGCCCTGCACCCTCGCGGCCGTGTCGCCGCTGTACTCCGCCTGCACCGTCAACTCGTCGAGGGCACCGACCTTGCGGACCAGGATGCGGAACTCCGGTCCGAACCCCTCGACGCTGCGCAACGCCGTCTCGATCCCGCTGGGGAAGATGTTCGCGCCACGGATGACGAGCATGTCGTCGAGCCGGCCCAGCACGCCCTCGGGCAGCCGCGGATACGTCCGGCCGCACGGGCAGGGGGCTGTCGACAGGTAGGTCTCGTCGCCCGGCGCGAAACGGATCATCGGCTGCGACTCGCGCCACAGGTGCGTGTAGACGATGGCACCGCGCTCGCCGACCGGTGTCGGAGTGTTCGCGTCATCGGCGTCGACGACCTCGGTGAACACCTCGTCGGTGTAGAGGTGCGTTCCCGTCCCGGCCTCGCACCCGATGCTGGTCTGGAAGGGATACATCTCCGACGTCGAGCCGGCGTCGGCCGAGATCGCACCCCAGCCCTCCTCGATGATCTGGCGCGTTCCCGGCAGGCTCCCGCCCGGCTCCCCTCCGACGAGCAGGTGACGCACCGTGCCGCGCGGCAGGTCGATGCCCATCCGCTGCGCCACCGACAGGAGGTGGATGCAGTAGGACGGGGTCGCGCTGAACACCGTCGAACCCAGCCGCTCGATCAGTTCGAGGTGGCGCTCGGAGTCCGTCACGCCGAGCGGGAACAGCGTCGCGCCGATGCGCTCGGCGCCCTGCACGACTCCCCACCCGCCGAAGAACAGGCCGAACGGGAAGCCGACCTGCACGAGGTCGTCGGGGCGGATGCCCGCGCACCACTGTGCCATCGCGTGGGCCTCGCCAGCGCGCTCCCAGTCGTTCCTCGACACCGCGTACATCGTGGGGACGCCCGAGGTGCCCGAAGACCCGTGGATGCGGGCGATCTCGCCGTGCCGGAAGGTGCGCGTGTAACTGCCGAAGACGGGATTCTCCCGCTGGTCGGCGACCAGCATCTGCTTCGTGATGACGGGGACCTTGGTCGTGAAGTCCTCGAGCGACCGCACCTGATCGGGGTGGAAGCCGTGCGCGTCGTAGTGTCGGCGGTAGAACGGCAGCTCCGCGTAGACGTACCGCAGCTGGTGCTGGATGCGTTCCAGGATGTGCTGATCACGCTTGGCGGGGTCGAGGGTCTCGCGCTCCTCGTCCCAGAACCGAGGGAAGCCGCGCTCGTCCCGTGCGGTCGAGCGGGGTCCGGCGCTGTTGCTCATGACGCTCCCGCCTGAGGTATCCAAACGTTTGTCAGGTATCACACCACGTCGTGCCGCTACCCACGGCGCAAGGGCCGTCACACGCGGGATCCCGCGTGAACCGATGTTTGGTTACGATACCGGACGTCATCGACCGTACGGGAGCCGAGGGAGGCGCTGATGCCCCGACCCAGCCGTCGATCCGAGATCCTGCTCGCCGCGAGTGAACAGTTTCGCGAGCACGGCTACGACAACGCGACGCTCGAGGACATCGGCGCGCGGGTCGGCATCTTGAAAGGCAGCGTCTACAACTACGTGGGCAGCAAGGAGGAGCTGCTGCTCGCGGTCGTCGAAGAGCCCGCGCGTGCGCTGCTCGCCGAGCTGGAGCGGCTGGGTTCGGATCGCGACAGCAGCGTGACGGTCCGGCTGCGTGAGCTGATCCGAATGCAGGTGCGCATCTTCGCCGATTGCTACCCCGCGGCCTTCGTGTACCTGCAGCACCTCGGGCGCGCGGAGCAGTCGCCGCAGTTCGCGGAGTTCCGGGACATGGACGCGCAGTACATGGCCGCGGTCGAGGGGCTGCTGGCCGAAGGGGCGGCATCCGGCGAGTTCTCGTTGTCGGGCGAGCCGAGGACCATGGCGCGAGCCATCGTCGGCATGCTCGACTGGATGCAGCACTGGTTCACGCCACGGGGCCGCGCTGCGGACATGGAACTGGCCGATCAACTGTTCGCCCTGGCGTTCGGCGGCCTGGTCGCCGGCGGCAGCATGCGGGTGTTGCTGCAGTCGATCCCGGCCGAAGAGCCCGAGGGCGACGGCCGATGACCGACGTGCTGCAGCGGTTCCGGCTCGACGGTCGGGTCGCCCTCGTCACCGGCGCGTCGTCGGGTCTCGGCGCGTACTTCGCGCAGGTCCTTGCCGCGGCCGGCGCCGACGTCGCGATCGGCGCGCGGCGCACCGAGGAACTGGCGGCCGTCGGCGACCTCGTCACCGCGGCCGGCGGGCGCTGCGTGGCCGTCCCCCCCGACGTCACCGACGGCGCCGACTGTGAGGCGCTGGTCAGCGCGACGGTCCGGGAACTCGGTGGCCTGCACGTGCTCGTCAACAACGCGGGCATCGGGTATGCCGCCCGGGCCGAGCGCGACGATCTGTCGAAGGCGGCCCGGCTGCTCGACGTCAACCTGCTCGGCGCCTACCAGATGGCCGTCGCGGCGGGCCGGGCGATGATCGACGCCGGGGTGGCCGGCTCGATCGTCAACATCTCCTCGGGGCTCGGACTCGCCGCCGCCGCCATCCCGCAGGCCCCGTACTCGGCATCCAAGGCGGGGCTGCTGGGGATGACCCGGGATCTCGCGGGACAGTGGTCGGGTCGTCACGGCATCCGGGTCAACGCGCTGGCTCCCGGCTTCTTCGAGTCCGAGATGACCGCCCCGCTGCTGTCGCGGGAGGCCGGGCTCGCCGCGGTGGTCGAGCGGACTCCGCTGGGACGGATCGGCCGTCTCGAGGAGCTTGCCGGGCCGCTGCTGTTGCTCGCCTCCGACGCGGGCTCCTACCTCACCGGGACGACGCTGTGCGTCGACGGCGGCTGGACCATGCACTGACCTGTCGGCGTGCGTCCTCGGGGCCGGTCTGAGCTGCCGGTGTCGGTCCCTGGCCCAGCGTGGCGGCAGCGCGCAGACGGGGCGAGCAGCTGCGGCTGCATAGGCTGAAGAGATACCAAACTTCGGTTTGTCCATCAAGAGTCAAAGCTGGTCGCCAACAGCGGAATCCTAGTCCGTCCGATCTCTCCTGGGTGATCCTTGACACAGCTAAGCAAACTGTGGTTCGGTGAAGGTACCTCAGTGAGAGGTTGTAGGTGTTTCGCCACACGGCGCACGAGTAACCCTGACGTCAGTGGCGGGTGGACCACCGAAGTGCCACGCCGACCCGGTGCTCGACCTCGATGTTGCGGACGGCATCGGTTCTTGCTCTTCCGCTGCGAAGTCCTCGGGCACCTCGTGCTGAGACCGACGGGCGAGATCCGTTGAAGTGACAGACAACCAACGACAAGGAGGAGATCTCAATGACCGCGACAGAGCGTCCCGAGCTGGTGGCCGGTGTGAAGTGGCCTGAAATCCAAATGCCCGGCGACATCTTCCTGCACGACGAGGACCAACCGTGGGTGGACATGGAAGGTTTTCCCGGATCGCAGGTCAAGGTGCTCTATGCCGACCAAGAATCCAACACCGTCGCGTTCCTGTACAAGCTGCAGCCGCACTCGTCATTCGCCATTCATGAGCACATCTGTCGTGCGTTCGCCTACACCCTCGAGGGCGAGTGGTGGTACGGCGACACGTACCAGAAGAAGGGCTCTATGGCTATCGAGGTCCCTGGCTCGACTCACTTCCCGGTGACGAAGGAGACGGGGTTCACGGTCCTCGCTATTTTGGCGGGAGAGCCCGGCGGAACGGTGCTGCTCCGGAGCCAGGACCCGGAGACTCTCGAAGTCGCAGAACTTGGCGCCGAGTTCTTCGCGAGCCTGATGAAGTAGGGCTGGCAGATTGAACAGGAGGGGCCGAAACCACAGCTCGGTCCCTCCTGGCCTACTTGGACGTTATGACCTGAGGAGGTTGGTGAGGGTGACTGCGACGAGTATGTTCCACGTCGGTCTGTTGGTGTTGGACCTCGAAGAGGCCATACTAGATTTCTCCAAGGTGTTGAACCTCGACTTCAACGATCCTACGGTGGTTCATTTTAACAGACTGGAGGACCCCGACCCTCACGAGTTCGATGTCCGAGTGACCTACTCGCGGCAGGGGCCGCCACATCTGGAGCTGATCGAGGCAAAGGGAAGTGGAGTGTATTCTGCTGCACAAGGCGAGGGATTTCATCACATCGGGCTGTGGGAGCCGAATATGAGCAAGTCTGTCGAGAGGTCGTCGACGGCGACCGGTCTTCGGTCAGAGGCGAAGATCGTGATGCCAGACGGTCAGACATTTGTTTGGTTTTCTGACCCGGCGAGCGGACACGGAACGAGGCTCGAGTTCGTCGATGAGTCGACAAGGCCGGATATCGAGAAGTGGATTCGGACAGGCGAGATGGAGGGTGGCTTCTCCGTATGATGCTTCGTCCGGTGTCACGGTATTGACGTCGATCTCGACGTCACGTGCTCGCGAACTTTGAGTCGTCACCGGTCGGCTTCTCGCTGGCTTCCGCCGACGTGGCCGGATGCAGTCCAACCGTGCTCGGCGTAGCTGAGCAGCCTCCGTCGGCGAGGGCCGGGTCGGCCGCGGCGGCCGAGCAGTTCGCGGGCTGACCCGCTGCCGGACTTCGGTCACGGCCCTTTGTTGGCGAGCGTGATCAGGTGAACGTGGCTAGTGCGGGATCACGTCCACCTCGCTCGCGGAACACCTCGGCGCGCTGCGCCAGCAGGTGCGCACGGCGGGCGGTGCTCGTGCGGCCGTCGCCCTGCACTTGCAGGCCCTGGCTCCCTGCGAGGTCGACGATTTCGGGCTCGCAGGGTCGGTGCGTAGCCGGCGTTTCGCAGCCGCCGTACGGTGTAGCTGGTTTGTCCTGTTTGACCCTGCGGGCGCGAGTTGAGCTTGGGTTGGGCGCAACCGGCCGCCCGGGACGCCGGTGACTCGCCACGGCGGCCCCGGCCCACTCGCTGTCAGCGCGCGTCGAGCTGCACTGCGTCGTCGAACTGCACTGGCAGCGACAGCAGGCCGCGGGACAGCAGCACCGCATGCCAGTGCAGCGGTTCTGCCGTCAGCCCGAGGCCGGGCAGTCGCTGCAGCGCTCGGGGGATCGCGATGGCGGCCTCGAGCCTGGCCAGTGGTGCGCCGAGACAGTAGTGCGGGCCGACGCCGAAGCCGAGCCGGTGGCCCTGCCGTCGGGTGAGGTCGAGCCGGCCGGGGTCGTCGAACACCGCCGGATCGCGGCTCGCGGCCGCGGGGCTGAGGAAGACGCGGTCGCCGCGGCCCAGCGTGCGCCCGCGCAGCTCCACGTCGGCGGCCATCAGGCGGACCACGGTCTTGGCGGGACCGTCGTAGCGCAGCACCTCCTCCACCGCCAAGGCCGCCGTAGCCGGGTCCGCCTCGAGTGCGGCCCGCTGGTCGGGGTGCTCCAGCAGCGCGAGCAGCCCGTTGCCGATCAGGTTGGTGGTGGTCTCGTGCCCGGCGAACAGCAGCAGCACGCCGGTGGAGATCACCTCGTCGTGGCTGAGCGCATCACCCTCGTCGCGGGCGCTGATCAGTGCGGAGAGCAGGTCGTCGGCCGGTTCCTGCTCGTGCGCGCGCACCAGGTCGGACAGGTACGCGGTGAGCTCGGCCATGCCGTTCGCCCCGCCCGCGTACCGGTCGGGGTCGCCCATCCCGCCGAACACCAGCCCGGTGATCTGGTCGGACCAGTCCTTGAACCGCTCCCGGTCTTCGCGCGGCACGCCCAGCATCTCGGCGATCACCGACGCAGTCAGCGGGTAGGCGAAGTCGGAGATGAGGTCGGCCCGGGTGGATCCCCGGGACGTCACCGCGTCGAGTAGCTCATCGGCGAGCTCGGCGACCCGGGGGCGGATCCGCTCGACGGCCCGCGGAGTGAACGCGCTGGTGAGCAGCTTGCGTAACCGGGTGTGGTCGGGCGGGTCCTTGAATACCATCCAGTTCTCGAGGACGCCGAAGGCGGAGCGGACGGCGGGGTCGGTGCCCGGGCCGTCGAGCTTGGCCCGCCGGTAGGGCGAGATGCGGTCGGAGGAGTAGCGCTCGTCGCGCATCGCGCCGGACACGTCGTCGAACCGGGTGATGAACCAGGAGCGGTACTTCTCGCTCCAGTGCACCGGGTCGTGCTCGCGCAGGGCGGCGAAGTGCGGGTACGGGTCGGCGACCGCGTCGTCGCCGAGCAGGTCGACGGAGGCGAGGTCAACGGTGCTCATGGCTCGACCCTGGCGGCATCCATGGTGCGACCCTGCAAGCAGGTCCCACGCAGGTCTCGCGTGTTCACGGCGCCTCCAGGACGGTGATGACGCAGGCGTTGCCGTCCAGGCCGGACACTCCGCCGCCCATGGTCTCGACCAATCCGAGCCGTGCCCGGTCGACCTGCCGGGCGCCGGCCTCGCCGCGCAGCTGCCAGACGATCTCGGCGAGCTGGGCCAGCCCGGTCGCGCCGAGCGGGTGTCCCCGGGAGAGCAGGCCGCCGGACGGGTTGACCGGGTGTGCCCCGCCGAGCGCGGTCACGCCCTCCGTGGCCGCCTTGCCGCCCTCGCCCGCGGGCACGAGCCCGAGCGCCTCGGTGGTGACGATCTCGCCGATGGTGAAGGCGTCGTGCACCTCCGCCACGTCGACGTCGGTGGCGGCCGCGAGGCCTGCGGCGGCCAACGCGTCGGCGGCGGTGTCGCGGACGATGTCGTGGCCCCAGACGTGGGGGCTGCGGTGATCCCAGGGCTGTCCGGAGCGCATCGCGACGCCGCGGACCGTGACGTGGCGGGCGTCGCGTGCCGCCGGGCCCAGCACCGCGGCGGCGGCCCCGTCCGAGGTGGGGCAGCACTGCAGCAGCGTGAGTGGGTCGGCGATCATCCGGGACGCCAGCACCTCCTCGACGGTGTAGCGGCCCGAGTACTGCGCCCGGTCGTTGTGCAGCGCGTGCGCGTGGTTCTTCACCGACACCGCCGCCAGCTGCTCCGGCGTCGCGGTGCCCAGGTGCAGGTAGCGGGCGGCCGCCATGGCATAGAGCGCGGGCAGCGCCAGCCCGGCGCGGCCTTCCGGGTCGGTGGGCTCGGGGTGGATGGCACCGTCGAACGCGGTGCTCAGCTGCTCCAGCCCGAGCGCGAGCACCCGCCCGTAGCGGCCGGTCCGCACCGCCTCGTGCGCCTCGGCGAACGCGGTGGTGCCGCTGGCGCAGGCGTTCTCCACCGTGACGACGGGTATCCCGGTGATGCCCATCGCCCGCAGCACGCGCTGGGCCACCCCGGGCGGGCCGAACACCGTGCCCACCCAGACGGCGTCCACGGCCGACACCGCGGCGTCGGCGAACGCCTCGCGCACCGCGTCCCAGGCCAGCGCGACCAGGTCGCGGTCCGGCTGGCGGCCGAAGTGCGAGGTCCCGACACCGTGCACGGCGACATCCATCAGAGCACCTCCACCTGCACGTCGCGCTCCTCAGCCGACTCGAGCAGCGTCACCCGGCTGCCGATCGGCAGCGGTGCGTCCGCGTCACCCTTCACGCGCGCGAGCACTCGCGGGCCGTCGTCGAGGTCGACGTAGGCGAGCCCGTACGGCGCGGTGCGACCGGGGACCGGGACCCGCACGACGGTGGCGCTCCAGACCGTGCCGTGCGGGCCGAAGGACGCCGCAGCCGTCTCGGCGCGGCATACCGGGCACCGCGGCCACACGAAGGCGACGGGCTCACCGCAGGCGCGGCAGCGGCACCCGGCGACGCGCGCGGCGCCGTCCCGCACCCGCACCAGGGGGCGGGGATCGGCCGTGGTCACGTCGGACACGGATGCGCTCCTGTCGGATCGTAAGCAAACGGTGGTTAGCTATTCAGCGTAGCTGTCGCGCATCGGCAGGTCGAGAGCGTAGCCCCATCGAGCCGGTGCCGGCAGGCTGCACGAGCCAGGCGCCTTGACACCGCGGGCGACTTCCGTCACATTTGGCACACCCTTGACCAAACTTATGTTTGCTGTGGGAATGGCCATCGCTGCGCCTCTCACAGCGCCGACCCCCCGAGAGGATGATCATGCGATTCGGCTTGTTCGCGATGCCGGAGCACCCCCCGATCGAGAACTGGACGCTTTCCTACGACCGGGACATCGCGGAGATCGCCGAGGCCGAGCGCCTGGGCTTCTCGGAGTACTGGATCGGTGAGCACCACACCGGCGGGTTCGAGAACGTCCCCATGGCTGAGCTCATGATCGCCAAGGCGTCGGCGGTTACGAGCCGGATCCGGCTGGGTACCGGGGTGATCAACCTGCCCTACCAGGACCCGTTCATGGTCGCCGAGCGGATGGCGTTTCTCGACCATCTGACCCACGGTCGGCTGGAGTACGGCTTCGGCGGGGGCGGGCTGCCCACCGACCAGGCCCTGTTCGGGCTGGAGAAGTCCGAGGCTGCGCCGCGGACCACCGAGGCGCTGGAGATCATCTGGGAGCTGTTGACCTCCGAGGAGCCGGTCAGCTACGAGGGCCTGTACTGGAAGTACGAGGACCGCCAGCTGCAGGTCGGGCCCTACCAGGACGTGCCGCCGTTCGGCATCGCCGGGCTGACCGGGACGCACAACTACGCGCGCTGCGGAGAGAAGGGCTGGAAGGCGCTGTCGGTCTACTTCACCCCGATCCACAACGGCGACTACCCCAACGCTCCGGACCTGGTCGGGCACGGCAACGCGATCGTCGGCGCGGCGGAGCAGGCGGGTCTGGACCCTGCTGTCGCGCGCGAGAACTGGCGGATCTCCCGCGAGGTCTACGTGGCCGACAGCAAGGACCAGGCGATGGCCGACATCCGGGAGGGCGTGCAGCGGTCCTACGAGTACCTGATCGGGCTGGGGCTCGGCGCGCTGATGAAGAAGGACGAGGCGATGCCCGACGCGGAGCTGACCTTCGAGTGGATGGCCGAGGAGATCCCGTGGATCATCGGCAGCCCGGAGGACTGCGTGCGCGAGATCAACGAGCTGCACGAGGAGGTCGGCGGGTTCGGCACGCTGCTGATCAACTCCCGGGACTGGGTCACCACCGACAAGTGGAACCGCTCGATGGAGTTGTTCGCCCGCTACGTCACCCCGCAGTTCACCAAGCGCGAGAACATGGCCCGCCGCCAGAAGCTGGCCGACGTCGCGCTCGGCCGCAGCTGAGTTTCAGCGCTCATCGCCCCTCCTTGCACCGGTATCGCTGTCGGAGTACCACCATGCGCGGCTCTGTCGTCGGGCTCGCCACCGAGATGCTCGGTGGCCGGCCGCCCACGACCTGAAGGGGACGCAGTGGAGATCACCGAGGTGAGGGGCTACCCGACGTCGTTTCCGGTGCCACCGGGTTCGGCGGTGAGCCTGGGCATCGGCCGGACCGTCAAGCGTGACGCGGTGGTCGTGAAGGTGACCACCGACGAGGGGCTGGTCGGATACGGCGAGGCCCACCACGGCCGCGCCCCGGGGCCGATCGCGCACCTGGTCAACACCACGCTGCGAGGGCTCGTCCTCGGCCTCGACCCGACCGACACCGTCGGCGTCTGGGACCGTGTCTACCGAAGCCAGCTCGCCAGCCACGGGATGGGCGCGGCGGCCTCGATGGCGCTGTCCGGTATCGACATGGCGTTGTGGGACATCCGCGGCAAGGCCGTGGGGTGGCCGCTCTACAAGCTCCTCGGCGGCAGCGCGCGGCCGGTACCGGCCTACGCGGGTGGCGTCGCGCTGGGCTACCAACCGCCCGAGGCCCTGGTCGACGAGGCCCGCGCGCTCGTCGAGCAGGGCTACGCCGCGGTCAAGCTGCGAGTGGGCGACACCCCGGTCGACGATCTCGCGCGGGTCGGTGCGGTCCGGAACGGCATCGCGGACGGCACCGAGATCCTCGTCGACGCCAACACCGGCTACACCCTGGCCGATGCGCGCCGGGTCATGCCCGAGCTGGACAGGCTCGGGGTCGGCTGGCTGGAGGAGCCGTTCCCCGCCCACGACCACCGCAGCTACGCCACGGCGGTCGGGTTCGGCACCGTGCCGCTCGCTGCGGGGGAGAACCACTACACGCGGTTCGAGTTCCACCGGCTCGTCGCCGACGGGGTGGTCGGGATCCTGCAGCCCGACCTGTCGAAGGCCGGTGGGGTCACCGAGGTGTCGCGCATCGCGGCACTCGCGTCGGCCTGGAAGCTGCCGATCCACCCGCACACCTCGATGACCGGGATCAACATGGCGGCCACCATCCACCTGCTCGCGTCGATCGACAACGGCGGTTACTTCGAAGGCGACGTGTCGCACAACAACCTGTTCCGCGACGAGCTGACCTCCACGCCGTTCGAGCTGGGGCCGGACGGCTGTGTCCGCCCGCTACCCGGCCCGGGGATCGGGGTCGAGGTCGACGAGGACTTCCTCGCCGCGCACCCGGTCATCGAGGGCCCCGGTTACGTGTGAGCCCGAGTCGGTGTGAGCCGGAGTCGCCCGCCCGCGGCGCGTGGCTTCATCGGCCTTGCTCACACCTCCAGCGGCCCGAACCCCGTTCTGGTTCCGAAACGGGGTTCGGGCCGCTGCAAAACCCCGTTCCGGTTCCGAATCGGGGTTCGGCCGCTCTTCCGCTTGACATCTGATATACAGCATGTGAGCATCGTCACGAGGGCCACCGAAGGCGGACCGGGCCTGCAGCGAGCCGGTACCGGGAGAGGGCGGCGATCTGCTGGCGAGCGCCGGCGTCGGGGTTTCCCGGCCCCGAACCGGGCACGAGGTCAGTCCCGTCCGAGCCAACCAGTACGTGCTGATCGAGCCGACCATCAGATGATCCGACAGCAGTCGGAGGAGGCGTGTCATGAAGTTCAGCGTCCTGTTCCTGCCGTCCATCGGCCGCACCGGCGAGAAGAACACCGGTGAGGCGTACAACAGGATGATCGACGAGATGCGGGAGTACGCCGTCCTCGTCGAAGAACTCGGTTTCGACACCATGTTCCTGACGGAGCATCACTTCGAGATCGAGGGCTACGAGGTGAACCCGAACGCCCTGCTCTGGGCAGTTGACCTCGCGGCACACACGAAGCGGCTCAACTTCGGCTGCTTGGGCATGCAGGTCGCAAGCTGGAACCCGGTGCGGCTGGCAGAGGACATCGCCCTCGTCGATCAGCTGACGAAGGGCCGGTTCATCACGGGGCTTGCACGCGGCTACCAGGCCAGGGAGAACCAGGTGCTCGGTACGCACTGGAAGGCCGACATCGCCACTTCGGATGCCGGCTCCGGTGATCAACGCAACTGGCGGTACTTCGAGGAATCCCTCGATATCATGCGGAAGGCCTGGACGCAGGAGACTTTCTCGCACGAGGGCGAGTTCTTCCAGATTCCTCCCAAGGGCACCGTGTGGGAGCACTCGGCCACGACCCAGGGTGTGGCAGACGGCAAGCTGACCGAGATCGGGATCACGCCGCGCCCGTACACCAAGCCCCACCCCCCGCTGTGGCAGGTCGTGTCGTTCAGTGAACCCACCGTACGGCTGGCTGCCCGGCATGAGGAGACTCCGCTGCTCATGCTGCAGCAGATCGAGCCCGCCAAGCATTTGTTCAACGCCTACCGGGAGGAGTCGGCGAAGTCGGGACGTGACGTCGCATTCGGCGAGCAGACTGCCCTGGTGCGCGACACCTATGTTGCCGACACCGTCGAAGAGGCGCGCGGCGACTTCCAGTCGTATGCCGGTGACCTGTGGTTGAACTGGCTGGCGCCGTTCGGTTTCATCAATGCCATGGCCAAGCCCGGTGAACAGTCGGTGCCGCATACCATGGATACCGTGATGGACCGCCTGAGCATCGTGGGTGACCCCGCATACGTGAGCGGACGGATCCAGGAGTTCAAGGACGAACTGAACCTACCGCACTACGTCGTCTTCGCCTACAACATGATGCCGCCGGACAAGATCAAGCGGAGCTTGACGATGTTCGCCGAGCAGGTCATGCCCAAGTTCAAGGATTGAGCCGCGATGAGTTTCGGTACCGCCGGAATGCCGTGCAAGCGGCGGGTGTGCTGATGATATATTAGACGCATGGATGCAGGTGATGAGACGTCCGATCATGAGTGGAAGCCCGCGATGGATGTGGGTGAGGAGAACCCGTGGCCGGTAGGAACGTCGAAGGGGTGGGCGCATCTCGGCGCCACAGTGCGCGACAGGGTCGCCCATGAGCTTCGTGACCGCATTCTGACGGGTCAGCTCACCGCGGGGATGCGCATCGACCTCGATGAGCTGGCCAGGGATTTCGGCACCAGCCGGACACCGGTGCGCGAGGCGTGCCTGACCTTGATGCACGAGGGTCTGGTACGGATGGCGCCCCGCAGCGGCGTCACGGTGCTGGGCGTGACGGCGCGGGACACCCTCGACAACTTCGCGCTGATGGCGGTGCTCTCCGGAGTGGCGGCGTCCTGGGCGGCTGACCGTATCAGCGAGGAGCAGTTGACCAGGGTGCGCGAGCTGAAGGACGAGATCGTGCGGGCAGCGGCCGGCGACGGTGACATCGCCAAGGCCAACTGGCTGTTCCATCGGGAGATCAACAAGGCGAGCCGCTCGGAGCGGTTGATGGCGGTGATCGGACAGACCGGGCGCATCATCCCGCCCACGTTCTTCGACGTCATACCGGAGCAGATCCCGTGCAGCCTCAGCGAGCACGACGAGCTCGTCGAGGCGCTGTCCAATCATGACGCCGAGCGAGCACGTCAGGTCACCGAGCGCCATTTCGCCAGCGCGGGACAGCTGCTGTCGCGTCACCTGCTGGGCTCGAAGGAACGGCGCGCCGGAGCCTGACGATGGTGATCCACTGGTACCGGCGGCTGAAGCGCGAGCAGCGGTGACGGATCTCGCCGGGTTGCTCGCGCCGTCGTCCATCGCGATCATCGGAGCCTCCGCCACGGCGGGCGCACCGGGCCGTGATGTGTACGAGAACATCGCCCACCACTCGAAGTTCGACGGCGAGCTGTTCCTGGTGAACCCCGCTCGCGCGGAGATCGATGGCCGGCGTTGCTACCGCGCGATCTCCGAGCTGCCGGCGAACTCCATCGACGTGGCCGTGGTCGTGGTCGGTGTGCAGGATGTGGTGAGCTCGGTCGAGCAGTGCGCGGAGCGCGGGGTCAGGTTCGCGATCATCCCGACCGGTGGGATGGGGGAGCTGGGTTCGGCTGGCAAGCTGGCCGAAGCGCGGCTGCGCGAGGTCGTCGCCGAGTCCGGGATCAGGCTCTACGGCCCCAACTGCCCGGGTCTGTCGAATGTCAACGACGGCATCTTCATGAGCGTGTCGCCCTCGGCGCGCTCCGACACGCTGGGCGGATCGATCGGTCTGGTCACCCAGGGCGGCGCGCTGGGCAGAAACGCCATGCAGTACATGGACCAGGGACTGGGGATCGGCTGCTGGTTGTCGGCCGGCAACGAGGTGGACCTGGAACTGTCGGAGTTCGTGGCGCACCTGGTCGCGGATCCGCGGATCGCGGTGATCGCGTGCGTCATCGAGGGCTTCCAGGACGGGAGCGGTTTCCTCCGTGCGGTCCTCGAGGCCGGCGCGGTGGGCAAGCCGGTCGTCGCCGTCGTGTTGGGTCAGTCGGACGTGGGAGCTCGCGCCGCGGAGAGCCACACCGCGCACCTGGCCGGCTCGGGCCGGGTGGCGGAGGCCGTGCTGCGCCAGCACGGCGTGGTGGTGGTGCCCGACGTGACGGAGCTGATGGAACAGTCGGCGTTGCTGGCCCGCCGGACCGGCGGGCAGATCCGGCCGTGTGTGGTCAGCTTCTCGGGTGGGGCGGCGGTCGGTGCAGTGGACGCGCTGGCCGGCGAGGGTCTCGAACTGGCCGAGCTGGGGCCGCGGACGCTGTCGCAGCTGACTGCCGTGCTGCCGTCGTTCGCCACGGCCGCGAACCCGCTCGATCTGACCATGGAGGTCTTCCGCCGGACCGAGATCGCCCGCGACTCGGCCGCCATCCTCGGCAGGGACCCGGGCGTCAACACCCTCGTGGTCCCGGTGCCCGCCGACTACGGCGAGATCACCAGAACCTTCGCCCGAGAGGTGATGGGCTTCGAGTCCGAGGCGGCGGGGAACCGGGTCGTGCCGGTCTGGACGAGCCCACGCCGAGGCGGCGGCAACGAGGAGTTCGAGCGGCACGGTGCGATGCCGTTCTCGCGGATGTCCGGGCTGGCCAGGGCGCTGCGGCGGTGCCAGGAGTACGAGCGGTGGCGGGCCCGGCCCGCCACTCGCCGCAGCCGGACGGACAGTGCGGAGCCGCCATCCGAGCGGGGGCGCGCAGCTCCCCGGCGCGATATCGGTGAGCTGACCGAGGTCGCGGCGAAGGCTCTGCTCGCCGAGTACCAGGTCCCGGTCCCGGCCGGCGAGCTCGCCGAGTCCCCCCGAGCGGCCGCGCAGGTCGCGGAACGGATCGGCTTCCCGGTGGTGATGAAGGTCGCGTCCGCGGCGATCGCGCACAAGACCGACGTGGGCGCCGTGGCGACCGATGTGGGCTCGGTGGCGGCCGTGCACGACCAGTGGACAGCCCTGATGGCGGCGTCCGGGGACGCCGGCATCCGGACCGGCGACATCGCAGGGCTCCTCGTCGAGCAGCAGGCAGCCGTGGGAGTCGACCTGCTGGTAGCGGTGCGGCGCGACCCGACTTTCGGGCGCATCGTGGCACTGGGTCTCGGCGGCGTCTTCACGGAGGTCCTCAACGACGTCACGTTCGCGGTCCCGCCGATGGCGGCCGACGAGCTGCGGGCGCTGCTCGCGGACCTGGCCGGATGGCCGTTGCTGGAAGGTGCCCGCGGCCGGCCACCCGCGGACCTCGACGCGCTGGCCGAGGTCGTCACCAGGCTCGACGAGCTGATCTCGCAACACCCGGACATCACCGAAGTGGAGATCAACCCGCTGCGTCTCTACCCGGTCGGCGAGGGTGCTGTCGCGCTGGATGCCCTCATCACTGCCCGGGATCCGGTCGCCGGTTGAGGCGCGCGGACGGGCTTGCGAGGTCACACGAAGGCGGAGATGCCGAGCTGCTCACGGGCGATGACCAGTCGCTGCACCTGAGACGTGCCCTCGACGATCATGCCGCCCCGCGCGTCCCGGAAGACCCGCTCCAGGCCGTACTCCTTACTGGTGCCCATCGCCCCGTGGACCTGCAGCGCGTTGTTCGCCACCTCGAATGCCGTTTCCGTGGCGAACAGCTTCGCGATCGCGCATTCCTCTCGCGCGATGACGCCGCTGGTGTCGAGCACCCGGGCAGCGGCGTAGCCCAGGGAGCGCGCGGCGGCCGTCTTGACCCGCATGTCGGCCACCAACTGCTGGACGAGTTGGAACTCGGCGATCCGCTTGCCGAACTGTGTCCGGTCCGTGGCGTAGCGGATCGAGGTGTCCAGTGCCCGTTGGGCCGCACCGACGGCACCCATCGCGACGTTGAGCCGGCCGAGGTCCAGACCTGTCAGGAACAAGGCGCCGCCCTCGCCGACCTTCCCGAGGAGGGCATCAGCGCTCACCCGCGTGCCGGCGAAGGACAGCTCCGAGGTGGTGGTGGCCTTGAGGAACATCGTCTCGACACGCTGTGCCTCGAACTCGCATGAACGCGGGTCGATGAGAAACGCGGTGAGGCCCTCGTCGCCGGTGCCGTCGGGGGGCTTGACCTTCGCCAGCAGGACGCCGAAGTCGCCGATGGCACCGTTGGTGATCCACAGCTTCGTGCCGTTGATGACGTAGCCGTCCCCGTCCGGCACTGCGGTGGTCTCGATACCTCGCACGTCCGAACCGTGGTCTGGTTCGGTGATACCGAACCAGCACAGCCGCTGTCCGCGCAGCAGCGGCGCCAGATACTCCGCTCGCTGCTGGTCCGTGGCTGCCCTGTCGAGTATCAGCGCCACCATGGTGATGACACTGAGGGTGGACCGCAGTGACATCCAGTGGTAGCCGGTCTCCTCCATGAGGACGGCCATGTCCGTGTAGCTGAGTCCCTGACCGCCGGACGTCTCGGGCAGGATCCCGCCGACCGGGCCGAACGGAACCAGGCCGGGCAGGACCTGCCGGGGGAAGATGCCGGTGTCCTCGCAGCCGGCGACGAGCGGTTCCACCTCCCGGTTCATGAACTGCCGCAGCGACTCTTGCAGGCTCTGCTGCTCCGGCGTCAGCGTGGCGCGCTGGACCGCGTCGAGCTTGCGCTGGTAGCCGGCGTCGGATGACATAGGCCCTCCTGTCTCAGTGGTTGCGGAGTTCGTCCCCAACGGCCACCCATGTCCATCGTTCTCGCCGCAGGCGGGTACCGGAAGATCATGGTACCTTATATATCAGATGTCGGATGGACGATGCCTGTTCTGTATGCGCCGAGGACTGCCTCCGACAGTTGATATCTGATATACTCTGATCATGAACGCGGCCGGCGATGCCAGCGCAGCAGGGCCGTCAGCCGCAACCGGCACACTGTCGCGCTTCCTGCACACGGTGGCACAGCGGGCACCGTCCGGTTCAGGTCTGTTCATGAGCACCGAGCCGGAGCACGGGCTGGGCTACCAGGAGCTCGAGCATCAGGTGCAACGGGTGGCGAAGTCGCTCGACGCGATGGGGCTGCGACCGGGGGATGCCTTCGCGCTGTGGCTTCCGAACTGCGTGGAGTGGTTCGTCCTGCACTTCGCTGCGGCGCGGCTCGGCCTGGTCACCGTGCCGCTGAACACGCGCTATCTCGTGACCGAGGTGCGGCACCTGCTCACGACCAGCCGCGCGCGGCTGCTCGCGATCGACCCGGGTTTTCACGGGCTGGACTTCGCCGGGGCGGTCGAGGAGCTCGTCGCCGACGGCTCCGTGCCCCTGGAGCACGTCGTGACCGTCGGGGCGGGGCGGTGCGACGTCCCGCACGTGCCCTTCGCGGCGCTGCTCGAGCCGACCGCGGCAGCACACGGTGGCGAACCGGGCGATCAGATCACCGAGCAGACACCGCTCGTCGTCTTCGGCACCTCCGGCACGACTTCTGCCCCGAAGCTCGCGCTGCACCCGCACAGCAACGTGGTCCGCCACTCCGAGGCGGTCCGTGAGGGCTTCGGACTGACCGCCGACGACGTCGTGCTCGGCATGCTGCCGCCCTGCGGCGCCTACGGGTACACGGTCGCGCTCGCGGCGATGGCCGCCGGCGCCAGGCTCGTCCTGCTCCCCACGTTCGACCCGGTGCAACTGCCCGAGCTGGTCGCCGAGCATGGAGTGACCTTCCTGGCCGCGACCGAGCCCATCCTTCGCACGGCGCTGGCCGAACCCGCAGCCACGGCGAAGCTCGGTAGCTGGCGGATCGGCGCCACCGCAGGCGGCAGCGTCGCAGAGATCGTGGGGCTACTGGACAGTGGCGGCACCGTCCTGGTCAACGTGTACGGGGCCTCGGAGGCGCTGGCGCTGACCGCGTTCCGTGATCCGGTGGGCGACGTGGCGACCAGGAGCGTTCCCGGCGGCAGGGTGGCCGACCCGGGTCTCGAGGTCAAGGCGGTGCACGTGGATTCGGGCGCCCCGCTACCGGAGGGCGGGTCCGGCGAGCTGCTGTTCCGGGGTTACTGCATCTTCACCGAGTACCTCGGCAACCCGGCGGCCACGGCCGCTGCGTTCACGGAGGACGGCTGGTACCGCAGCGGCGATCGCGGCCGGGTTTCCGACGGCGGGACGGTGTTCGAGTACCAGGGCCGGTTGGACGACACGTTGCGGCTCAAGGGTTTCCTCGTGGACCCCGCTCAGATCGAGGAGACCCTGCTGACCCACCCCGCGGTCGGCGAGACCCAGGTGGTCGGGGTGCCCGACGTCGCCACCGGGGAGGACATCGCCGTGGGGTTCGTCGTCCCGGTGCCGGGCCAGACGGTCACGGGTGAGGAGCTGCGCTCCTGGTGCCGTCAGCGGGTCGCGGGCTACAAGATCCCCGGGCACGTCGAGATCGTCGCGGAGATCCCGACCACGCCCAGCGCGAACGGCGACAAGGCGCTCAAGCGCGGGCTCCGCGAGGCAGCGGCCGGCCTGCTGGGCGCGAACTGACCGGCCCCGGTCGGCGCCCGGTCTGCCCGTCCGGTGAGAGGAGAACGATGAGTGGCGAGCTCGAGGGGCGGGTGGCCCTGGTCACCGGGGCCGCCCAGGGCATCGGCCTGGCATGCGCCGAGCTGTTGCTCGAACGGGGAGCGCGGACGGCGCTGCTCGACATGGATCCGGCGGCAGTGGTCGCTGCGGCGCAGCGTCTCGACCCGTCGGGCGAGCGCGTGCTCGCCGTCGAGGCCGACGTCACCGACCTGCCCGCGGTGCAGGCCGCCGTGGATACGGTGTGTCACCGGTTCGATGACGTGGGGATCCTGGTCAACAACGCCGGATTCCCCCGTGACGCGTACCTGTCGAAGATGGCGCCCGAGGACTGGCACCGGGTGATCGACGTCGTGCTGACCGGCACCTTCAACTGCTGCCAGGCCGTCATCGAGTCGATGATGGGCCAGCAATGGGGGCGCATCATCAACATGTCCTCACGCAGCCATCTGGGCAATCCCGGACAGACGAACTACTCCGCGGCCAAGGCCGGGCTCATCGGCTTCACGCGGGCACTGGCGCTGGAGTCCGGCGCGTTCGGCATCACCGTCAACGCGGTGGCCCCCGGCTTCGTCGAGACCGAGGGGATGACGCGGCTCGAGAACTACGACGTGCTCAAGCAGCGATCGGTGGACAAGTCGCCGCTGAAACGGGTGGGCCAGCCGGAGGAGATCGCGACCACGGTCGCCTTCCTCGCAGGACCGGGCGCGGCCTACATCACCGGCGAGACCGTCCACGTGACCGGAGGGCGCTACGCATGACCCGCACTTCGAAGCGAGTCACATCGCGGGACGCTGCCTCGCAGCCCGCGGAGGACGCCCTGTTCTTCGACGACCTGGTGCCCGGCGAGCAGCACGTGACCGCCGGGCGGACCGTCACCGAAGCGGACGTGGTGGGCTTCGCCGGCCTGTCCGGCGACTACAACAGGCTGCATGTCGACGCCGAATTCGCGGCGCACACGCCGTTCGGGGAGCGGGTCGCGCACGGGCTGCTGGTGCTGTCGATCGCCTCGGGCCTGGCGACGCGGCTGCGGGTCAGCGAGGCACTGCAGGCGAACATCCTCGGCCTGCTGGACCTGCAGTGCCAGTGGCCGGCTCCGACCCGGATCGGCGACACGGTGCGGGTCGTGCTGACCATCAACGAGTGCTCGCCGACGAGCCGGCCCGATCGCGGGGTCGTGGTGATGTCGCGCGAGGTCGTCAACCAGCGGGAGGAGACGGTCATGTCGAGCGGGTGGAAGCTGCTGGTGCGCCGCAGGCCGGCTGCCGACGGTTCGGATGCCGGCGGATGAGCGCCGGTAGGCGCCGGCTGCTCGGCTTCGTCGGCGACGTCATGGTCGACCGGGACGAGCCGGACACCGCCTTCGACCTCGCACGTGGCGCGCTCACCACGCCCGACCTGCTCTTCGGCAACTGCGAGTGCGTCTTCACCGACGACCGGCGTCACCTGGCGCCCAGCGCCGCGGTCGTCGCCATCGCGCCCTCGGCCGCCGCCGCTGCGCTGGGACCGGCTGGGTTCGACGTCATGTCGCTGGCCAACAACCACATCGTCGACGCGGGGCACGAGGGCATCGACACCACCGCCGGCCTGCTGGGTGGCCAGGGCATCCAGACGGTCGGAGCGGGCAGGAACCTGACCGAGGCCCGGCGGCCCGCCACCCTGCGGACGGGTGATGTGACGGTCGCCTACCTCGCCTACGCGTCCTTCTTCCCTTCCGGGTACGAGGCCCGCGACGACTGGCCCGGACTCGCTCCGGTGCGAAGCCGCAACCACTACGTGGAGAGGTTCCCCAACCTCTGGGCACCCGGCACGCCTCCGGTCTGCTCGACGGTTCCGGTCCCAGAGGACATGGAGCGCCTCGAGGCGGATCTGGTGGCCGCCCGGCAGGCTGCCGACATCGTCGTGGCCAGTTTCCACTGGGGTGACTACCAGCGCCCCTACGACCTGACCGACCACGAGGTCCGGACGGCACACTTCGCCGTCGGCTGCGGCGCCGACGTCGTCGTGGGCCACCACCACCACATGCTGCGCGGGGTCGAGTGGTATCGCGACCGCCCCATCTTCTACGGGCTGGGTCACTTCGTCTTCGACTTCGCGCTGCCCGAAAGCGGCCCGGCGGCCATGGTGGACAGGCAGGTCACCATCGATCCCGGCAACGACACCTACTACGGCCTCGCACCCCGGCAGGGGTGGCCGCTGCACCCGTGGCACCCCGATGCGCGCATGACCGCGCTGGCCTGGGTAGGCCTGGACGGAACGACGATCGACGGTGCCGGGTTCCTGCCGTGCCGGCTGAATCCGGCAGGCCAGGTCGAGCCGCTCGACCCGAGCAGCCCGGCCGGCGCCGCGGTCGTGGAGTACGTCCGGACGGGATGCGACACCCAGGACCTCGGCGTCGAGCTGGTGAACTCGCCCGATGTCGTGCTCGGCGGCCTGCCCACCGTCGAGGTGGTCGCCGAATCGCACCGGCAGGGCGCTGGCTGAGTTCGTCGATCGGCACACTCGGGGCCGCGAAAGGGAGGGATTGACATCAGCATCTGATATACCGAGTATTTGTGCCAGTGCGTCCCTTCTCGCACCGATGGGAGAACCATGAGCAAGCACCTTGATGCGTTCGCGGACTACATGCAGAACTCCTGGTCCAGAGCGGAAACGGAGACCGACACCCGCCGGCGAGCGATCCTGTTCAACTACAACCGTCACGCGGCCCTGGAGTTCTCGGACCGGTGGCAGGAGATCTTCACTCCGGAGATGACGAATCCGCATCCGAAGTACAAGGTGCGGCTGGGATCCGACGAGGTCCAGGTGTTCGACGGCGTCGGGGAGGTCAAGGGGTTCTACGGCGCTCTGAACGAGTCGGTCGTGTGGCTGGAGGACGAGCAACTGTTCGTCAACGACTACGGCCTCGCCTCGTTCTCGACCTTCGGCCAGTTCATCGCCGGCAAGGACGCCGCAGCCGCCGGCTACGAGGTCGACGACCCCGAGGCGACCTACATGCTGTCGTGCCCGCTGGCCATGATCTGGCCCTACGACGAGAACGCCAAGCTGATCGGCGAGGAGGTCTACGAGCTCGCCCCGCTGCAGCTGTCCAAGCCTGCTCCCGAGGACGTGTTCTCCTTCGAGGAGCGCGCCGAGGTGCTCGCGAAGTACCTGTAGCCCGATGCCCGGGCGCGGCCACCGGTCGGGAGCCGGCCGGTGGCCGCGAACTACCGGGCGGTGTTCATGCCGTGGTGACGCGCAGCGGCAGGCTCCGCATGCCGTGCATGATGTAACTCGGGTCGAAGTCCGGGACGAACCCGTCGTCGGCCAACCGGATGTCGTCGAGCCGCCCGAGCAGCACCTCGAACCCGATCCGGGACACCGCCCTGGCCAGCGGTGCTCCGATGCACGAGTGCGGGCCGTGGCCGAAGGCCAGGTGTGAGCGCAGCCGCTCGCGGTCGACGTCCAGCTCGTCGGGCCGGTCGAAGACCGACTCGTCGCGGTTGCCGGACGCGTAGACGACCCAGACGTGCGCCCCGGCAGGGATGGTCACGCCGCCGACCTCGACCTCGCAGGTGGCGACCCGGAACAGGCCCTGCACCGGTGACTCGAGCCGCAGCGACTCCTCCAGGAAACGGGGCAGCAGCTCGAAGTCGGACCGGACCCGGGTCATCAGCTCGTCGTCGCGGCACAGCATGAGCATGGCCGAGGAGATCTGCTTGGTGGTGGTGTCCGCCCCGGCGCCGATCAGCTGGCTGCAGAAGCCGACCATCTCGTTGAGGGTGAGCGGTTCGTCGCCCTCGCTGCGGGCGTGGGCCACCGCGGAGAGCAGGTCGTCGGTCGGCTCCCCTGGTCCGCGCGGCGATCTCGTTCTCGAAGAACGACCAGAAGTCCATCTGGTCCTCGAGGCTGGCCAGCAGCTCCTCGTCGGTCATGTGGGTGCCGATCGTGGCGTTGATCGAGTCGGCCCAGCGAGCGAAGTCGTGCGAGCACTCGACCGGGACTCCGAGCAGGGTTGCCAGCGCGTGGATCGGGGCCGGGGAGCTGAACGCCGGCACCAGGTCGACGTGGCCGTCGTCGGCGAAGGCGTCGACCAGCGCGTGGCAGGACGCCCTGATCTGGTGCTCGATCTGCGCCACGGCTCGCGGAGTGAGCGCCTTGTTGAGAATCCTACGTAGATGTCGGTCTCCTCGTCGTGGAACACGGGCGCTTGGTCCCGGACGTTCGCATAATGCGGGTACGGGCAGCGCACCGCTGGCTGCTCGCAGTCGAAGACGGGCTTCATCGCGGTCATGGATCTACTCCCCGGAGACGGGTAACGGCGTTAGCAGGCTAACGTCGATGTGATCCATACCGCAACGGTTCGTCACCGAGCAGGCACAGCGCGTTCATGCCCGCTCAGACCTGTGCCAGCTGGGCCAGCTGGTCGTCCGACAGCGCGTAGGCGCGGGTCAGCGGGCAGGCGGCGAGGAACCGCACCTGCTCGCCCGGGTAGACCTTGCGCTGCGGGATCGGCGAGGTCAGGTCGACCCGCGCGCCGCGCTGGATCACCTCGTGGATCCGCTCCCTGTCCTGCAGCACGCGGATATCGCGCAGCGGGTCGCCGTCGACGACGAGCACGTCGGCACGCTTGCCGACCTCGAGGGTTCCGACCTCGCCCTCGGCCCGCATCGCCTTGGCGCCGTGGGCGGTGGCCGCCGTGATGGCTTCCATCGGGCTCAGCCCGGCGTACTCCACCAGGAGTTCGAGCTCGCGGGCGTGCCACTCGCCGACCGGGGTGACCGCGAACCCGGTCTCGGAGCCGGCGAGGATCGGAACCCCCGCCTGGTGCGCCTTGTGGATCATCTTGCCGGTGGTGTCGATCTCCGCACGGAAGATGTCGAGCAGCTCGGGGGCCGTTCCGACCTTCTCGCCGTAGTCGGCGAGGTTGCCCAGCAGCGTGAACGTGGGGCACAGCGCGGATCCCGACTCGACGACGGCCTCGAGCGCGGCCTCGTCCATGTAGGAGGCGTGGTAGATCAGGTCCATGCCGGCCTGGGCGCACTCCAGCGTGCTCTGCGAGTTCCGGCAGTGCCCGACCACGGGCGTGTGCAGCTCGTGGGCGGCGTCGCAGACGGTCTTGAGCTCGTCGAAGGACCACACCTTGACCTCGGGGCCCTTCAGTGACGGGATCAGCCCGGTGACGTGCACCTTGATCCAGTCCACGCCGTGCTTGATCTGCCGGCGGATCTCGCGGACCATGCCGTCGCGGTTGTGCACGACCGTGGCGTATCCGGTCCGGCCCTCGTCGTTGATCAGCCGCCCGGCGGTGCCGCCCACGGAGGTCATCAGCGCGTTGCCGCCGGCCTTCATGCTCGGGCCCTCGACGATCCCCGCCTCGATGGCGTCACGCAGCTCCACGGCGATGTTCCACAGGCAGTCGGCGTCGAGCACGCTCGTCACCCCGGCGCGGAGCACCTTGCGGGAGTTGTAGGCCGACAGCATCGAGCTGTAGGCCTCGGTCCGGTGATAGAACAGCTCGTCGTTGCCGGTGGGCTCGCCGAAGGTGAGGTGTGTGTGCGCGTCGATCAGGCCGGGCATCACGGTCTTGCCGCGGGCGTCGATGCGCTCGACGTCGGCGCGATCGGCCGCGGTCGCGGTGGCCTGGGCGCCGACGGCGGCGATCCGGCCTTCCGACAGGAGTACCGCTTCGTCGGGACGGGGAGCCGCGCCGGTGCCGTCGAGGACGGTCCCGCCGGTGATGAGGGCGTCAGCTGCCATCGTTCCGGTCTCCCTTCTGGGATGCTCGGAGTTTAGAGTCTAACGACTATCGGTTGCAGCGTCGAGACGGGATACGCGGTCTGTACCCGCGCTGACGTTCTCGTGAGTGGCGATGCGAGTCATGACTCGCATCGCCACTCACGACCGCGATGCGCGCGGTGGCGCAGCAGCGCTGCGCGGTCGACCGGCGAGTGGGTGCGCAGCAGCTCGTCGCTCTGCACCTCGACGCTGACGGGGCACTCCGGTGGCAGGGCGCGGGCGAAGTCGGCCAGTGCGAGCTCGCCGTCGCCCGGGGGCAGCCGGTGATGCCGGGCCTCGGTGGCCAGCCGGTCGGCGAGGTCGCCGTCTCCGGGCGGAGGCGCAGCCGGGGCGTCGCAGAGCTGCGCGTAGCACCACCGCCAGTCCTCGATGCTCGCCAGCTGCGCCGCGTCACCGCCGCTGCGGTGCAGGTGCAGCGCGTCGACGACGACGCCCACTCCCGGCACCGGGCCTGCGACCCGTAGCGCGGTAGCCAGATCGGGCACGCAGGAAAACCCCATGAACTCCAGCGCAGGGTGGGTCGGGCTGCCCTCCAGCACGGCGGTGAGTTGGGCCAGCTTGTCCGCTGTCGCGGCGAGGTCGGGATCCTGGCTGACGGTCAGCAGCTGCCGCGCCCCGAGCTCGACGGCCAGCTCGGCCAGCGCGCGGTGCTCGTCGCGTAGCGGCCCCGGGCGCAGCGCCACGACCTCGACGTCGAGCAGCTCGACACCCTCGGACTGCAGCACGCGGGACATCTCGGCCCGGTCGCGCCGCGACACCGGAAGCGTCGGGCGCAACCCCGTCCAGCGGTACCCGGCCGCGGCGGCGCACCGGATCACCGCGGCCCCGGCCAGGTCGAGCACGGAGCCGGCGGCCAGCGACAGCGGTCTCAGCGGGTGGCCTGCCCGGCATCGACCGACAGCACGTGCCCGGTCATCTGGTCGGCGTTGTCGGAGGCCAGGAACAGCACCGCGTCGGTGATGTGGTGCATCTCGGTGCGCCACTTGTCGCCGGGCATGTTGCCGACGGCGGAGAACTGCTCGTAGGCGTCCTCGGCGCTGATCCCCAGGCTCTCGGCCAGGCCCGACACCATCCCCGAGCCCTGCCCCGCGCCGGGGCGGATCGTTGCGGGTGCCACCGCGTTGACGTTGATCCCGAACTCGGCGAGCTCGAACGCCCACGCCTCGGTCAGCCCGTTGATCGCGTGCTTGGCCGCCACGTAGTGCGACAGCATCGCCACGCCCGCTCCCGTCACGCCGGATGAGATGTTGATGATCTTGCCGGCGTGCCTGCCGATCATGTTCGGCACCGCGTACTTCGCCACGTACATGTGGCCCTTGACGATGGTGTCGATGACCGCGTCCATGATGTGGCTGCGCATCTCGTGGATCGGGTCGAGCGCGGCGACCCCGGCGTTGTTGACCAGCACGTCGATGCGGCCGTCGAAGAACTCCAGCGCCTTGGACACCGACGCCTGCACCTGCGACTCGTCGCGGATGTCGCACGGCAGCCCGATGCAGCGCCGACCGCGGCGCTCGATGTCGGCGACGGTGGCGTCGAGCATCTCTGCGGTGGCCAGCGGGTAGGCGTCGGGGATCGGCTCGGTGATGTCGAGCGCGGCGATGTCGGCGCCGGCATCGGCGAACGCCTTGGCGTGGCTGAAGCCCTGCCCCTTCGCCGCTCCGGTGATCAGTACGTGCTTGCCCTGCAGGCCGCGAAGTTCCGCCATCAGCGCCCCCTGGTGCCGGTGGCCACGGCACCGGCACCACCGTGCTCGGCCGCCCAGCGCACCGAGTCCACGATCATCTCGTAGCCGGTGCAGCGGCAGAGGTTGCCCTCGATCCCCTCGCGGATGGCGGTGTCGCCGGGGTCGGGGTTCTCCAGCAGCAGGCCGGTCGCCGAGATCACCATGCCGGGCGTGCAGTAGCCGCACTGCAGCCCGTGGCATTCCTGGAAGCCCTGCTGCACCGGGGAGAGCTGTCCGTCGACGGCCAGACCCTCGACGGTGAGCACCTCGCAGCCGTCGGCGGCCACGGCGAACACCGAGCACGACTTCACGGTCTGCCCGTCGAGCATCACCGTGCAGGCGCCGCAGTTCGAGGTGTCGCACCCGACGTGGGTGCCGGTCAGCCCCCGCACCTCGCGCAGGTAGTGCACGAGGAGCAGCCGGGCCTCGACCTCGTCCTCGCGGGCGACGCCGTTGACGGTGATCCGGACGTGATGGCGGCTCACGTGCTCACCTCCGAGGGCCGTGCGGACCCGGCGTCGCGCATCGCGCGCCAGACGCGCTGCGGGCTGCAGGGCATGTCGATGTTGCGCACGCCGAGGTGGCTCAGCGCGTCGACCACCGCGTTGACCACCGCCTGCGGCGCCGCGGTCGCACCGGACTCCCCGAGACCCTTGGCGCCGAGCGGGTTGAAGCTGGTCAGGGTCTCCTGGTGGTCCGTCTCGTAGGACGGCAGGTCCAGTGCCGAGGGCACCAGGTAGTCGGCCACCGACGCGGTCGTCAGCTGACCGTCCTCGTCGTAGGTGACCTCCTCGAGCAGCGCCTGCGCGATGCCCTGCGCGACACCGCCGTGGATCTGGCCACGGGCCATCAGCGGGTTGATCACCTTGCCGCAGTCGTCGACGGCGACGTAGCGCACCACGTCGACCCGGCCGGTGTCGCGATCGACCTCCACGACACAGCAGTGCGCGCCACTCGGGTAAGACAGGTTGGTCGGCTCGTGGTGGGCGGTGTCGGCCAGCCCGAGATCGGAATCGGGGGGCAACAGGTGCGGCTTGAGCGACTTGACCGCGACTTCGGTGAGGTCGATCCCGGAGTCCGGGCTGCCCCGCACCTGGAAGCGGCCGTCCACGAGCTCGAGGTCGTCGGGGTCGGCCTCCAGCAGGTGCGCGGCGATGCGCATCGCCCGGTCGCGGACCTTGCCTGCCGCCTTGAAGACCGCGGGCCCCCCGACCGGCATGGCACGGCTGCCCATGGTCCCGACACCTTCCTGCACAGTCTCGGTGTCGCCGTGCAGCACGGTGATCTTGTCGAACGGGATCGACAGCACGTCTGAGACGACCTGCGAGAACGCCGTCTCGTGGCCCTGTCCGTGCGGGCTGGTGCCCACCGAGACCACGGCCGAGCCGTCGGTGTTGAGCCGGACGTTGGCCGACTCCCAGCCCCCGATGAAACCGAACTGCTCGAACAGCGGGGTCGGGCCGAACCCACCCATCTCGACGAACGTGGAGAACCCGATGCCCAGCAGCTTCGCGTTCGGGTCCGTGCGACGGCGGTCGGCCTCGGCGCGCAGCGCCTGGTAATCGATCTTCTCCAGCAGCCGGTCCAGCAACGCGGGGTAGTTCGCCTCGTCGTAGACGATCCCCTCGAACTGCGTGGCGTAGGGCATCTCGCCGGGTTGGATGTAGTTGCGGCGGCGGACGTCGAGCGGGTCGATGCCCAGCTCGTCGGCGACCCGGTCCATCACCCGCTCGATGAGGAACGCGGCCTCCGGACGCCCGGCGCCGCGATAGGACCCGACCGGCGTGGTGTTGGTGACCACCGAGCGGAACGACGGGGAGATCTTCGGGATCTTGTAGCAACCGCCGGACATGAAGGAGGTGAGCATGGGCAGCCCGACACCGGTGGTGTCCGGCCAGGCCCCGCAGTCCTGTGTGATGCGCACCCGCAGCGCGGCGATGTGGCCCTCGTCGTCGAACCCGACGTCGATGTCCTGGGCCTGGGCCCGGCCGTGGACCATCGACATCATGTTCTCGCTGCGGGTCTCGATGTACTTCACCGGCCGGCCCAGCCGGCGTGACAGCTCCGAGACGAGCAGGAACTCGGGGTAGAAGCTCGCCTTCGCCCCGAATCCGCCGCCCACGTCCGGCGCCACCAGCCGCACCTGCTGCTGCGGCAGGCCGAACATCGTGGCGATCTCGTTGCGCATGTGGTGCGGGGCCTGGGTGGTCAGGTAGAGCGTCAGCCCGCGGGCGGTCCAGTCGGCCAGGCACGCCGTCGGCTCGATCGGCACCGGCGCGCAGCGCTGGTTGACCAGCTGCAGCTGCAGCCGGTGCGCCGCGGCCGACAGCTCGGCCTCCGCGTCGTCGGCGGCCAGCGCCTGCTCCATGGCGACGTTGCCGGGCAGCCCGTCCAGGATCGGAGCCGCCCCCGGTGCGAGCGCGGCGTCGGTGGTGCTGCACGCCGGCAGCGGCTCGTAGTCGACGTCCACGTCGCCCGCGGCGTCGGCCGCGAGGTAGCGGTCGCTGGCGACCACGACCGCGACCGGTTCGCCGACGAACCGGACCTTGCCGGTTGCCAGGCAGGGGCGCTCCATGCCCGGAACCGAGCGCGAGTTGGGCAGGCCGGCCAGGTCGGCGGCGGTCCACACCCCGAGCACACCGGTGCGCTCCAGCGCCGCCTTGGTGTCGATGTTGCCGATCCCGGCGTGGGCGAGCGGGCTGCGCACGAAGGCCATGTGCACCGTGCCCGGCGGCGAGATGTCGTCGACGTAGCTCCCGCGCCCGGTGAGGAGACTGGGATCCTCCTTGCGGGTTACCGAAGCACCGATCATCGAGCCCATGATCATTGCCTCCTGTCTCCCGGCGGCACGACGCTAGGAAACTAACGTCGCGGACCCCTGCACGCAAGGTTGCCACAGCCTAGCGGCGGGAGCGGCGCCGCGGGGCCGGGTGCTGCGCCGCGGTGCTGCGCCGCGGTGCTGCGTACCAGGGGCAGGGTGCGCGCGGGCACCGACCTCGCCGGGCGCATCCTGCAGGCGCGTCCGCGTCCGATGCATCAGGAGCGCTGCCCGCGCCTGTCAGGCCTGCTGCCGGGCGGCGCGCTCCTCGGCGTGCTTCTCGGTCCAGGCTGCCAGCGCCTCGCCCTGCTTGGTGTTGAGCTCTTCCCAGCGCTGCTGCGCGTAGCGCTCAGCGCTGAGCAGACGGTCCGCCGACCCTTGGAACCGCGGCATGACGTGCTGGGCGAACAGCTCGTAGTGCCGCCGGATCGCCTCCGGTCGGGCCCACTCGTGGGCCATCATGAGATAGCTCCCGAAACCGCCGTTGGACTGCTTGTACAGCTCCTCGAGCTTGGCGACCGCATCGTCCGGGGTGCCGATCACGCCGATACCGCTCTCGTTGACCCAGGTGACGCGCTCCCGCAGGGTGTCGCCCTCGGGGTGGAACTGTGGGGCGGCGGCGGTGTGCTGCAGGTAGTCGAACCAGTCCTCGATGCCGTACTCGACGTCGCGCAGCGCCTGCTCCTTGGTCTCGGCGATGTGCATCGGCCCGACCAGCCGCCAGCCGCGGCGGTCGACGGAGGTGCCGAACTGCTCGGCACGCTCCTCCATGACGTCCCAGTGCATGGCGAGCAGGTCGAGGTCTCCGACCATCGTCGCGCCGATGGACAGCAGCGAGATGCCGTGCTTGCCGGCGATCCGGGGGCCGGACGGCGAGGCGATCGCAGCGATGCCGACGTCGAAGCAGGGGTAGGTGAACGGCCGCAGCTGGCAGCGCGCATCCACCAGGTTGTAGCGGTCGGTCTTCTTGGTGACCGGCTCGTCGGACAGCAACAGCTGCATGAGGACGTCGGTGTCCTCCTCGAGCGCGGGTCGCTGTTCGGCGGGGTCGATGCCGATCATCGCGGCGTCGGTGGGCAGCGCACCGGGGCCGAGGCCGAGCATGAACCGGCCGCGGGTGAGGTGGTCGAGCAGGATCGCGCGGTCGGCCACCCACAGCGGGTTGTGGTACGGCAGCGACAGCACGCCGGTACCCAGCTTGATGTGCCGGGTCTGTGCCGCCGCGTGGGCGATGTAGATCTCCGGCGAGGCGATGATCTCGCTGCCACAGGAGTGGTGCTCGCCGATCCACGCCTCGTCGTAACCGAGACGATCCATCAGCTGGATGATCTCGAGGTCGCGGTCGTAGGCGGCAGTCGGGTTCTGGCCTGCGGGTGGGTGGAACGGCGCCATGAAGATGCCGAAGCGCATCCGGTCCATGTCGAGGATCCTTCCGAGCGCTGAGGAGGCTGCCCAACAACGTCGTTAAAAGAATCACAACGCGACATACCTGTGTCAAGGGTCACAGCCGTCGTCGCGGATCGAGCCGGTGATCAGCGCCTGCGTCCCAGCATGTGCCGCAGCGCGTCCTCCAGTTCGGGATGGCGGAAGCGGTAGCCGCTGTCCAGGGTGCGGTCGGGCAGCACGTGCTGGTCGGCCAGCGCGGTCTCGCGGGCCCCGTCCGGCCCGAGCAGCACCCTCGGGGCGGCCGTCGGCACGGGCAACGGCGTGGACCGGTGCAGCACCCGCCCCAGCACCCGCCCCAGCAGCCGCGTGTAGTCGGCGTTGGTCACCGGAGTCGGGGCGGTCCCGTTCACCACACCGTGCAGCTCGGGGCTGGTCAGCGCGTGATGGAAGACCCCCACGATGTCGTCGAGACTGACCCAGCTCAGACACTGCTCTCCGGAGCCGAGCCGGCCACCCAGCCCGGGGGCGAACAGCGGCAGCTGCAGGGCCAGCACCCCGCTGCGGGGCGACTGCACGACCCCGGTGCGGACGTGCACCACCCGCAGCCCCGCGGCCCGGGCGGGGGGTCGGCTGCTGCTTCCCAGTCCCGGGTGACCTCGGCCAGGAAGCCCGCGCCCGACCTGGATTCCTCGGTGTGCGCCTGCCCGCCGTGGTCCGCGCCGTAGTACCCGATCGCCGACCCGCACACCAGCGCGGCCGGTCCGTCGTCCATCCCCGCGAGCGCCCGCGCGATCACCCCGGTGCCGGCTACCCGGCTGTCCCGGATCCGGCGTTTGTGCTGCTCGGTCCACGGGCGGCCGATGCCGGCACCGGCCAGATGCACCACCGCGTCGACACCTGCCAGGCCATCGGTGTCGACGCTTCGGTCCTGCAGCGACCAGCGCACCTCATCGGGGCCGTTCGGTTCCCGACGGACCAGGTGGGTCACTCGATGTCCGCCGGTGGTCAGAAACGCCGACAGCGCCGACCCGATCAAGCCCGACGCGCCGGTGATGGCCACGTGCATGGCTTCCACGCCCCTGTCCCGGGCCCTGCCGTGAGCGGCCAGGTCGCCGGCGAGCACCCCGTGGCGGTAGTCGAGCATCCGCGCCAGCCGCCCGCGCACCGGTGGACCGGCCACCGGGCTGGTCAGCGTGTGTCGAGCGGCAGCCGGTAGCTGATCTCATCACTGATCAGCGTGCGGTCGGGCGCTGTCTCCTCGAAGCCGTGCCGATGCTCGAAGTCAGCGAACGGCCCGGAGACCTGGACATCCCGGAACTCCCGCGGCGGGTCGTAGCCGGTGTGCTCGGCAACCCACCGACTTACCAGCGGGCCCGGTACCGAGGTCCGCAACACGGCCCTGTTCCCAGGTTCCAGGCTTGGTGCCGACTGCTCCACACGCACCGGCTCCCACGGAGGCAACAGCCGCTGGATCGCACCCGGCCGCTCGTGCCAGGCGAAGACCTCCTCGACCGGTGCGGCCACCTCGCTGTGCTTGCTGACCGTCGCCATCGGTGCATTGTCGGGCCGGAGCAGTTGCGGCGCGCGACGGTACTGTGCCCCGCGTGGCTATCGATCCCCGGTCGCTGTCCACCGCGGCGCTGGAGTTCCTCACCGAGCGTCACCTCGCCTCGCTGACGACCACACGACCCGATGGCAGCCCACATGTGGTGCCCGTCGGGTTTACCTGGGACAGCGGGGCCGGCCTCGCGCGGGTGATCACCCGCGGATTCTCAGAAGGCTCGCAACGCCGCGGCGCGCGGGAGTGCTGTGTCAGGTCGACGGTCGGCGCTGGCTGACCCTGGAGGGGGCGCTGACCGTGCTCACCGACCCGGTGTCGGTAGCCGACGCCGAGCATCGCTACTCCCGCCGGTAGGCCGAGGAAGTGAGCCCGCGCCGGACCGTGTCATCGGTGCTGCCTCCCGACGGTGTCGTCGCGCAACCGCGGCAGCACCCGTTCGCCGAACGCGGCCAGCCGTGCGAGCTGCACGTCGAGATCCGGCTCCGGGAACAGCAGCCGCAGCACCAGGTGCACGTTCGCCCAGCCCCGCAGCCCGTCGAGCACACCGCGCAGCCGCGCCACCACCTGGTCGGTGTCGCCACTGACCTGGATGTCACTGTCGATGCTGCCGCCGGCCAGGCCCTGCGCCCCGGACGGGTCAGCCACGAGCCCGCCGTAGACGTCGCGGCCTGCCTGGATGCGCTCGTAGATCTGCTGCTGCCGGGCGAAGGCCCGCCGTGCGCTACCGGCGCCGCCGTCCGGCTCGTCGAGCACGGACGCGAGGTTCACCGCGCGCACGAAGCCGGGATCGTCGGGCGAGCGCACGGTTCGCAGCACGTCGGATGCGGCGGCGATGACGTCGGGCGCGCCCTTGCCGACCAGGTGCGCGTCGGCGAGCTGACCGGCTCGGCGGACCGCGCGCTGTGCGTACCCGCCGAGCCAGATCGGGATGCCTTCCTCGCGCCACGGCTTCGGGGTGACCCGGGCACGGTCGAACTCGATGGTCGGCCCGCGGCAGGAGAACGGCTCGCCGGTCCAGGCCTGCCGCAGCATCGAGACGAGCTCGTCGAGCCGCGCCCCGCGCGTCGACGGGTCGACCCCGAAGGTGCGGTACTCCTCGGCGGCATAGCCGAGACCCAGACCCAGGACGAGCCTGCCGGCCGAGAGCTGGTCGACCACGACGGCGTCCTCGGCCAGCCGTAGCGGGTGGTGCAGCGGTGCGAGCGCCAGCCCGGTGCCCAGCTGGATCGACCGGGTCGCCGTGGCGACCGCGGCGAGTGCGGTCAGCGGCGAGGGCAGGTAGCCGTCGGGCAGCCCGTGGTGCTCGGTGACCCAGAAGGAGTCGAATCCGGCCTGCTCCGCGGCGGCGGCGAGTGCGGTCAGGTCCTGATAGGACCGCCGGGACCGGTCGCCGTCGGGGTGCTGGCCGGTGTAGAGGCCGACCCCGAAGCGCCGGACCTGCACCGGGTCAGCGGCGTCAGCGGGCACGATCCGGCGTCGCGGCCAGCACGTCACCCAGCCGGGCGCGCCAGACGCCCACGTCGACGTAGTCGCGCACCTCGGTGATCAGTCCACGGTCCCGGTCGAGCTCGTAGACGCCGTTGCACTCGATGGCGTACTCCTGCCCGTCGATCCAGAACCGATCCACCCGCTCGAGCCATGCCCGGTGGGTGCCGTAGCACTCCGAGACGATGTCCCAGCGGACCCGCTCGGAGCGGTCGAGGATCGGCGCGAACATCGCACGGACACCCTCCGGGCCCGACGCCGGCGGATGCGGGACGTTGGCATACGAGGCATCCGAGGTGAAGCACGCCGCGACCCGCGCAGGATCGCGCGAGTGCACCGCGTCGAGGAACCGCCGCACGATCTCCTCGCTCGTCATCGGTGCCCCTTTCCGTGTCTTCAGGCGGCGCCGAAGACCACCGGGTAGCCCGAGAAGTGCTCGCGCCGGGTGCTGCTGTCCACTGTGGGCGAACGATTGGGGTCCGGGCGGCCGCCACCGTCGAGCAGCGCCTGCAGCATCAGGGTCACGGTGCCCAGCACCTGGTCGTGCGGGTCACCGTCGGCCTGCGGTGCCACCCCACCCGCCAGCTCGGTCCCGATGCAGGCGTGCGTCCCGCCGCCGAAGGCATGACCCCAGCGCGGCACGTCGGCCGGGGTCTCCCGCAGCGGATCGTAGGTGTCCGGGCGGTCGAAGACCGCGGGATCACGGTTGGCCGCCGCCAGGTCCATCACCACGAAGGCGCCCTCCGGGATCTCCACCCCGCTGCGCAGCGTGATCGGCGCCAGCGCCCGCCGGTGCGCGACCGGGCTGGCCGGGTGAAGCCGCAGCGTCTCGTAGACGCACCGCTGCAGCAGCACCGGGTCGCGGCGGGCGGCCTCGGCCTGCCGCGGCGACGACCCGGCCCAGCTGAAGAAGTCGTCGGCGGCATGGGTGAAGGCATCGGCCGTGCTGTGCGAGCCCGCCTGCAGGTAGAACGCGGTCTCCCGCCGGAGCACATCGCCGGTCAGCTCCAGCTCGTCCCAGTAGCGCAGCAGTGCGGTGAGCACGTCGCGGGGCAGGTCGTCCTCCTCGACCTCCCCGGCGGCGAACTGGTCGAGCAGCGTGCGCCGCCGCTGCACCGAGGGCTGCAGGAACAGCTCGTCGAACTCCTCGAGTGCGGCCGAGACCTCCGCCCGCACCTGGTCGGGGTCGCGGGTGCTGTGCACCAGGATCGCGCCCTCGCTGAACTTCTTGGCGAACCGGTACAGGTCATCGGTCTCCTCGACCGTCCCGCGCGGCTGATCCACACCTGCCACCATCGCGGTCAGGTTCATGATCGTGCGGTAGCCGAGTTCGAGCAGGTCCGCCCGTCCTGCGGCCAGGAACGGCTTGAGAGTGTCGGCGACCACGTCACGAAGGAAGCTGCGCTCCCAGTAACGGAACGTTCCCCGGCGGAACAGCCGGTTCTCCACCCGGCGGCGAACCCGGTGCCGCTGGCCGTGCAACACCAGCAGGCAGTCGGCCATCACCACACCGCCGGCGTCGTAGAGCGCTTGCTCCAGATCGTGTTGCCGGAACGCGTCTCGGACGTCGGCGAAACCGTCCAGTGTCATCGTCTCGGTCATGGCTGCTGATCCGCTCCGGAATTATGGGCGTGATGTGACTAACGACGTTAGCAGTGGCCGGAGAGGGAGTCCAGGCCCACCCGGAGCGGCGCCCCGGCGCATCACGTTCCCGGGTGTCGTGTGCCACGGGAGGGTGTGTCCATGGCGGCGGCCGCGGATGTCGTGGTGCTCGGCATACATCGCCGGCGGCTTCACCTTCGGTCGTCTCGCGGGCCGCGCCGCTGCCCGCGGGGCATGCGACCGCACCCGCCGGGACAGTGTCCAGGGCGAGGCCCTGCCGAGCGTGTTTCGACCCGAAGGTGGCGCTGGTGCACGGGACCGACTCTTGACGTGAGTTGTCTAACGACTAATAGTCACGGCAGTCGCCGGCACGAGGAGGAGCGATGACCACCACCGAGACCTCGGCTATCGTCCTGAGCAGCTTCGCGGACGCCAAGGACGCCTACCGGCAGAAGGAGCTGCGCCAGTCCCTCTACGACGAGGGTGAGGTCGTGATGGCCGACGTGCTGGTGAACCTGCACGGAGCCGAGCACCGCTCCCGCCGCCGGGCGGAGAACCGCATGTTCCGGCGGGAGACCTTCGACCGCTACGAGCGCGACCTGTTCCCCGGCGTGATCGAGCAGACGCTCGCGCCGCATCTCGAGGCCGGCCGGGCGGACCTGGTGCATCTCGGCCACGAGCTGATGCTCAACCTGGCGGCGCTGACCGCCGGTGTCGACCGGCCGGAGGGTACTGCGGAGGAGAACCGCAGGCTCTACGACTACATGATGCTGTTCATCCAGGGCGCCACGCTGGCGCACTCCACACAGGACAAGGACGAGCAGCGGGCCCTGATCCTGCAGGCGCTGGTCGACTGGGACACCGAGTTCCTGACCCCCTCGGCACAGCACCGCCGCGCGCTGCTGAACCAGCACACGGCGGGCGAACTCGACGACGAGGACCTGCCGAAGGACGTGCTGACCACGCTGCTGCGCCACGAGGAGGAGCTCGAGCTGAGCTGGGAGGTGATCCGGCGCGAGGTCGCCTTCTTCCTGCTCGCCGGCGCGCACACCAGCGCCACGGCGTTCGTCCGGTCGATCGATCACATCCTGAGCTGGGTCCAGGAACACCCGGACGACGCCAGCCGCGTCACCGGCGACGAGATGTTCGTGCAGCGCTGCATCCACGAGACCGTGCGGCTCAACCCGTCGAGTCCGGTCGGCCGGCGCCGCGCGCTGGCCCCGATCAGCCTCAAGTCCGGGGTCGAGATTCCCGAGGGCGCCACGGTCGTGATAGATCTGCAGGCGGTCAACCGCGACCCCGCGGTGTTCGGCGAGGACGCCGAGGCGTTCAACCCCTACCGGGAGCTGCCGGCAGGGGTCGCGCCGTTCGGGCTGAGCTTCGCCGCCGGGATGCACGTCTGCATCGGCCAGGACCTCGCCGCCGGGGTGGTCCCGGCCGCCGACGCCGACCCGGACAGCCACCTGTTCGGGCTGGTGACCGTGGCCGTGCAGCACATGTTCAACGCCGGCGTGGCCACCGACCCCGACCACCCGCCGCAGCGCGATTCCAACACGGCCAGGCCCTACTGGGGCACCTATCCCGTACTGCTCGGCGGATAGCGGTGTTCCGGCACGTGGTGCTGTTCCGCTGGGCGCAGGACGCCGCACCCGATCGCCGCGCGGCAGCCGTCGAGGCCCTCCGGGTCTCCGTGAACTCGACAGTGATGAGGGCTGACGGCTGCAGTGAGCCCGATGGTGTCGCGTTCACCGACGCGAAGCGGTGCCCTGCCCGGCACAGCGCGCCCGGGCGCTATCCCAGCTTGCCGGCCGCGCTCTTGATCGCCTCGCGAATGCGGACGTAGGTCCCGCAGCGGCACACGTTCTCGATCTCGTCGATCTCGGCGTCGGTGGGATTCGTGGTCCGCTGCAGCAGTGCCACCGCGGCCATGATCTGGCCGGGCTGGCAGTAGCCGCACTGGGCGACGTCGCGCTCCAGCCATGCCTGCTGCACCGGGTGCAGGGTGTCACCGTCGGCGAGCCCCTCTATCGTGGTGACCTCCCTGCCCTGCACGGTCGACACCTTGACCGAGCACGGGTTGACCGCTTCTCCGTCGAGCAGGCTGGTGCACGCCTTGCACACATTGATGCCGCAGCCGTACTTGGGGCCCGTGATGCCGAGCATGTCGCGCAGCACCCACAGCAGCGGCTCGTCGTCGGCCGCGTCGACGGTGACGTTCTCGCCATTCGCCGTGAACGTGTAGCTGGGCACGGAAACCTCCTACGGGAAGGCCGGCTCGGGGAGCTTGCCGGGCGGGATCGGTTCGAAATCGACCGGGAAGTGGAGCGGGAAGCGGCGCGGCTTGTTGCCGGTCGCCTTCGCGTAGGCGTTCGCGATCGCACCGGTGGGCGCGGCCATGCCCACCTCACCCGAGCCGCCCATCCGACCGTCGTTGGGCGGCATCACGATGTTGTGGACCTCGAGCGGCGAGTCGTCCTGCCGGGCGAAGTGGTACTGCGAGTAGCTGCCCTCCAGCGGGAGCCCGTCGACGATGTGCAGCCCTGCGGTGAGGGTCAGCGAGAGCGCATCGATGAGGCAGCCGAGCATCTGTGCCTGCAACCCCAGCGGGTTGATCGGCTTGCCGACGTCGAGCACGCTCGTCGCCCTGGTCACCCTCGGCCGCTCGGTATCGCGGGCGTCGAGCTCGACGATGCAGGCGTGGTGACTCCTGCTCTCCAGGTGGTATCCCACGCCCTGGGCGAAACCCGCGGGCATGCGCTTGCCCCACCCGGCAACCTCGGCGGCCTTGTCCAGCACCGCACGCGCACGATCGTCCTTGACGTGGGCGCGCCGGAAATCCACCGGGTCCATGCCCAGCAGCGCGGCGAGCTCGTCGGCCACGATCTCCTCGCAGCCACGAGCGGTCTGGCACGGCACCGACCGGTAGCTGGTGGTGTTCATCCCGAAGCTGGTCGAGCCGTCGCCCACCTTGACCGGGATCATCTCCTTGGTGTACGCGCCGAAGTTGTAGGGCGAGGACACCATCAGCGTGAAAACCGCCTCCTCGAAGAGGTCGTTGCCGACCGCCTTGCGGGGACCGACCGTCGGGAAGGCGTCGGCCGAGTAGGTCAGGATCTCGCCCAGCCCCTGCCGGAAGTCGGTGGCGGCACCGGCAACCCGCTGCTCGTAGCTGACCACCTGACCGCCGAGGACCGACGCCCGGATCTTGTTGTAGGTGGGCGGGCGCACCCGCGCGTGCCGCATGTCGTCGGTGCGGTGCCACATGACCCGCGCCGGGCGCCCCAGCGCCTGCGAGACCAGCGCGGCCTCCATCGCCGCGTCCCAGAACACGCGCCGGCCGAACCCGCCCCCGGCGGGCATGACGTGGGTCGTGACCTGGTCCTGCGTCAGCCCGAGCTCCTGGGCGATCCGTTGCTGGGCGACGATGGGCGACTGGAACCCGCTCCAGATCTCGGCGCGGTCGGAGCCTACGTCGGCGACCGCGCACTCGGGTTCGAGTGCCGCGTTGTTGGCCGCGGGCCACTCGAACTCCGCGTCGACGGTCTGGGCGCCCACTTCCGGCACCGCCAGCGGGACGATCGACCGCCGCAGCTGCTGCATGATGGACTCGTTGGACTCGCCGTCGATCGGCCCGGGGCCGAACGTGACGTCGAGCGCGTTGACGCCGCGCCGTGCCCGCTCGAACGTCTCGGCCATCACCGCGACGCCGGTCGGAACGGTCGTCACGCCGATCACCCCGGGCAGCTGCTCGACCTCGGCCGCATTGTGGACCGCCTCGACCGTGCCCTGGATGGTCGGCGGCCGCCGCAGCATGGTCGGCATCGCGCCGGGGACGGCCACGTCGGTGGTGAACTGCTTGCGACCGGTCACGATGTCGTGCCCGTCGATGCGCGGGGTCGACGTCCCGACGATCTTGTGCTCGGACTCGGGTTTCGGGCTGACCTTCAGGTCGGGCAGCGACAGCTTCGCCGCTGCCGCCGACAGCGAGCCGTAAGAGGCATTGCGCCCGTCGGGCGCGTGCACCACGCCGTCGCGGACCGAGAGCCGATCGGGAGCCACTCCCCACTGCCGGCCTGCGGTGGCGATCATCCGTGCGCGCGCGGTCGCGGCGAGCACCCGCAGCGGATCGTAGAAGGTCCGTAGCGTGCAGGAACCCGCGGTCATCTGGTTGAACATCAGCTCCGGGCGGCCATCGGCGAGCGGGACGTCCACGTGGTCCAGCGGCACCTCCATCTCCTCGGCGATGAGCATCGCCATGGCGGTCGTGATGCCCTGGCCCATCTCCTGCCGCGGCAGCTCGAGCCGGACCTGGCCGTCCTCGCCGACCTCGAGCACGACCAGCCCCATCGTCGGCTTGCTCGCGTAGACGATCGCGTCGGCGATGTCGAACACTTCCGACGGGTCGGGAGGCGACGGGACCACCGCCGCAGCCGTCGCCGGTGCCGCCGAGTCCAGTCCCAGCCGGATGGCTACCGTCAGGACCGGTGTGGCAGCGGCGTAGGCAAGGAACCGTCGGCGGTTCATCGACCCCGACGAGCCGCTCGGTCCGGACTCCGAGAAGGACACGGTGTGATCGCGGCTGTCGCTCGTGGGGAACTTCGTCATCGGCTCACGACTCCTCTGTGCTGCCCTCACCCATGCCTGTGCGGATCGGCGGCAGGGGCGCAGGATCCCGACGCGGCGAGCCGCACATCACGACGTCACTGGCCTAACGTCGTCCGCTGTACTCCGCGGCCTGCTGTGCAGCGACGGCCGTCGAGCCGGGGTGGTACGCACCATCCCGCTGCTCCCACCGGTTGCCCGCGTCGCGGTGCTACCAGCGACGCGGGCGTGATCCGCCTCACCAGGGCGACAACAGTGGCGCGCCCGAGTAGCGGCGTCAAGCTTCTAACGACGTAAACCGTCGCGAGTTCACCCGATGTAGTGATCAGCGGTGGCCGTCGAGCCGCAGCAGCCGCTGGGCGTTGCGGCTGAGCACGTCGGACAGCTCTGCTGACCGGTCGGGCTCGCCGGCGTCCCACCCGGCGAAGTTGGTGCCGAACACCAGCCGGTCGGTTCCCGCGGCCGTGGTCAGCAGCCGCAGCGCGTCCTCACCGTGGACATGGGTGTCGAACCACAGCCTCCGGTAGAAGTGCGCGAAGCCGTGCTCGCGCAGCTGTTCGGACGCCCACGGCCGCCGCGTAACGGCCCGCTCGAAGCGCCCCGCCAGGAAGGCCGCCGCGCCACCACCGTGCGACACGCAGACGTCGAGGCGCGGGTGGCGCTCCAGCACACCGCCGAAGACCAGCGCGGCCACTGCCAGGGTCTCGTCGTAGGCGAAGCCGAGCAGCAGGTCGAGGTCGAACCGGCGCAGCCGCTCGTCGTCGGGCGGGCCCTGGGCACCGAGCGGGGAGGGGTGGACGAACAGCGGGACGTCGAGGTCGACGAGCGCGCTGTAGAGCCGGTCGAGCGCGGGGTCGTCGAGGGTGCATCCGGGGTCGGTGTCGATGTAGGCAGCGACCATGCCGAGCTCGCGCACCGCCCGCTGCAACTCGGCGATCGACGCATCCACGTCCTGCACCGGCAGTTGCGCCGCGCCCAGCAACCGCCGCGGGTGCGACCGCACCGTCTCGGCCAGCGCGTCGTTGTGGGTGCGTGCGAAGGCCGCGGCGCTGGCCCCGTCGAGGCGGCCGAAGTAGGTCAGCGGGTTCGGGGACAGCAGTTGCACGTCGATTCCCGCGCGGTCCATCGCCTCGATTCGCAGCTCGACGTCGGTGAACGGGCTGTCCCGGTAGCGGACGCCGTGCAGCACATAGTCGCCGACCCGGTACCAGGGCCTGCCGTCGGCGTCGGCACCCAGCTCGGGGCCCGCGGCGCCGGCCGCGCCCTGACTCACCTCGAGAACCGCGTGGGCGTGCACGTCGATGACAGGGGCGGCGCTGGGTCCCGACATGGTGCTCCTCGAGCTCGACAGACGTGGTGAGCATGCTAGCGACGCGAGGCACGGATGGGCGAGGCGGGCTGTCGCGCTGTCCGATCGGGGCGGATGCCCGCACCGCGACGACGGGTGTAGACGGTGTGGTGCCTCTGGCAGTAGCGTCGTTAAGAAGATGACGCCGTCGCTGTCGGCGTGGGACGTGTTCGGAGCGGATGGGGAGCGACGTGACGAAGTGGGCTGTGGTCACCGGTGCGGGTAACGGGATCGGAGCCGTGATCGCGCGGCATGCGGTCAAGGAGGGCTACACCGTTGCCGCCTGGGACGTCGACGCCGAGGGCGTCAAGGCCGTCGCCGCCGACCTCGGTGAGGCCTGCGTGCCCGCCGTCGTCGATGTGACCGACGAGGCGGCTGTCGAGTCCGGGCTCGACGCGCTGCCGCAGGCCCCTGAGCTGCTGGTGAACAACGCCGGCATCGTGCGGTTCGGGCCGCTGCTGGACCTGCCGCTCGAGGACTGGGAGCAGGCGCTGCGGGTCAACCTCACCGGGACCTTCCTGGTCTCGCGGACGGCGGCGCGCCGGATGGCGGCCGCCGACGGCGGCTGCATCGTCAACCTGGCCTCGGTCAACGGTCTCGCGGCCGCGCCGCGCGCCGGTGCCTACAGCTCCGGCAAGGCCGGCATCGTCATGCTCACCGAGCAGATGGCCATGGAGTGGGCTTCCCACGGCATCAGGGTCAACGCGGTGGCACCCGGCCTGATCCACGCGGGCATGTCGGATGCGATCTACGCCGACGAGGAGGTCCGGCGCGTCCGGCAGGGTCGTGTCCCGCTCGGCCGGCTCGGTTCCGCGGACGACATCGCCAACGCCGTGCTGTTCCTCGGCTCGGACAAGGCAGGCTACGTCACCGGTCAGACCCTGGCCGTCGACGGCGGACTGATCAAGAGCACGCTGGCCTCGCTGCCGCGACCCAAGTCCGTCGACTCGGTCGGCACCGACTGATCGCTGCCCTTCGACCGCACGCTAGGCGTGGGTGACGCCGAGGCCCAGGCCACCGTCGACCGTGAGCACGCTGCCGGTGGTCCACTCGGCGACCGCGAGATAGGCCACCGCCTCGGCCACCTCGTCGGCGGTCCCGATCCGCCCGAGCGCGTGCGCGGCGGCCAGGCCCTGCAGCCGCTGCTCGGCGGCTGCGTCGTCGACCAGTCCGGCGCGCTGGTTGATCTCGGTGAGCACCCCGCCCGGACGCACGCAGTTGACCCGGATCCCGTCCGGCCCCAGCTCCGCGGCGAGCACGCCGGTCAGCGCCTCGAGGGCACCCTTGGTCGCCGCGTAGGGCGCTACCCCGGGGAAGGCGCGGACGGTGTGCACCGAGCCGAAGAACACCACCGATCCCTTGCTGCGCCGCAGGTGGGGCAGCGCCAGTCCGGTCAGCGCTACCGGGCCGACCGTGTTGGAGTGGAACAGTCCCAGCATCTGCTGCTCGTCGAGCTCGGCGAGCGGGTCGCGGTACATGTTGCCCGCGGCGTGCACCAGGACGTCGATGCCCCCGCCGTGGTCGACCGCGGCCTCGACCAGTCGCTCGCGGTCGGAGGCGACGGTGATGTCGGCCGGCACGGCCCGGCACGTCTGGCCGGCTTGCTGCGCCGCAGCGGCGATCTTGTCCGTCCGCCGGCCGCACACCGTCACCCGGGCGCCGCGCCGGCTGAAGTGGAGCACCACGCCCTCGCCGATGCCGGACCCACCGCCGGTGACCACGACCGACATCCCTTCGAGCGACCGCGCCATCACAGCCTCCTCCGGCTCATCCCGTTCGTCGTGAGGGATCTTACGACGTAGGATCGGCGGTGACTTCCCGTCGGTCCGCCGGGCGCCGGGTCGCTGGCTGCCGGTCCGGCTACCATCCGCGGCAGCCCACGTCGTACGTTGCTGGAGGCCACATGACTTCGCAGAACGTCATCGATGAGCTGCAGCGGCTCGGCATGTCCGGATACGAGGCGAAGGCCTACCTCGCGCTCGTGGCCGCGGGCACACCGCTGAACGGCTACGAGGTGGCCAAGCGGTCGGGGGTGCCGCGCAGCACCGTCTACGAGACCCTCGGCAAGCTCGTCGGCCGGGGTGCTGCCTACGAGGTGCGCGCCGGTGAGGACAGCGTCGGGTACCTCTCGCTGCCGCCGCAGGCACTGCTGGACCGGCTCCGCCGCGAGTTCGACCAGTCCCTCGACGTGCTGCGTTCGGCGCTGCCGGAGATCGCCTCACCGCCGCAGGTGCGCCTGGTGCACAGTCTCGACGACCGGGATTCGTTGCTGGCCCGCGCGGAGGACCTCGTGACGGGCGCGCGCAACGATCTGTTCCTGTCCGGCTGGCCGGCCGAGCTCGACGCGCTCAAGCCGCTGGTCCGCGGCGCCGAGGCGGAGTCGGTGGACGTGTCGGTGGTCGCGTTCGGGGAGGATCCCGACCCGGTGGGGCGGACGACGACGCACCGGTTCTCGGCGCCCGAGGTGGTACTGGAGAACCTGGGCTGCCGCCTGCTCGTCGTCGCCGCCGACCGCGAACAGGCGGTGATCGGCGGCATCACCGACTCCGGCGCATGGGGCGTCTACACCGACGACCCGGCCGTGGTGCTGGTCGCTGTCGAGTACGTCCGCCACGACATCGCCATGCACCTGATCGCGGACCGGTTCGATGCGGAGGAGTTCTCCTCCTTCTGGACCTCCGATCCCGAGCTGCGGCGGCTGCGCGCCGACCACGGCGCGCCCGCCGCCGTGCTGCGGCAGGGCCACCAGCCGTCCTCCGGTCGCAGCCGGTCTCCGCGCCGCACCCAGCGCCGGCACTCCTCCTGACCCACCCGGCCCCGGTCGCCGCGAGGGGTCCCTTCGCGACGTCCAACGCCGCGCAGGCGCCTTTCGCGGCGCAGGCGTAGCCGGGGTGTGGCGCACGCTGACTGCACCCGACGTGCTCACGGCTGTCATTCCATACGGTGACAACGCGGTCACAGATGTGGGTCTAGGCAGTGCGCCGTGATCGTCGTTAGCCTCCTCACCACCAACGAGGAGCGACCGAGGAGCACGGGTGAGCCAGCAGATCATCAGCGGGCTGCAGGCGGGGAGCTGGTATGCCCTGATGGCGCTCGCGATCGTGCTGGTGCTCAAGGCCACCGACGTGCCCAACTTCGCGATGGCCGAGATGGGGCTGTTCCCGGCGTTCTGCATCTGGACTCTGGTGGGCCCGCTGGAGCAGTCCTACTGGCTGGCGGTCCCGGCCGGGCTGATCATCGGCGCCGCGCTGGCGCTACTGGTGGAGCGGGTGGCCATCCGGCCGGTGCTGGCTGAGAGCCACTTCACCACTGTCCTGATGACGATCGCGATGTTCGTGGCCATCAACGCGGTGACCCAGCTGGTGTGGGGCTCGGTGCCCCGCACGATCGACTCGCCGTTCGGTGGCTCGGTCACGGTCGCCGGTCAGGTCGTCGACGCCGAGCAGCTGGTGAGCATCGGTGCCGGAGTTGCCGTGATGCTCGGGCTGCTGGTGTTCTTCCGCTCCCGGATCGGCGTGCAGATGCAGGCCATCGCCGAGGACCGCGTCACCCCCCGGTTGCTCGGGGTGTCGGTCAACCGCGTGTTCCGCATCTCGTGGGCGCTGGCCGGGATGATCGCGACGGTCGCGATGCTGCTGCAAGGTCAGGCCTCACTGCTGACCGACCAGAACGGGGCGGGTCTGGTGATCAAGGGATTCGTCGCCGCGACGCTCGGCGGCTTCTCCAGCGTCACCGGCGCCTTCGTCGGAGGGCTCGCGCTCGGCGTCGCGGAGAACCTCGCCGGGGACTTCATCTCCACCTCGGCCAAGTCCGCCGTGGCGCTGCTGGCGATCGTGGTCGTGCTGACCCTCAAGCCGCGCGGCCTGTTCGGGCGGGCCCGAGCGAGGGAGGTGTGATGACGCACCTGCCATGGTTCTCGACCCGCCGCCTGCTGGGCGGGCTGATCGCCGTGGTCGCGGCGCTCCTGCTGCTGGGGCTGCCCGGCCTGGTGAACTCCTACCAGCTTTTCTTGGCCTGCCTGGTGATGACGATGGCGACCGCCGGGCTGGGCCTCGTCCTGATCATGGGCTGGTCCGGTCAGATCGTGCTGGCACAGGCGGGTTTCATGGGCGTCGGGGCCTACGGCACCACCTCTCTCGTCGCGCTGGGTCTGCCGTGGCCGCTCGCGGTGCTGCTGGCTGGGCTGGTCGCCGCGCTGATCGGGGTGGCGATCGGGCTGCCGGCGACGCGGCTGCGCGGGTTCTACCTCGCCATCGCCACGCTCGCCTTCGCCGAGCTGATGCTCCGGATCTTCATCGAGGCGGAGCCGATCACCGGGGGCATCGCCGGGCTCGTAGTGACGCCGGTGGTGCTCGGGAACCTGGACGTCGGCGGTAGCCGATGGTATCTGTGCCTGGGCCTGGCCGCGGTCACCGCGCTGGCCGTCTGGCGGATCGGCCGGTCCGGATTGGGCAGGCGGCTGCGTGCCGTCCGGGACGCCGATGTCGCGGTGGGCTCGCTGGCGATCAGCGCGACCCGCGCCAAGCTGCTGGCCTTCGCCCTCTCGGCCTTCATCGGCGCACTCGCCGGTGCCGCCTACGCGCAGGTCCTGACCTACCTGACCCCGCACATCTTCGGACTGACACTGCTCATCGAGCTGCTGATCGTCGCCTTCCTCGGCGGCGTCAGCTACGTCGGCGGGCCCTTCCTGGGGGCGGTGGTCGTCATCGGCCTGCGGGAGCTGCTGCAGGACATCGGCAGCTGGCAACGGCTGGCGTTCGGGCTGGTGCTCGCGCTCGTGGTCGGCTTCCTGCCGCGCGGCCTCGCCTCACTGCGCTCCCGTATCGGCGCGGCGCGGCGGCGCCGGGCCGATACCTCGACAGCCACACCGCAGGCCCGCGACGTCACGGCGGGGGTCGCATCATGACGGTGCTCGACCTGTCCGGGGTCGATGTGCGGTTCGGCGGCAACCAGGTGCTCTCCGGTGTGGACATGCAGGCCGCCGCAGGGTTCACCGGCCTGATCGGGCCCAACGGCGCGGGCAAGACCACCGTGTTCAACGCCGTCACCGGGTACGTTCGGCCGACCGCCGGGCAGATCCGGATCGGCGGGCAGCCGGTGCCGCCCGGGGGGCCGGTCCCGGTGGCGCGGCTCGGGGTACGGCGGACGTTCCAGACTCCTCGGCTGGTCGGGGAGCTCGACGTGCTGTCCAACGTGCTGACCGGGCTCGACAGCGAGCTCACCCGCGGCCACGGCCTGCTCGAGTTCCTCGGGATCTCCCGGCGGGCAAGGGCGGCCCGGTCCCGCGCCGTGGAGCTGCTCGGCGCGTTCGGACTCGCCGATGCCGCGGGCGAGCCGGTCGCGAATCTCCCGCTGGGCAGCCAGAAGATCGTCGAGGTGGCGCGCGCGCTGGCCTCCCGGCCGTCGCTGGTGCTGCTCGACGAGCCCGCGGCGGGACTGTCCGCGGCCGACGTGGACCGGCTGGTCGAGCCACTGGCGGAGATCGGCCGCGCGGACGGGCTGGCCGTCGTCGTCATCGAACACGACCTCGAGGTCGTCTCCCGGCTCTGTCCCCGGGTGGCAGTGCTCCACTTCGGACGGATCCTCACCGAGGGACCGCCGGCGCAGGTCGTCGCCCACCCCGATGTCGTCACCGCCTACCTGGGAGCCAGCGTTGCTGCTGTCCATCCGTGAACTCACCGCCGGGTACGGGCGGGTGCAGGTACTGCACGGTGTCGACCTCGACGTCGCCGCCGCCGAGATCGTCGCGCTGCTCGGCGTGAACGGGGCGGGCAAGACCACGCTGCTGCGGGCGGTCTCCGGAGTGGTCCCCACCTGGTCGGGTCAGACCAGCTTCGACGGTGCCGCGCTGCGGCGCGAGCCGCCCGAGGCCCGCGCCCGGCGGGGGCTCGGGCACGTCCCGGAGGGGCGCGGCATTCTCAGCTCGCTGTCCGTGCGGCAGAACCTGCGGCTCGGCGCCACCACACGCTCCGACCGTGACGTCGAGACCGACGAGCAGTGGCTGCTCGACCTGTTCCCCGACCTGCGCGACAAGCTCACCGACCCCGCCGCCTCGCTGTCCGGTGGTCAGCAGCAGATGCTGGCGATCGCGCGGGCGCTGCTCGCCCGGCCGCGGCTGGTGATGGTCGACGAGATGTCGTTCGGGCTGGCGCCGATCCTGGTGACCCAGCTGCTGGAGCTCGTCGGGCGGCTGCGCACCGAACTGGGGACGGCGTTCCTGCTGGTCGAGCAGAACGCGGCGGTGCTCGACGTCGCCGACCGCGCCTACGTCCTCGGCAGCGGCACCGTGCGAGCCAGCGGGCCGGCAGCCGAGCTGTCCGACTCCGACCAGCTGATGCGTTCCTACGTCGGCGCGCACGGCTGAGCACCCGCCCGTCTCCGCGAGCCCTACTCGCCCGATCCGATGGAGTACCCATGAGACCTGCCGGCAGGGTCGAATCATCAACCCCGCGACCGCGGCTGCGCACCGGCCCGGCTCGGGCCGCGCTCGCCGTTGTCGCAGCCGGCGTGCTCGCCGCCTGCTCGTCGCAAGCCGCGGGAGGTGGCGGTTCCGGTACCGCCCAGGGCGTCACGGCGGACACGATCACGATCGGTACGACGCTGCCGCTGTCCGGGGGAGCGGCAGCCGCCGGGCAGGGCTTCCAGGCCGGTTTGCGAACGGCGGTCCAGGAGGTCAACGCCGCGGGCGGGATCAACGGCCGCAAGCTCGAGCTGACGGTACTCGACGACGGCTTCGTCGCGGCCCGTTCCGTCGCCAACATCCGCAGGCTCGGTGACCAGGAGCAGGTCTTCTCGGTGCTCAGTCCCGCCGGCACCGCCAATCTCCCGGGCAGCTACCCGTACCTGGAGCGGACCGGGCTGCCGATGTTCGCCCCGGTGTTGCCACCCGACCCGAAGCTCGACGAGGTGTATCTGATCGGGACCAGCCAGCGGGACCAGGCCAGGGTGATGGTGGACTTCCTCGCCGACCAGGGCGCCCGGACGGTGGCCGTGATCGGGCAGGACAACGACCTGGGCCAGGCGATGCGGGAGGGAACCACCGAGCAGGCACAGCGCCGAGGGCTGCGAGTGGTGGCCAGTGAGACCACCGAGCCGAACTCCACCGAGGTCAGCTCAGCCGTCCTCAACGCCCGCGAGGCGAAACCCGACGCGATCATCCTCGGCACCGACAACACCCAGTCCTCCCTGATCATGCAGGAGGTCGCCGACCTGGGCTGGCAGCCGATGATCATCGGCAGTTCCTCGACCGTGACCACGGGCAGCCCCAACACCGTCGGGCCCGCCGGTCCAACGGCGCGGGGTGTGTATGGGACGCTGATCTTCGAGCTGCCCTCCTCGGACCCGCCGGAGGTCGCCGAGTGGCGCCAGGCAGCCCAGCAGAGCGCACCGAACTCGCTCGACAACGGGTTCGCGCTGCAGGCCTACGGCAGCTCCCAGGTCTTCTTCGAGATCCTCCGGCGAATGGGCGACGACCTGACCTGGCAGAACTTCCATCGCACCGCCGAGAGCCTGCAGGGCTACGAGTCGGGAATCTTCCCCCCGATCAGCTTCGGGGACGCCGCGAGCGGCGGACACGTCGGCACGCGGGGCGCGAAGGTCGCGCAGTGGACCGGCACGGAGTGGAAGCTGGCGACGCCCGACTGGATCAGCCCGGGCTCGTAGCACTGCTAGCGTGGCGACCTGCGTGCAGGCTCCAGGCGGGCGGCCCACCGGGCGGCGCGGCGGACGATCTCCCGGTGCTCGGGTACCTGGTAGGCCGACTCGTCGTGGCCCAGCGCGTCGTAAACGACCCGCCCGCCGCGGTACTCCCTCGCCCACAGCAGCGGATGAGCCGTTCCGGAGTGTTCCGATTCGATCAGCCCCGCCACATCGGGTTGCAGGTCGAGGAAGCCGTAGCACTCGTCGTGCAGCGAGAACCCGTCCAATCCGGACACCAGCGGGTGGTCGGGGCGCGACACCCGAACGCTCATCGGGCCCGCCGGCGGGTGGTGCGAGCGGTCCCAGTTCCAGGCACCCCCGAGGATGGCGCCCCACTCGGGCCAGTCGTCGAAGCAGATGCTGGCGGTGTGCATGCCGAGCAGACCGCCGCCCCGGTCCAGGTGCGCGCGCACGCCGGCGCGCACCTGCTCGGACGGGCTGTAGCCGAGCTCGGCTGCCCGGTCGGCGTAGCGCGCCGGTACCCGCATCGTCCAGCGCAGCAGGTTCACCACGAGCAGGCGGGTCGCGGCCGGGCCGTCGCCGCCTACGCGATCGCGCCCGAGCGCCGCCACACCGGCCTCGATGTCGTCGTATACCTCGACATCCAGCCCGACCTCGTCGAGCACCTCGGCGAGGCATCCGCTGGTGGTCGCGAAGTCGTGGGTGGGCCCCCCGGAGAGCACGATCGCCCGCATGAGCGCTCCTTGACGTCAGAAGACTAACGACTAGATGATGCACCAGTGGACCTGGGACTGTCAGGCCGGCGAGCCGCCGTCGGCGCGTCGACGTCCGGGCTCGGCCTGGCCTGCGCGGAGGCGCTCGCCGCCGAGGGGGCCCGGGTGGCGGTGTGCGGGCGCGAAGCCGACCGGGCGAGGCGGGCGGCCGCCGGGCTGGGGCCGGGCGCGGTCGGGCTCGCGGCCGACCTGTCCGACCCGCACTCGGCCACCGCGTTCGTCGACGAGGCCGCCGATGCGCTGGGCGGGCTCGACATCCTGGTCGCCAACGGACCCGGGCCCGCGCCCGGGACGCTCGGCGAACTGTCCCCATCGGATTTCCCCCCGGCGCTGGCGACGAGCCTGCTGTCGGTGGTGGCGATGTGCTACGCGGCGCTGCCCCGGATGCGCGTCGCCGGCTGGGGCCGGATCGTCGCGGTGACGAGCATCGCGGTGCGCCAGCCGATCCCGAACCTCGCGCTGTCCAACACCGCCCGGGCCGGGGCCACCGGGTACCTGAAGACCCTGGCGCGGGAGATCGCCGGTGAGGGCGTCACGGTCAACTCCGTGCTGCCCGGGCTGCACGCCACCCCTCGGGTGGAAGCCGTCTTCGGCGACGATCTGGCGCGGGCTGCGTCCGGCGTTCCGGCCGGCGAGCTCGGGCGTCCCGCGGATCTGGGTGCCACCGTCGCTTTCCTCTGCTCCGAGCAGGCCCGGTACCTCACCGGCGTCGCCCTGCCGGTCGACGGTGGCATGGATGCGCATCTGCTCTGACCCACCGACATGCCGGCGTCGCCGCCTGACCAACCCGTTACCGGAACAGGAAGGGAGCCCGATTTGGGGTACACCGTGCGACTGGACAAGGATGTCTGCATCAGCTCCGGGAAGTGTGTCGACGCTGCTCCCGAGGCCTTCCGATTCGACGACGACGCCCTCGCCGAGCCCGTCGATGGGGCGCTGTCCGACGAGCGCCTGCTGGAGACCGCCCGGAACTGCCCGTCGGGGGCCATCGAGCTCTACGACGGTGAAACCCAGGTCGACATCTTCTGACCGCAGGCGAGGCGACTCCAGAACCGCAGGAATACCCGAACCGGAGCAGCGGACGGATGCGCTCCTACCAACGGCGGCGCGGGTGTGCGGCGGCTATCGTCACCGTCATGTCCACCGCGTCTGCGCAGCTGTCCCCGGAGCTGCACGAGTACCTGGTCGCCCACGGCAGCCCCCCCGACGAGGTGGCGCGGGACCTGATCGCCGAGACCGGCCGGGTGCTGCCCGACCGCGCCGAGATGCAGATCTCGCCCGAGCAGGGCGCATTCCTCACCGTGCTCGGGCGGCTGCTCGGCGTGCGGTCCGCGGTCGAGGTGGGAACGTTCACCGGGTACTCGGCGCTGGCCATCGCCCGTGGCCTGGCTCCCGGTGGCCGGCTGCTGTGCTGTGACATCAGCGAGGACTACACCGCTGTCGCCCGCCGCTACTGGCAGCGCGCCGGGGTGGCCGACCGCATCGAGCTGCGGCTCGCCCCGGCGCTGGACACGTTGCGCGAGCTATCGGCCGAGCCATCGTTGGACCTGTCGTTCATCGACGCGGACAAGGAGGGCTACGTCGGGTACTGGGAGGAGATCGTGCCTCGCACGCGGCCGGGCGGGGTGATCCTGGTGGACAACGTGTTCGCGGGCGGCCGGGTCGTCGAGACCGACCCCGACCACACCGCCGTGCAGGCGATCCAGCAGTTCAACGAGCACGCCCTGGCCGACGAGCGCGTCGAGCTGGTGATGTTGCCGCTCAGCGACGGCGTGACGCTGGCCCGCAAGCGCTGAACCCCGTCAGGCCGTCTCGCACAACCGCGCATGCAGGGCGAGCAGCTCCGGGATCGTCTCGGGAGCGCGCCGGCCCATCCCGCATTCGGTGGCGATCCCGAACCGGGACAGGTGACGGCGCGCGGTCTCGAGGCGCCGCGCCGACCCCTCGAGCCCGTCGGTGTGGTGGACCAGTCCGAGGTGGACCTCGGTCGAGGCGCCGGTCTGCAGCCGCTGCAGCGGCTCGAAGTACTGGTCGTCGTCGCGGTCACGGGGCACCGGCAGGTGGAACCAGCCGATGTCGCGCCGCAGCGCCCGGGCGATGGCATTGGCCAGCTGGACCAGCAGGTCGGTGTCCGTGGGCTCGACGAAGTGGCTGTGCTCGTAGTCGCCGTAACACAGGTGGAAGCCGACTTCGACGTCGTCGGGCACGCCCGCCGCGTCGTCGGCCACCCAGGCAACCAGATCGTCGAGGCCGATCGGCAGCGGGACGAGGTTCTCGAGGACGGCGAACTCCATGCAGACCTCCCACTGGATGGCCAGTTCGCGGTGCGGAATCTGCTCGGCGATCGTGGCCACCTCGTTCGCCAGCGCCGCCGCCACCGCGGGCCGCAGCGCCTGGATCAGGTCGGGCAGGAAGACGCAGCACACGTCGAACGCGGCGGGCAGGCCGACCTGGAACCGGACGTGCGGCGGCAGCACAGCCTCCCGCTTCAGCCGCGCGAAGACCTCGTAGGATGCCAGCGCTTCGCGGGCGTAGCCGAGCTCGCCGAAGCCGACATCGGCGACATCGACACCCTCGCGGAGCCCGTAGAGCGGGTAGGGCATGATCCCCTCGACCCGCTGCAGCGCCGGGTGCGAGTCGAGCAGCGGGAGCAGCCACCGGACCCACGTCAGCCGTTCACCCGTCTCGCCGTCGGGGACCCGCGACACGTGGTCACCGAGCGCACCACCCACGTCCCGGAAGACCTGCTCGCTGCCCGCCAGCGGAATGCTGCCGACGAGGTGTACGCCCTGCGGTGGCTCCTGCTCGGTCATTCGGACCACCTCCTCAACTCGCGACGGCGGACGGGGTGCGGGCGTCGACGAGGACCGCCGCGAGTACGCAGGGGTGCTCGCCACGGTTGACCCAGGCATGCAGGGTGCCCTGCTGCACGATGCAGTCACCGGCCTCGAGGGTGACCTCGGTCCCATCGTCCATCAGCATCGTCATCTCCCCGGAGATGACCACGAGGTAGTCGATCGAGTCCGTCCGGTGCATGCTCGGGTGCTTGGCGGCCGCGGCAGCGTCGGGCTTGTTCTTGCTGCCCATCGCCTCGAAGGTGGCGCCGGCATCGAGCTGCTGCCCGGACGACTCGGGCGGGATCTGTACGACCCGGAACAGGGTGCCGTTGCGCTCGGGGTCGTGGCGCATCGGCCGGGCCCGGTCGGCGGTGCCGTCGATGTCGGCGGGAGCCTCGTCGGTCGCCCACAGCTCGGTACTGCCGGCACCCGGCCAGCCCGGGAACTCGAGGGTCTGTCCGGCGACACCGTCGAACAGCACGGTGGCCTTACCCGTGGCGTCGTGCCCGGTGACGATACGGCGGATCCGTTGCAGCATGTCCTCATCTCCCATGGGCATATCTCCGCTGTGTGATCATGTCGGGCTCGGCGTCCGGAACCGCGGTGAACCCCGGTAGCTGGGCAGTCCCGCTTCGGACGCGACCTTCTCCTTGTCGCCGATCCGGTTGCGCAGCACCCCGATCCCGCCGGCTTCGAGCTCGACGGTGTCGCCCGGCTGGATCCAGCGGTCGAGCTCGGCGCCGCAACCACCCCCGACCGTCCCGACGGCGAGGAACTCACCGGGGTGGACGTCCTCGGAGTACGACGCCCAGGCCAGCACCTCGGCGAAGCTGTACCGGCGTTGCGCGGTGCTGCCCTGCGCCCAGACCTCGCCGTTGACTCGTGCGGTCAGCTCGATCGCGTACTCGTCGACCTCGTCCATGGTCAGTACCGCCGGGCCCAGCACGTTGCAGAAGTCCTTGCCCTTCGACGGGCCGATGGTCATCGACATCTCGAAGAACTGGATGTCGCGGGCGCTGACGTCGTTGAAGATCGTGACCCCGGCGATGTGGTGGGGTGCATCGGCCACGGAGATGTTGCGGCCACCCCGGCCGACGAAGAACCCGACCTCGAGCTCGAAGTCGAGCTGGTCGCTGTAGGCGGGCCAGGTGATGGTGTCGTCGGGTCCGATGACGGACCCGGTGTTGCACTGGTAGCAGATCGGCATCCGGGTGAACGCCTCCGGCAGCGCCACACCCGCGCCTGCGGCGTGCTGCTCGTAGGTCAGGTAGTCCCTGATCCGCGGCGGCCGCGGTACGGGGGCGAGCAGGCGGACCTCGGCGCCCGACCTGACCACCGGGCGACCGTCGTGGCCGCGCAGCTGCCGACCCGCGTCGTGGGCGCGGGTCACGGCGGCGTGCAACTCGTCGGCGAGTCATCGCCCGCCGTCGCCCGCCCGGAAGAACGACACCATGTCCGCGAGCGCAGCGCCGTGGTCCGTCCCATCGCCCGGCTCGTCTGCGGCCTCCCTCGCGGCGGCGAGATCGACGACGTCGGGGCCGTCGAGCAGACCCAGCCGCTCGTGTGGCGAGCCCGGCGCGGTGAAGGTCACGAGCCTCATGCGACTCTCCTGTACTTCAGTTTATGACTGGACTTGAGTTCAATTACGAATAGGCTATGACCGAGACCACACGCCGTCAAGAGAGAGTTGCTGCTCGTGCATCCTTCATCGGTGAGCGCCTCCGACAGCCCCGACAGCCCCGCCGGCCGCGTGCCGCGCAAGAAGCGGGAGACCCGCGAGCGGCTCTACGAGGCAGCGGTGAGCCTGTTCGCCGAGAAGGGCTACGACGCCGCGACCATGGACGACATCGCGGCGCGCGCCGACACCGCCCGCGGCACGGCGTTCAACCACTTCCCGACCAAGGGACACTTCGCCTTCGAGTGGACGGCAAGGCGCCGCGACCGCGCCCGGTCGGCGATGGAGTCGCTGACCGACCCCGAGGCCCCGATCGGTGACCGGCTGCGCGCCTATTTCCACGAGCTCGCCCGGATCAACGCCGAGGAGTTCCGCCTGACCCGCCAGATGGTCATCGGCTGGGTCCGCGCCGGCGGGCCGATCGAGGACGAACCGTGGCTGGCCGACGAGCTCGTCGCCTACCTGGAGCAGGGCAGGTCCCGGGGTGAGCTGCGGGCCTCGGCAAGCTCGACCATCGCCGCATGCGTGCTGCGCGATGCGTACCTCGGCCTGGTCTTCCGGTGGATCCGGGAACCGGAGGGGCCTGCGTTCCACTTCGTCGGCGCACTCGACGAGCTCATCGACCTGCTGCTGCAGGGCATCGTCGGCCAGCCCACCCTGGATCACCGGCCGCCCCGGCAGGCGCTGCGAGGGGGGCCTTCGTGACACCGATCTGCTCGGCACGGGGTCGGCTGCTAGTCGAGCGTGGCGTCGAGGCCTTCCCGGATGTGCTTGCGCATGATCTCGCCGGCAGTGGCGGGCTCTTGGCCCAGTGCCTCGAGCATCGGTTGGTGGACCCGCCGGATGGGTAGGTGGACCAGCTCGCGTTGGAAGTAGCTGGAGTAGACCTGCAACGCGCGTGCCCGCGTCCAGACAGCGTCGAACAGGTCGACGAGCATCGTGTTGCGGGTCGCTTCGACCACGGCCCGGTGGACCAGCCGGTTGGCGGCGAACGCTTCGCCGGGCCGGGACAGATCCATGACCTCGGCTCGGTCGATCGCGTCGGCGATGTGCTCGAGCGCGCCCGCACCCCGGCCGAGCTCGGCCACCCGTTGTGCCGCGAAGACCTCCACCGCCTCCCGGGCGTCGTAGAGGTGCATGATGTCGTCGGCGTTCAGCGAGCGCACCAGGAATCCGCCCCGGCGGCCGGCAGGCGCGAGTAGCCCTTCGCGCTCGAGACGGTGCAGCGCGTCCCGTACCGGGGTGCGGCTGATGTCCAGCTCCGCTGCGAGCCCGTCCATGACCAGCCGTGCGCCGGGGGCCAGCCGGCCGGAGAGCATCGCCTCGCTGATTCGGCGGTAGGCCTGGTCGGCGAGCGTCTCCCCACTGATGGGGTCCAGGTCAGCCTCCCCTCGTCGCCGTCGCCGCCTCGACGGGCTCAAGCCGAGTGTGGGCGGTACGAGCGCAGCGTGTCATCGGGTCTTGACAACCGTTCTAACGTGCACCGTATACGAAACACCGTCGGCGCGAGTGCCTTGCTCCGGGAGGCGAGCAGCGAGATGGACGGGAAAGCGGCGGGCGGCGGCGCTCCGGCCGGGACGGACCTCGACGGTCTGGTGCGCGAGGACCGGGTGCACCGGCTGGTCTACACCGACCCCGCGATCTTCGCGGCCGAGATGAGCACGGTGTTCGGACAGACGTGGGTGTACTGCGCCCACGACAGTGAGATCCCCGAGCCGAACGACTTCAAGACCGGCTACCTGGGGCTACGCCCGATCATCGTCTGTCGGGACCGGCACGGCGACGTCGGGGTGCTGTTCAACCGGTGCGCGCACCGGGCGGCCACGGTGTGCCGGCTCGAGCGGGGCAACGCCAAGAGCTTCCAGTGCCCGTATCACGGCTGGACCTACCGCAACGACGGCGAGCTCATGGGCGTGCCCTGGCCGGAGGCCTACGTCGAACGGTACGTGGCGCGCGGCCACTGGGAGGGCCGCCCGCTCGGCGCGCACATCGTCGACCAACGCGACGCGACACCGCACGCGATCGCGCTCGTCGACGGCGACT
>WHSY01000160.1 GCA_009379815.1 Pseudonocardiaceae bacterium
GTGAACAAGGTCCGGGCGGAGGGCCGCGAGGTACCGACCGACGAGGACATCGACACCCAGATGCGCAACGTCTGCCGGTGCGGCACCTACCACCGCATCCGCGAAGCCATCAAGGAAGGCGCCGCGAACATGTGACCGATCCGCCCGGCCCCCGTCACGCGGGGGCCGGGCGGCCACGGCCGGCCGCGGGGGGCTGCTCGGGCGGCGCCCCTCGCCCGTCGGTCGTCGACCAGTATTCGTGCACGATCTGCCACGTTCCGTGGTCGATGGCAAGCCTTGCCCTCGTGATCGCGCGCACCGAGGAATACCGAAGAATGCACGGAAGGGCCTGTCCATGCCACTCTCGAGGCGACGGCTACTGGGACTCTCCGGCTCGGCGACCCAGCTCGCGAGCGCGCGCCCGCTGACGACCCGCTCCGAGGCGTACGCGGACGTGCGGACCACGAGCAGCGAGGTGCAGGGGTCCGACGGCAAGACCTACTGGGTCACCAACCACATCGTGCAGAGGTACGCCCAGCAGGGTGTCGCCGGCAAGCCGAAGGAGTACCTGGTGGTGTGGGCCGGCGACGAGAACGTCGCCGACACCGTCGCGTCGGACGCGCAGGACGCCGAGAACGAGCCCGGTTCGCCGCCGCATGACCCGGTGAACACGGTCAGGAACGCGCTGCCGGGGCCGGACTTCCTCGCGGTCATCGACGTGACAAAGGGCTCGCCGGCTTACGGCAAGGTCGTCAACACGGCCACGGTCGGCCCACTCGTGGAGAACGAGCCGCACCACATGCAGTACTCGTGGCGCAAGGGCGACACCGTCTTCGCCGGCGGCCTGTTCAGCGCGGCGACCTATGCCTTCGATGTCACCGACCTGCCGACGGTCAAACTCAAGGGCGTGAGCCTGCCCATTGATACCCCGGGTGGGTCCGTGCCGGACGCGTTCTGGGTGCTCAAGGACCGCACCGCCTACGGCACCTACATGGGCGGCCCGCTGCTGCCCGGCCCGTACCGCTACTCGGACGGGTCGGTGCGCATCGGGAACGGTTTCGCCGGCGCCCCCGGCGAGGTCGTGTACTTCGACCAGAACGGCAAGGTGCTCTCGGAGTCCCCGGCCGCGACGCCGGAGGGCGGTCACGCGGAGTGCCAGAACCTCCCGATGCTGGACAACCCGACCTGCGCCAACCCGCACGGCATCCAGGCGCGCGAGGATCTGAACACGATGGTCACCAGTGACTTCGTGGAGCCGAGAACCCTCGTCCTCGACCCGGTCGGGCCGGGCGACGAGCTCCAGTCGAACCTGTTCCGGAGCACGGTGCGAACCTGGGACATCTCCGACCGTAACCACCCGAAGGTCAAGTCCGTGTCGTACCTGCCCGACAGGCCGGGCAGCGAGTCGAAGGAGCCGGTGCACCGCGAGAGCAGTGCGGCTATGGAGTGCACCGTGACCAACCTGCCGGGTCACAAGGGCGCGTTCGCGCAGACCATGAAGGGCGGCGCGATCTTCTACGCGCCCGACATCACCGTGGCGGACCCGCAGTGGCGGCAGGTGTTCGACGACGGCACCGCGAACAAACACTTCAACCCGAGCAGCGACAGCAGGGGCGCGGGCACCCACGGCGGCTGGGTCCAGACGAGCCCGGACGACCGTTTCCTGTATCACACGATGATCGGTCGCCCCAAGGGCACGTTGGGTCCGGACGACCCGGGCACGGCCGGTGGCGTGTATGTGCTGGACATCTCGAAGCTGGTGAACGCCGGGGAGCACCCGAAGTGCAACCTCAGCGTCCAGCCGGAGGCCGAGGGGGGGCACGGCGGCCCCGACTGCCCGACGCTCGTCGGCGCCGTCGGGATCAACACGAACGAGCCGGGCAAGGGGCCGCACTTCGGCACCGTGGACCACTTCAGGCTGGGCGCGGACGGCAAGTACCACGACACCGACCAGCCCGGCCGGCTCGGGGTGTTCAACTACTTCGTCGCCCGGTCCGGGTTGGATGGTTCCCACCAGGTGTTCATGATCAACTTGGGCGAGGACGGCAACGTCGCGGTCGACGAGGATTTCCGCGACGAGTTCACGAACCGGGTGGGTGTGGAGTTCAACCGAAAGGTCTGGCCGCACGGTCCGTTCGGCAACGCCAAGCCGCACTATGGGCTGTTCGTCGTCGCGGATAAGGACGTGGAGTAACCACCGAAACCCTTGCCCTCGTGATCGTGCGCACCGATGAATACCGAGAATTCACGGAAAGGCCTCTCCATGCTGTTCACCAGGCGACGGCTACTGGCGCTCTCCGGCACCGCGTTGTCCTCCGCACTCGTGACCGCGGGGTGCGCCCCGTCGGACCGCAGCGTCGGGCTGCGACGCGGCCCGAAGCCGAAGCCCGGCGTTCCCCTGCTGGCCCACGTGCGCGACGGCACACCGCTGCTCGTCATCCCGATGCGCCCGGGGAAGAACCTCGTGCACTTCCCGGCCAGCGCCGGCGAAGACCTTTCCGTCACCGCGGAGAACGGCCGGCGGGTCCGAGCCACCGCCCGGCCGGGCGCCGAGGGCACCTGGGCCGGGGTCGACCTGCCGGCCGGGCGCAGCGACCTCACCGTCGAACGCGGCGGCAGCGTGAGCACGGTGCCCGTCAGCACGGGATCCGAGCCGCCCCTGCCGGGCGCGGTCGGCGACGACGGTCCAGAATGCGCCAGTGCCGCCCTCGGCGGCCTCGTCGCCGGCTCGCGCGCCCGACTGAGCCGGTCACCCTCGGACGCGCTCGCGCCCGCCGACGCGACCGCACTGCGCCGGCTCGTCGGGCACATCGCATCCCGCGGCGCGCCGGGTATCACGGTCGCCGCGGACGGCTCGCAGCGCGCCCAGCAGGCCGCCCAGGTCGTCCGCGACAGCGCCGCGCAGGCGAACATCCCCACGAGCAGCGCCCCGGAGCCCAGTAGCGCGCTGGTCATCGTCGCCGGCTGGTCCCGGAGTGCGCAGCTGCTCGGCGACGTCGCTGCCAAGCAGGCCACTCAGCCCATGCACACTGCCGGCGTCTATCTCGCCCCGTGGCTGCAGTACAGCCCCGTGGTCACCAAGTCGCCGATCTCCTACGTGCCGCTGGGGTTCAACCCGAGCGACGAGCGGTCGCTGGCCTACCCGGCCGCGCTGGCGAACGCCTTCGGCGGGGAGATGCCGTCGACCTCCGGGTTCGACCAGTGGCGTACCACGCGCCACGAGACGTCCCAGGAATCCCTCGTCCTCTACGCCTCCGCGCAGGTGAGGGCGATGCAGATGATGCACTTCAGCGACGACATGCCGGGAATGAGCATGGGCGGCGGTCACCGTCACCGTCACCGGGGGTACTGGGTTTCCAACGGGACGTGCGTGCCGGTCAGTGGCCCGCTGCCGACCTGACGCTCCATCCTCCTGAAGGAAGGAAGGAAGGAAGAGGTCAAAGCCCAGGGCGTCGGTGGGGGTGACCGGGCTGGCGAGCGCGGCATAATCAGAGCGCTTCGAGCCAGGCCAGCAGGGTGTCGGATGGCTGGTATTGCCCGGCGCGGCCGTGTGGTGGTCGGGTTCTGGCGAGCGCTTTCTCCTTCATTTTCGAGATCGGCGTGCAGGTAGATCAGATCTGGGTGGTATCGACCTTGGCGTGGCCGCGCGTTCCGTGGCGGCGCGCGCGTTCCGTGGCGGCGCGCGCGTTGCTACGCGCGCGCGGTTCACAAGGCGCGCGCGCCGCCGGCTCGACAGGCCACCGGAGCGCACAGCCCGCGCCACTAGGGTCGCGAGCATGCGTACGCAGGTCGCGATCATCGGGGCCGGCCCTGCCGGGTTGACGCTGTCTCATCTGCTGCACCGCGCGGGCGTCGAGTCGGTGGTGCTGGAGGCCCGCAGCCGCGACTACGTCGAGCAGCGGCTGCGGGCCGGGGTGCTGGAGAACCACACCGCGGAGCTGCTGCGCGACACCGGCGTCGGCGAGCGGATGGACCGCGAGGGCATGGTGCACCGGGGCGTGAACCTGCGCTTCGACGGCCGGACCCATCGCATCGACCTCGAGGGCCTCTCCGGCGGCGCGGCGATCACGG
>WHSY01000161.1 GCA_009379815.1 Pseudonocardiaceae bacterium
CGGTGTGGTTCACCGCGTGCTGGATGTTCGCCAGCGACAAGGGCGGCATCTCCGCGTCAGGCGTGCAGCGGGCGTTGGAGATCGGCCTACCAGACCGCGTGGACGATGCTGCACCGGCTGCGCTCGGTCCTGGTCCGCCCCGGCCGGGAGCGACTGACCGAGACGGTGGAGGTGGACGAGACCTTCATCGGCGGCGAAGAGCCCGGGCTGCGCGGCGGCCGAGCCCGGGGCAAGAAGGTCCTGACCTGCATCGCTGTAGAGATCCGCGAGCCGAAAGGACTGGGGCCGGTGCCGGATGGCGGCCCTGGAGGATGCGTCCGCGAAGGTCGCTGCACGCCTTCGTCACCGACCACGTCGAGCCGGGCGCGACCGTGATCACCGACGCGTGGCAGGGCTACCGCGGCCTGGACCGGCTCGGTTACGTCCACGACCGCCGCAACCAGTGCGCCGCCCGTGCCCGCGGCCAGGACCCCGGCGAGCTGCTGCCCGCCGTCCACCGTGTCGCCTCCCTGATCAAGCGGTGGCTGCTCGGTACGCACCAGGGGTCGACCGATGTCGCCCACCTGCCCGCGTACATATCAGTTACGTGGAATCTGGCGGCGCGTCGCGCCGCTTGTGCCGACCGTCTTCCCGGTAGCGTCCCGGCCAGTCGATGGGGAGGGCTTCGTGCTGGCGGCGACGGTCGGGCAGAAGTGGCCGGTGTTGGCGCGGCATGCGCGCGCGGTCGAGTGGCTGCAGATCTGGGCCGATCTGGGCCGCGCGCCTCGCACGATCGAGGCGTACGGGCGTGGACTGGCCGAGTTCCTGCTGGTCTGCGAACGCGAGGGCATTGACCCGATGGCCGCCAACCGTGCCCAGGTTGCCGTGTTCGTGAGGGAGTTGCGGCCGCCCGGCGCGTGTTCTCCCAACGCATCCACCTGCTGCGGTTGGCCTGGGCGATCGAGGACAATCCCAGCCTGCTCACCGGAGCCGGAGCGCAAGCACCGCTGGCGGGCGTGCTCCGGTTGATCGACGAACTCCACGAGGCCGGCGCCCAGGCGATCACTCGACCGGCATGCCCGGGCTGTCGGCGTGTCATCCGCATGCACCGACGCATCGGCGGGCAGTGGCACTGCCGCAACTGCGTGGCCAAGTTCCGAGCCCTGCCCTGTTCGCGATGCGGCGTCGTCCGGGAGCCCGCCATCCGCGACGAGCACGGCCAACCGCTGTGTCCCTACTGCCTGATCATCGACCCCGCCAACCAGGAAGCCTGCCGAAGCTGCGGCCGTCACCGCCCGGTCAGCGTCCGCACCCCGGATGGGCCGCTCTGCGCGACCTGCCGCCCGACCAAGACCATGACCTGCGCGATCTGCGGACGCCAGACACCCTGCGTGATCTCCAAGACCACCGGCCAGCCGTGGTGCCGAGCCTGCACAAAGCGCTGGGCCCGATGTTCGAGCTGCGACGAAGCCGGGCCGATCTACGGCGGCACCCGAGCCGAACCGCTCTGCGGTGCCTGCACCCGCCCAGACACCTCGTTCTGGCGCGCCTGCCCCACCTGCGGTCACACCGGCCGGGTCCACCAGTCCGGCCCCTGCGCCCGCTGCACCCTCGACCAGCGGCTCCAGGAGCTGCTCCGTGACAACACCGGCCAGACCCGACCCGAACTGCAGCCCCTGCACCGCAACCTGCTCACCGTCGAACAGCCCGCCACCGTGCTGGTCTGGCTCGGCAAGAACACCGCAGCTAGCCTCGTGCGCGAGCTAGCGACCGGCAGCCGTCCGCTCACCCACGCCGCGCTCGACGAGCTCGCCGACACCAAACCGCTCAGACACCTCCGCAGCGTCCTCGTCGCCACCGGCGCGCTGCCGGCCCGGGACGAACACCTGGCCCGGCTGGAACGCTGGATCACCCGCACCATCGCCGAACGGCCCGACCCCGACCAGCAGCAACTGCTGCACCGCTACGCCGTCTGGCACGTGCTGCGACGGCTCCGCCGCCGACTCGGCGACACCCACGCCAGCTACCACCAGGCCGCCGGCGCCCAGCAGCACGTGAAAGCCGCCGCCATCCTGCTCGACTGGCTGGCCGCCCACAACCTCACGCTGGTCACCACGACACAAGGTGACCTCGAGGCCTGGCTCGCCGACGAGGAAACCACCCACCACAGTGCGGCCGGCAACTTCGTGCGCTGGGCAAGCAAGCAGAAGCTGACCAACCTGGACTTTCCCACCGTCAGGTGGAGCGGCCCCTCCGTCGTGATCGACACCGAGACCCGCTGGGACCACGCCCGCCAGCTGCTCCACGACGACACCCTCAAACCCGAGGACCGCGTGGCCGGGCTACTCGTGCTGCTCTACACCCAATGGCCCGCCACCATCAGCCGCCTCACCCTCGACCACGTCGATGCAGCCGAGCACGAAGTACGCATCCGGCTCGGCCACGAACCCGTCATCCTCCCCGAACCCCTCGCCACGCTCGTCCGTCAGGTCGTCGCGACCCGCCGCGGTCACGCCACCATCGGTGACCACGGCAGCTCGCCATGGCTGTTCCCCGGTGGCCAACCCGGGCGACCCATCAGCGCCTACCGCCTCGGCCAACGACTCCACCAACTCGGGATCCGCCCCGGACAAGCCCGATCCACCGCGCTGTTCCAGCTCGCCACCGACCTCCCGGCCGCGCTGCTCGCGCGCATGCTCGGCATCCACATCGACGTCGCCGTCGCCTGGCAACGCGCCAGCAGCGGCGACTGGGCCAACTACGCTGCCCACGTCAGCCGCCGGATCGACCCATAAAGGCAGGCATTCAGACAGTCCTGATATCCGACGTTGCCATAGCACGCCGACCCGGCGCTCAAGGAGCAGGCAATCGCGCGGACCGCCCCGCTCGGGGCGAAGCCCGGCAGATACCGACCCTCCGACACGTTCCTCGCGTTCCTCGAAGACCTCTGATTATGGTGAGCACACCACCGCCCCAATCGGCGCTGAGCAGGACCAACGCGACGGGTCATCCGCGGGTTCAACATAAGTATCGGCCGGACATAGAACGCTGGTTCAAAGAGCTCACCGACAAGCGACTGCGCCGCGGCGTGTTCACCAGCGTCACCGATCTCATCGACACCATCACCGAATGGGCCGAGCACTGGAACAGTGACCCAAAGATGACATGCATCGGCTGGCGCGGTAGCGCCTGAGCTGGCGCGTACGGACCCGCCGTTGTGCGAGACCTCCTCAGCTCAGACGCGTCATCATCAGCTTGTCAACCATTCGCGTACGGGGCGCGCTTGCGCGTCCCTCGGGAGCTTGAGGAGGTCCCAATGCGCATCGTAGGAGGATTGGACATCCACCGGAAGCAGATCACCTTCGACTATGTCGACACCGTGACCGGGGAGCTGCAGCGTGGCCAGATCGCCCCGGCCGATCGGGCGCATCTGGCCGGCTGGCTGGCCCGGCGGTTCACCGGCCGGCACGACGTCGAGTTCGCGTTGGAGGGCTGCACCGGATGGCGGTATGCCGCCGAGGAACTCGCCCGGGCCGGCGCGGTCGCGCATGTCGGCGAGCCGGCCGACACGGCGGCGTTGCGGGGCCGTAAGCGGCACGCCAAGACCGATCGGACCGACTCGCGGCACCTGCGGCAGCTGCTGACCGACGGGCGGCTGCCCGAGTGCTGGATCCCGCCGGCGCTCGTGCTGGAGTGCCGGGCGCTGCTGGAGCTGTATCGCGATCTTCGGGTGGAGCACACCGCCTGGACCCAGCGCATCCACGCGGTGCTGTTCCACCAAGGCGCTCAACGGCTGGGTGACGGCGGGCTGCGCAGCGAGCAGGGCCTGGCCGAGCTGCACGCGGTCGCCGCGACGCAGCTCTCGTCGGTCGGGCAGACGCAGGTCGCCACCGCCATGCTCGCCGCCCTGGACGAGCATCTGGACGCGGTGCACCGGCAGCTGTTGCACGCCGCCCGGCACCTCGGCGCGAAGATGCTCACCACCC
>WHSY01000162.1 GCA_009379815.1 Pseudonocardiaceae bacterium
AAGACCCGTGGCTACGCCGAGGTGGAACCCGCGCTGCGCAACATGGTCGAGGCCGTCCGGCGGGTGCGCGCCTCACTGCCCGGCACCGGGTGACGGCTGCGGCCGCCGTCACCAGCGCCGGAGTGCGACGATCCGGGGGTGGAGCGGATCGGTGAGAAGCTGCTGAACTGGGCGCGGGTGTTGGAGGACAACACCCGCGCCCAGGCCGAGGCCGCGGCCGGAATGCCGTTCATCCACCCCCACCTCGCGCTGATGCCCGACGCGCACCTCGGCAAGGGCGCCACCGTCGGCTCGGTCATCCCCACCCTGGGCGCGGTCATGCCGGCCGCGGTGGGGGTGGACATCGGCTGCGGCATGATCGCGGTGCGCACCCAGTTCACCGAAGACGAGTTCCGCGGCGGACGGCAGCTGCGGTCGCTGCGCCGGTCCGTCGAGCATGCGGTCCCGCTGTCGGCCGGCAAGTACAACCGGTCGCTGACCGCCTCGGCGCAGCGGCGGGTCGAGCAGCTGACGCAGCGCGCCGAGGCCGACGGCTTCGACCCCGGCGAGTCCGCCCGCAACTGGCAGCTGCAGCTGGGCACCCTCGGCTCCGGGAACCATTTCATCGAGGTCAGCGTCGACGAGCGGTCCCGGGTGTGGCTGTTCCTGCACTCGGGCTCGCGCGGGGTCGGCAACAAGATCGCCCAGCGGCACATCAAGACCGCCCAGGTGCTCTGCCAGCGGGAGAACGTCCAGCTGCCCGACCGCGACCTCGCCTACCTCACCGACGACACCGACGAGTTCTGGCATTACATCGCCGAGCTGCGGTGGGCGCAGGAGTTCGCGCTGCTCAACCGGGAGGAGATGATCGACCGCGTCGTGTCCTGCGTGCAGGACTGGATCGGCACCGACGTGGTCGAGCACGAGCGGATCAACTGCCATCACAACTTCACCCAGCGGGAGCGCCATTTCGGCAAGGAGGTGTGGGTGTCGCGGAAGGGCGCGATCGAGGCCACCGAGGGGCTGGCCGGTGTGATCCCCGGCAGCATGGGCACCGCCTCCTACGTCGTGACCGGCAAGGCCAACGCGGCATCGTTGAACTCCGCCCCGCACGGCGCAGGCCGCAACTACTCCCGCTCGGCGGCCAAGCGCACCTTCACCCGTGACGAGCTGCGCACCGCCATGACCGGCATCGAGTACCGCGACTCCGAAGCGTTCCTCGACGAGATCCCGCAGGCCTACAAGGACATCGACGTCGTGATGGCCGACGCTGCCGACCTGGTGGAGATCACGCACACGCTGCGCCAGATCGTCAACGTGAAGGGCGACTGATGCGATCCCGGCGGGTGAGCAACCAGCGCACGAGGGCACCGATGGCGGAGGCCACCGCGACACCGGCGTAGTGCACCGGCAACGCGAACAGTGCACCGATCACCCAGAGATTGGCGCCGGACACGGTTGCCGTAGCGGCCTGAGAACAGCCCAGTACGAACGACGGCGTCGCCACCGCCAGCAGGGGCAGTAGCGGGTGCCCCAATGCGCCCGACGCTGCGGCGAGCACGCCGAGCACCACGACGATCACCATCCACTGCCAGGTCTCGACGGGGTTCGCGTACACGCCCGGGATCCCGGTCGGGACCTCGCTCCAGTCGAGAGGCAGCACCAGTAGCCATGCAGCCACGGTGAGCCCTGCGAGGATGAGGCCCACATACGAGGTTGGCCATCGGCTGGACGTCATGATCGACGACATGCTCGTTGCCTCCTGTCCACGGCAGACACCCCGAGGATGGACCCCCTCGACCGGGCGGCGCGTGAGTAGAAGCCCGCATTCGGCGACGCGGGAGATTGTCAGACCTGCTCGCTAGCGTCGGTCACACATCGAGGATGGAGCTGACCATGACCGAACCCGAAGTGTTCCTGCTGGCCGACGAGGCGCTTGTCGACGTCGTCAACCAGATCCGAGACGAGCAGTGGTCCAGCGAGCTGCCGCCCGGCTTCCTCATGATGCAGCGCGACCGCATCCCGACCCTGCGCGAGGTGGTGCACTACCACGCCTACGACGACGCGTGGGTACCGGACATGCTGGTCGGCCGCACCATGGACGAGGCGGGACGCGACAAGTTCGACGGCGACCTGCTGGGCGCCGACCCGAAGGCCAGCTTCGCGGCGATCGCGCAGCAGGCGTGTGCGGCGGCGCGGAACCTGGACGACCTCGACCGCGTCGTGCACTGCTCGTTCGGTGACTTCCCCGCCCGCGAGTACTTCTGGCAGATCAACGGGTTCCGGGGGCTGCGCGCCCACGACCTCGCGCGCGTGATCGGCATCGAGCCGAAGCTCCCGGACGAGCTGGTGCAGGGGATGTGGGACGAGATCAGCCCGAACACCGAGGAGTGGCGGGCGATCGGTGTCTTTCCGGCCGCGGTGCCGGTGGCCGAGGACGCGCCATTGCTGCACCGGCTGCTCGGGCTGACCGGCCGCGATCCCGCATGGCGGCCGTGAGGACTCAGTCGCGCTGCTTCGCGGCGGCCATTGCGGCAGGTTCGACCAGCAGCCCTTGGCGCTCGTAGCGCTTCCTGGTGCGGCTGAATCGCACGACGACAGCGGACAGCTCGCTGGCCTTGTGGGCGCGCCGGGTCAGTCCGGCGTCGCCCCTGGGCAGGAACACGAGGTGATCGAGGGCGGCGCACGCCATGCACGCCGGGCCCGCCTCCTGCATGAGCAGCAGGTCGCCGGTGCCACCACACGCCGCGCACGTCCAGTCCTTCAGCGGCATGATCACGACGAGGTCCGGTGGGCGGCTCTGCTGCTCGTTCAGCCGGCTGCGCCGCGCCTCGGACAGCTCCGGCGACGTCCAGTGTGTGCGGTAGGCGCGCTCGACGTCCTCGACTCCCTTCGGGGTGGGTCGGCCGCGGCGTGGCTCATCGCGGGGGAGGCGTCCAGCCCAACGACCCGGTGACCCGGTGACCGCTCGCTGCAAGATCCCTGCCTACGCGACCTTCGCCACACCCGAGATCGACGGTCAGCCGTCCTGGGCCGGGCACCAGCGGGAGGAATGCCTCCCGCTGGAACCTCCAGTAGCTGTCGTGATCGGGTGTCCGGGCCCAGGCGATCCATTCGGGCGCGTGCCGCTCCCACGCATTCCTGAGTTCCAGTTCTGCCATCCGACCCCCTCAGTCGCCGGGGCGGCCACTCGCCCTTGCGACCCCGGTATGTATCGCGCGAGCGGCGCCGAGGCCCAGCGAGTACCGCCCCCGACGGTGGCTGCAGCATACCGCTGCAGGCTGCGCTCGCTGAGCCCCACTGCCCGCACGGCGGCGACCGTTGGATCGGCTCATCGAGATGGCTGCGGACCCACCGCTCGAAGCCGGATAGTACCGGGTCGGGCGAGAACCGCGGGCGCCTGTGACAGTCGCCTGCGAGCGCCGCCCGCCGCCATCACAGTCGCGCGTGGTCAGCGGTCGGTGCCGGTCGCCGTCTGCCGGTAGGCCGCGACGATGGAGGCCGGCACGCGGCCGCGGTCGGAGATCGTCCAGCCGTTGCGGCGGGCCCACTCCCGGATCTGCGCGGGCGTGGGTTCGCCGGCAGGGACGTGCCGAGCGGACGGCAACGTGGCCTCCAGCCCCTCGGTGTCAGCGTCGGCCCGGTACTCCGCGCGGGCGGCGGCCAGGAAGCGGTAGGCCCACTCCTCGGCCAGCGGCCGGGTCTCGCAAAACGTGATCGGCACCGACGGCCACCGCACCTGGGCCTCGGCCAGCGCGTCGGCCACTGTGGACGGCCGCACATGCTCGAGCGCCAGCAGCTTGGAGTAGCGCTCCTCGACCAC
>WHSY01000163.1 GCA_009379815.1 Pseudonocardiaceae bacterium
ACCACCAGCGCCAGCGGAGGCCGCCCGCGTCACCCCAACGAGCAGCCCGGTGCCACCACAAACCCCCAGCGCTCCAGCGGCCTTGGTCGCTAGGTTGAGTGAGGTCGCAGTGCGTCGTGCCAGCGCAGCAGTGCGCGGTGCGCTGGGCGCTCGACGATCCTGCTGAGCGCCCAGCCGAGCAGCACCGCGGTCACCAGCATCGCGGCTGTTTGCAACGTCGGGCCGACTCCAAGATCCTGTAGTCGGCGCATCAGCACGAAACCGACCGTTTGATGGATGAGGAACATGCCGTAAGAGATCCCGGCCAGCCAGCGCACTGCCGGAAACCAGGATGTCGGGATCAGGCGGTCCCAGTCCGGCCCGCCTGCGGCAAGCGCGACCACTCCGATACCGATCCACACGCCGATCGTCGAGCCCCAGTCGGCGACCAGCCCGGAGTCGGTAAGAACGTGGTTGTGCAGCGCGTGGGCCAGCATGCAGCTGGCGATCAGCGCTGTTGCGTGCCCGTTGCGCATCCGCCGTGTGGACCACAGCCAGATTGCCACTCCGGCGACGAAAAGGTGCAGGCGCTGAAAGCCCAGGCCGTCGACAACCATCCGGTAGGTCTCGGGTGGGCCCAGTATCCGCAGCGGCCACTGCGCCAGTGGGATCAGCGCCACCGCCCACAGCAGCACCCGCAACCGCGTGCCGTGGCCCCACCGTGTGCACCACAGCACCGCTGCCGTGGTGAACGCCATGAGCTGCAACGGCACGGTCCAGTACGATCCGTCGAGGTATGGGTAGTGCTGTGGTTTCCAGTGCCAAAGCATCAACCAGTTGGCCACCAGGTCCCGGGGCTGCGGGGTGAACCACTCCGGTGGCGCGGTGTAGCGCAGCACGGCGAAAGCGAGCACCGCCGCCAGCAAAAACGCCGGCAGCACCCGGCCCACCCGACTTACCCAGTAGCGCACCGTGTCGCCACGGCCAAGCGACATGCAGGCGAAGTAGGCTGATACCAGCAGTAGCAGGCTGGCCCCCACCTGGTAACTGAACGTGACCGGACGGGTCACTAGCTCCGGGTAGAGCACTATCGGGCCGATAAAACTGGCGTGGTAGAGCACCACCAGCAACACGCACGCTACCCGGACTACGTCCCAGCTGATCTTCCGACTGCGGCCCACGACAGCCGAGGCCCCTGGAGTCATCGCAACCCATTCTGACAACGTGTTGGGAAAGGCGCGGCTCGCCTGCGTGACAGGTGTGACCGATGGGTCAGTGTGTCGTATGGGCTCCTCGTCTTCGAACCGGTATCCGTCGGATGTGACCGATGAGCAGTGGGAGTTGATCGCGCCGATGGTCGCGGTGCGCCGGGGCGGGCGTCCGCCGGTGCATGCCCGCAGGCGCATCGTGGACGCGATCTTGTATGGGAACCGGACGGGGTGTTCCTGGCGGCAGCTGCCACACGATTTCCCGCCCTGGGACACGGTGTACTGGTACTTCACGAAGTGGAACGCCGACGGTACGACCGATCGGATCCATGACGTGCTGCGCGCGGCCTGCCGCGACGCCGAGGCCCGCGACCCGATGGCCAGCGCTGGCATCGTGGATGCCCAGTCGGTCAAGGGCGCCGACACCGTCGGGGCGCGCACCCGCGGCTACGACGCGGGTCTGGATCTCGTCGAGCTCTGCTTCGGTCTCGTGCATGCGAGCACCCTGCCTCAAGGGCCCGACAACGGCAGCCGCTGGCAGGGACCGGGACCGATGAGACTGGCCAAGGCAAGGTGTCAGAGCTGATACCAGTGCGGTCACCAGCGCTCCCAAGGTCGCGACGGCGCTGATCACTTGCCAGTCTCAGTTTCAGTCTCATTCGTCCCCGTCCGGACCAGTCCGGGCAGTGCGAGGGGCGAGCTGGGAAGCCATCGCGGGGGCGTCGTTGACGGTGCCGACGTCGCGTTTGAACTGGCCAGCGAGGCGAGGCACCAGCCGCCCGGCGGGGGCTGGTGGTGTCGAGGTCTTCGGCCAGGGCCTACTCCGGTTGCGCCTGGGTGTCGGCTGCCGCGGCGCTGCGCCAGCCCATGGGCCTCGGGCTGCCGGTCGTCGTGTCGCGGGCGGTGTGTTGCTCGGCTTCGGCGTTGATCTTTGCTCCGAGCAGCACGATGAAGCTGGTGAGGTACAGCCACAGCATGAGCATGATGCCGCCGGTCAGCGGCCCGTAGATCTCGTTGTAGTCGCCGAAGAAGCTGACGTAGAGGCTGAAGGCGCTGCTGCCCACGATCCACAGGAACGCGGCGACGACCGCGCCCGGGGTCACCCAGCGCAACCGGGGATTGGCGCGGTCGCCGGCCACCCGGTACAGCACGGCCAGCCCGACCAGGAACATGACGACAAGCCCGACCCAGCGCAGGATCTGCGCCAGCACCCTCCCGAGTCCACCGAGCCCGACGTAGTCCAGCACCACCGGCACGCCGGCGATCAGCGCCAACGCCACCAACACGAAGACGACCGCACCGAAGGTCAGCGCCAGTGCGGTGGCCCGCAGCCGCACGAAGCCGCGGGTCTCGTCCTCGTGGTAGGCGGCGTTGATCGCGACGATGAGGCCGTTGGTGCCTAGGGAGGCTCCCCACAGCGCAGCGAGCAACGAGACGATCAGCCCTACGGTCAGCGCTCCGCTGCTGCTTTCTGGCAGTGCGGTGAGTTGCGAGCTGATCAGTTCCCGGGTGGTCGGGGGCAACGCCCCGGCGAGGCGGTCTATCTGCTGGGCGATCAGCACCGGATCCGCGATGAGGCCGTAGAGCGTCAGCGCCGCGATCAACGCGGGAAACAGCGCGAGGAACACGAAGAACGCCACCCCGCCCGCCAAAATCGGCAGGTTGTTGGCCTTGCTGTCCTTCAGCGCCCGCTTCACCACCTGTTGCCAGCCGCGCAACGGAATCTGCGTCGGGCCCTCAGCCTGCCCGCCGGGGAGCGCCGCCGCGTTCCTGGTCGAGGTCATCCCGTTACCGCCTGCGAGGTTGGCAATGCCGGTGATACCCCGGCGGCCGCTCCAAGTATTCCTCATCCGCGCAGCCGGCGGCCAAGTTGGCGCGGTCGGTGTCGTCACCCAACGCGCCCGCGACGCTCGGCGGCGGCCTCGATCACCTTGCCGGAGGCCGCGCGATGGCGGAAGACTCGGCAAGTTGCTTCGCGCACGTAAATGGATCGAGGTCGGCCTCGACTGATGTCTTGAAGGAGCGGGCCTCCGCTGGACGCCCACCGATGGTCGCATACGGAGCGGTCCGCAGCCGCTGCGGCCCGGCGTCGGCGTCGGCGTCGGCGGCCGCCAGCAGCGCGCGGGCCTGCTCGCGGGTCAGGCCGACCGTGGTGGTGTGGTCGGGGTCGATCCGGGGGCGGCGCACCCCGGCCGCCGGGTTGCCGGGCGTCAGGCCGTGCCCGGCGCAATACCGGTAGAAGCTCGACAGCGCCGACAGTCGGCAGGTGATGCTCGAGGCGGTCGCGCCGGCGTCGGCGCTGGCCGGGCGAACAGGTCGACAAACCCTGTTCTTGCGCTGCAGTATCTGGCGTCGGCCGGTCGAGTGGGTCGGCGAGGGCCTGTCGCGTGGCGGTCGGGTGGTGGTCCACGGAGGGGTGCGGCAGCGCTGCTTTGAGTCCAGTTCGACGACGAGCGCATCGTCGTCGAGCTGGAGGTCGATGAGGTCGGCTCGTCGCTGCGGTTTGCGACGGTGACGGTGACGATGGCCAGGTGCGAGGAGCGCGGCGGCGGCCGGGTCGCCGCCGGCGAGCCGCCGTTGTGGCCCGGCGGCAGCCGCGTCCCGC
>WHSY01000164.1 GCA_009379815.1 Pseudonocardiaceae bacterium
CTCGTGCTCACCCACTTCGAACACGGCTACACCACTCGTTGAGAAAACCTCAATGCCTAGTACTGCTAGTAACGAAACCGATACGCAGCTGCGCGCCCGGCTGGTGGGTGAGCGGGCGACCGCGTTCCACGAGGCCGCTCGTGTGCTGAAGGAGGCGGAGACGGCCGGGCAGACGCATATGACCCAGGCGCAAACCGCCGATTATGAGAAGCATTCCGACCGGATCGACGAGATCGACGCCCGTGTGAAGGAGCTCGACGAGTCGGAGCAGCGGCAGAAGGCCGCCGAGCTGTCATTCACGAATCTGCGGGCGACCCCTAGGGTGCGCACCGCCGCCGGCGGGTCGCAGCAGGATCGGGAGCTGGCAGACCAGTTCCGTACCGCCATCGTCGAGAACTCGAGGGCGCCGATCGAGATCGAGCTTCCGGCGCGGTCGGGGTTCCAGCCGGGCATCGAGGCCCGGGATCTGGCGACGACCACCGCCTCGGGTTTGGTGCCGACCGGGTTCCACAATCAGCTGATCGCGCACATGACCGAGTCGGCTGCGGTGCTGTCGGCGGGTGCGACGGTGTTGACGACCGGCACCGGTGAGCCGCTGGTGGTGCCGAAGAGCACGGCCCGCTCGACGGCGGCGATCGTGGCGGAGGCGGGCACCATCTCGGAGTCGGATCCGACGCTCGGGAAAACCACCCTGAACGCTTTCAAGTACGGGTTCCTGGTGCAGGTCAGCTACGAGCTCGCCGAAGATGAGGTGTTCGACCTGTTGGGGTATCTGGCCCGCCAGGCCGGGGAGGCCATCGGGTTGGGGTTGGGCGCCGATCTGGTGACCGGCGACGGCACCGACGAGCCCAACGGTGTCGTGACCGCCTCCACGCTCGGTGTGACCGGTGCGACCGGCACCGATCCGACCGCCGACGAGCTCATCGACCTGATGCACAGCGTGGCGAGCCCGTATGCGCGGCAGCCGTCGTCGGGGTGGCTGATGTCCACCCACACCCTCGGGGTGATCCGCAAGTTGAAAGGCGTCCGGCACCGGCGAATACGTGTTCCAGTCGGACATGTCGCCGGGTGTCGGCTCGGTGGGCACCCTGCTCGGACGGCCGGTGTATCTGGATGCGACGGTCGCCGACTCCGGCGCGAACGACGCCAAGGCCGTGCTGTTCGGCGACTTCTCCCGCTACTTCGTACGAATGGTGCGCGGTATCCGCTTCGAGCGGTCGGATGACTTCGCGTTCGACCAGGATCTGATCACGTTCCGGGCGCTGTTGCGCGCGGATGGTGATCTGGTGGATCAGACGGGCGCGGTCAAGCACTGGGTGGCCGCGGCCGCGTAAAGCGTGGGCGTCAAACCGCACCCCCGGGGGGCTTTGAACTCCTTTCACCCCCGGGCGGGACGGAAGGTCGGCACCGTGGGTCCCGCCGGGCCCGCCGTCCTGCGCCTACAGCGGTGCCGCCCCGGCCGGTTAGTTGCTGGTCCTCCCGACCGGCTGGGGCGCCCGCACCTCCCCGTCACCCCCGGCGGTTCGCCGGGGGCTGGTGCCGCCGGATCTCCTCCGCCTCGACCCACCGGGCCTGCGCCCGACTGCCGTACCACTCCACGCTGACCTCGGGATCTTCCGGCCACCAGTACTTGTCGGAGTGCTGGAGCATCCGCCGCTTCGGGTCGCCGGTCATCCCGATGTAGATCACTCGGCCCGAGCCGTCGCTGATCTCGTAGACCGCGGTTCTGCGGTCGCTGATGTGCCCGCCACGGCGGAGGTTGTCCCGCATCTCGCGGGCCGCGGCCGGGTCGGCAAGCTCCAGCGCGTCGAGATACTTCGCGATCTCGCGGTTGTCGTGAAGGTGCAGCTTCACGCTTACGGCGATCATCGCGGCACCTGCGAGCGTGCAGATCACGACCGCCGCGATGTTGCCGGTGGCGGCGCCGACAACCAGCCCCACACCGCTGATGAGGACGATGACGGCGGCGCCGGCGATGGCGTTAGCCTCGTATAGGCGGGGCTGCTGCGGGTAGGGGTGCCTGGTCATGGTCGGTACTCTTCCCTCCTCCTCACCGCCAGGGAAGGCGTCGGAGGACTCCGCGGGTGGCCACCCGGCGCCCGATCCTGCCCAGCAGCTTCCCCTTCCCGGCCGCTTTCACGTCACCCTTGATCCGCTGCACCTTGATGGCGGCCCGGATCGCCGCCCACAGGCTCACGGTGCGCCTCCCGCCGCCTCGAGCAGCGCCTCGCCGAGACGCCGACTCTGCGGACGGGTCAACCACACCGTGCTACGGGTGGTGGCGCCGACCGTCAGCGCAACGGTGTTCGGGGAGTCGGCCGCCACCGTGACGATGATCGTGCAGCGGCCGCCTTCGTTGTCGAGGCCGACGACCCCAGAGCGGTACCGGTCACCGGAACCCCACTCGGCGCTCACCGGAACTCACCCCCACCGGCCGCCGCCAACGCCGCCAACCGCAGCATCGTGCGCCCCAGCTGGAACGCGTCGTCGGGGTCGAGCATCGCCGACGTCATCACGTCGACCATGCGGCGCTGCGCGTCGAGTTGGGTGGATTCGAGCTGCAGCAGCACCCGCACCCGCACCCGCACCCCTTCCCCTTCGGGGGGGACGGTTTCGGCGATGCGGCAGTCGGTGCGCCAACCGGCGCCGAGGAGGGTGTCTGCGGCGCCGACGTGCAGCCCTTCGGCGCTGTTGTCGGGGTCGAGTTCGCAGTCGGCCGGTTCGCACCACGGCCGGTGCTGCGGGCGCCACGGGCCGCTCACAGCGACATCGCCTTTCCGCGCCCGGCGGGCAGCCACACGGCCGCGGTCTGGCCGCCCAGCAGCTGCAGCAGCCGATGCAGGTCGGCGGCCACCTGCTCGCGCTGCTCGAAGGTCAGCCGCGAGCTGACGAGCACGAGCTCGGTGTCCTGGTCGCGCACGGCGACACCATCAGCGAGCAGATCATCTGACACTCTGTACATGGGCGGGACCTCGTCTCCCGTCAAGGCCCCGGTTTGGCGGTTGGACGCCGGCCGGGGCCGCTTCTATCTACGGACACATACAGGATGACCCGCTAACTGCTGTTTACTATGCGAATACCACCGCGTGTCCTTAATGTGGTCAGGAGGTTCTGATGTAGAAGCCAGAGCGTCGTGACTGC
>WHSY01000165.1:0-2148 GCA_009379815.1 Pseudonocardiaceae bacterium
GTCGTGGTCCAGCCTGTCGACCAGGCGCCGCACAACCGCCCCGCGCAGCACCTGCTCCAGTCGTTGGTCGCGCCGCCGCCATCGTTGCGGGCCTTGACGCAGCCAGTCACCGTGCCGGTCGATGGCGTCGACGAGCTCGTCGACGCCTTCCGTGCGCACCGCGACCGTGCGCTGGATCGTGGGTCTGCTGCCGACGTCATCGGGTGAGCCGCCTACTGATCACCAGGCGCTGGATCTCCGACGTCCCTTCGCCGATCTCGAGGATCTTCGCGTCCCTAAACAGCCGTGAGGCGTCGGAGTCGTCCATGAACCCCGCTCCGCCATGGATCTGCACGCACTGGTGAGCAGCGCGCATCGCGGCCTCGGAGGCGAACAGCTTGGCAATCGCCGCCTCGTGCGAGAAGTCCGCACCCGCGTCGCGCAGCTCCGCGGCACGGACAGTGAGGGACCGTGCGGCGTGCGCGTCGACCTCCATGTCGGCCAACTTGAAGGCGATCGCCTGGAAGCGGTCGATGGGCTGACCGAAAGCCAGACGTTGCGCGCCGTGCTCCAGGGCGAAGTCGAGCGCCGACTGGATGAGGCCGACGCCGAGAGTCGCGATCTGGATACGGCCGAAGTCCAGTGCCGCCAGGAACTGCTGCAGCCCACGCTCGGGATCCCCGAGCACCGCGGAGTCCGGCACGCGTACGCCGTCAAGAAAGACCTCACGGGTATCCGAGGCCCGCCATCCCATCTTCTTCAGTGGCGGACCGACCGAGAAGCCCAGGCTGTCGGTCTCCACGATGAACGTGCCCGCGGAAGTACGTCCGTCGTCGCGCCGCGCGGTCCGCGCGGCGACGATCACGAAGCCGGTAGAGGCCAGCCCCGCGTTGGTGATGAACGTCTTGGCGCCGTCGAGCACCCAACCGTCACCGTCCCGCCGAGCCCGGGTGCGAATGGCGCCCGTGTCGGAGCCGCCACCAGGCTCGGTGAGCCCGAACGAACCGAGCACCTCACCGGAGAGCAAGCCCGGAAGCCATCGCTCACGCTGCTCGCTACTACCGAACCGCGCGACCGGCAAGGCGGAGAGACCCACCTGGTTGGCAACCAGGGCAGCCACGCACTGGTCCGCGCGAGCGATCTCCTCTAGGGCGATCACGAACGACACGGTGTCCGCGGCGTCGCCGCCGAGCTCGGTCGGGAGGAGCATCCGGAAGACACCGATGTCCGCCAAGGGCGCGACGAGGGCGGCGGGGAAGGCGCCGGTCTGGTCCCGCTCACATGCGCCGGGGGCGATCTCCTTGGTCGCGAACTCGCGGAACGTGCGACGTACTTCAGCGTGCAGGTCGGTCAGCGTCATCTTGGTCCCTTCGTACGGGTGCGCGCTACACGCGCCGGTCGATGACGCGCCGGGCCTTGAACACCTGGCTCTCCTGACTCCCTGGCTCGACGAGTCGGACCTCGCAGCGCAGACCGACGGTCTTGCGCAGCGCATCGCGCAACGTCTGCTCGAGGACGCGGCAGGCCACACCGGCCTCCGGCTGCGCCGCCAGCCAGTGCGGATCCCACTCCGACTCGATGGTGAGCTCGTCCATGGCGCCCGACTTCTCGACCACGACGCGGTACTCCGCACCCACGCCGGAGATCCGGCGCACGGTGTCCTCGATGGCGCTGGGGTAGATGTTCGCGCCCCGGACGAGCAGCATGTCGTCCAGCCGGCCGAGCAGGCCCTGGGGCAGCAGGGGGTAGGTGCGCCCACATGGACACGGTTCGCGTACGAGATAGGTCTCGTCACCGGCCCAGAACCGGATCATCGGCTGAGACCGACGCCAGAGGGCCGTGTAGACCGTCGCACCGCGGTCGCCGTCGCGCTGGCCTACGGCCGAGTCGCCCGGGTTGACCACCTCGAGGAACACCTCATCCTCGAAGACGTGCACCCCGGTCTCCTCTGAGCACGACGAGTTCATCTGCGTGGGAAAGCACTCGGAGGTGTTACCGGTGTCGAGGATGCGGACGTCCCCGAAGGCCTGCCGGATCGCGGCCCGTGGTCCCTCGAGCATTCCGCCTGGTTCGCCCCCGACGAGCAACGAGTGGACGGGGAGGGAGGATAGGTCGAAGCCGATGTCCTTGGCGACCTCGCCGAGGTGCAGGCAGTACGACGGCGTTCCG
>WHSY01000165.1:2158-2499 GCA_009379815.1 Pseudonocardiaceae bacterium
GTACAGCGTGGGCGTGCCGGTCGTGCCCGACGAGGCGTAGACGCGCACGATCTCGGTGTTGTCGACACCGGAACAGGAACCGAAAGGCGGGTGCTGCTGCTGGTCGCGTCGGAGCATGTCCTTGGTGACGACCGGCACCTTCTTGGTGAAGTCCTCCATCGTGCGGATGTCGTCCGGTTTCACGCCGTGCTGGTCGTACAGTCGGCGGTAGAACGGCAGATGGTTGTAGGCGTACGACAGCTGAGACCGAACTCTGCTCAAGATGAGTGTCTGCCGCTGCCTGGTGTCCATCGTCTCCCGTTCGGCGTCCCAGTACCGCGGGAACGGTGTGCTCGCACTCT
>WHSY01000166.1:0-2179 GCA_009379815.1 Pseudonocardiaceae bacterium
GGGGCGGCACCAGCCGCCATCGCAGATCTACGGCAAGCATGTCTAGTACCCGGCGCCAGCGCCAGGGAGAGGTCCGATACTGGAGTTTCGGCTGGCTGCGGAGGTTCTTACAAGGTCCCGCGTATGAGGAGGATGGAGAGATGTCTGATATCGGTCTGTCAGGAGCCCAGACGGTCGTCGACGCCGCTGTAAAGAAGGCGACTGAGATCGCGACGCTCATGGACATCAGCGTTGTTGACGCAGGTGGCAACCTGAAGGCGTTTGTGCGTATGGATGGCGCGTGGCTGGGAAGTATCGATATTTCCATAAAGAAGGCTAGAACAGCTCGGTTCTTCGATATGGAGACCGGTGAGCTTGGCCAGCTCTCTCAGCCTGGCGGCCCGCTCTATAATATCGAGGTGTCGAATGGCGGGTTGATCACCTTTCCGGGCGGGGTCCCCCTGAAGACTGGGAACGGTGAGGTCATCGGCGCGATCGGGGTCAGCGGCAGTACGGTTGACGACGACCATGCGGTGGCAGCCGCCGGGGCGAGCGCTCTTCGGTAAGCACGCCGCCAGGGCCCCGGGGAGGGTCCGGCGCTCCGGGGTCGAGTTGACTCTGCACAGGACCCTTCCCGCCGATCCACCGGGTGAGCCGCCGCCGGCAAGCGCGCCGAGCGGACCTGCGAGGTCCACGCTCCCGCGCGATCTGACGTCGGGAGACGAAGCCGGCGCCAGGCAGACTGTCCGCCATGAGCGAGCGCGAGAGCTTCCCGCGGCTACAGGCCAGGACCCGGCGGTTCACCCTGGGGGCACCGCGCAGCGTCACCGTCTCCCCGGACGGCGCGCGGGTGGTCTTCCTGCGCAGCCAGGGCGGCACCGACCCGGTGACCTGCCTGTGGACCCTCGATGTGGCGAGCGGGCAGGACCGCCTTGTGACGGACCCTCGGACGCTCAGCTCGCCGGAGGAGGACCTGCCGCCCGAGGAGCGCGCCCGCCGGGAGCGCAGCCGCGAGCAGGCCGGCGGGATGGTGAGTTACAGCGTCGACCGCGCGGTCTCGACGGCGGCGTTCGTGCTCTCCGGCGGGCTGTACGTCGCCGATCTGCAGGACGGCCCGACGCGCCGGATCGACACTGCAGGGCCGGTGCTCGACCCGCGGATCGACCCGACCGGATCGCGCATCGCCTACGTCTGCAGCGGGGCGTTGCGGGTGCACGACCTGACCACCGGTGCCGACACTGCGCTCGCCCAGCCGGAAGCCGCCACGGTGACCTATGGCCTCGCCGAGTTCATCGCCGCCGAGGAGATGGCGCGCCACCGCGGGTACTGGTGGTCCCCGGACGGCGCCGCGATCCTCACCGCCCGCGTCGACGATGCCGCGGTGCAGCGCTGGCACGTCGCCGACCCGGCCAACCCGGACCGCGACCCGGTGGTGGTGGCCTATCCCGCCGCAGGCACCGCGAACGTCCGTGTCGAGCTGCTCGTGCTGTCTCTGAACGGCTCCCGAGTGCCGGTGTCGTGGGGCGACGAGGAGTACCTCGCCGGCGCGGTGTGGAGCGAGCACGGTGTGCTGATCTCGGTGCTGCCGCGGGACCAGCGCGCGCTGCGGCTGCTCGCCGTCGACCCCGGCACCGGCATCACGACCCGGCTGCACGAGGCCGTCGATCCGGCGTGGGTGGACATCGTCCCCGGCGTCCCCGCCCACCTCGACGACGGCGCGCTGGTGTGGACCCGCGACGTCGACGGCACCGCCCGGCTGCTGGTGGACGACGAGCCAGTGACCCCGCCGGGATTGCAGCTGCGCGGGATCAGCGGGGTCGACGGCGGCACGGTGCTGTTCACCGCGAGCGACGAACCGACCGAGATCGGGCTGTGGAGTTGGCGCCGCGACACCGGCCCGATGCTTCTCACCTCCGAGCCGGGGACGCACGACGGGCGACGCGGCGGCGGCACCACGGTGATCACCTCCCGGACCCTCGATGCGGCCGGCGCGACGGTGACCGTGCACCGTGCCGACGGCAGCAGCACACCGATCCGATCACTCGCACAGGACCCGGGGCTCGACGTCCGCGTCGACCTCCTCTCCCTGGGAACGCGCGCGTTGCGCACCGCCGTGGTCCTGCCCTCTTGGTACCAGCCCGGCCAGCGGCTGCCGGTGCTGCTCGACTCGTACGGCGGGCCGCACGCACAGCGGGTGCTC
>WHSY01000166.1:2189-2447 GCA_009379815.1 Pseudonocardiaceae bacterium
CCGAGCAGGGCTTCGCGGTGGTGATCACCGACGGCCGCGGCACCCCCGGTCGCGGGCCGGAGTTCGAGCGTGCGGTGCACGGTGATCTTGCCGCGCCGGTGCTGGACGACCAGGTCGACGCGCTGCACGCGGCGGCCGCCGAGCGCCCAGAGCTCGACCTGAGCCGGGTCGCGATCCGCGGCTGGTCCTTCGGTGGGTACCTGGCCGCGCTCGCCGTGCTCCGCCGCCCGGACGTTTTCCACGCCGCGGTCGCGGGCG
>WHSY01000167.1 GCA_009379815.1 Pseudonocardiaceae bacterium
CCGTCGTCGTCGAGGTCGTAGACATCGGACGCGGCTACGACGCAGTTCGCGTAGCCCTCGCACGTCTCGATGTCCTTACGGATCTTGATCAATGGTGTTCCTCTCAGCGTTTGACGCCCGCTCCGCCGTCGGGATGGAGGAAGCGCCCGGTCATGCCGCGCGCAGCCGGCGAGGCGAGGAAGACGTAGCTGTCGGCGTGGTCGCGCGCGGTGAGCGCCACCCCGAGTGGGTTGCTGGATTTCAGATCCTTCGCCCGGTTCCCAGCCTTGCCGAGGCTGCGCTCGTTCATGCCGAGCGCGCTCAGGCCGCGCAGATCGGTGTCGAGAGTTCCTCCGGGCGCGACCGAGTTGACGGTGATGTCCGGGGCGAGCTCGTGGGCCAGCGCGATCACCGCGCCTCGCACGGCAAACTTCGACGCGATGTAGAGAATGCCCCCGCGGCCGGGGTAGAAGCTGGACGTCGACGCGGTGAGGATGATCGTGCCACCGGTCTCGGTCAGCGCGGGTACGGCTGCCTTGACCGACGCCAGCTGGCTCTTGACGTTGACCCGGAATGCTTCGTCGAAAGCGGCGTCGAACACCTGGTCGTCCAGATCCTCGATGCCGGTGTAGAAGTCGAACAGGCCGACGCAGTTGACGAGGACGTCGAGCCCGCCGAACGCATCGGTCGCCCGTTTCACCGCGGTCCGGTTGTGGTCGATCGAGACCGCGTCGCCACACGTGAGCACGACCTCCGGGTGGTCGGTGGCAAGCTGGTCGCACTTGTCCTGGCTGAGTTCGAGCGCGGCGACCTGGGCGCCCTCCTCGAGGTAGCGGTCGGTGACCGCGCGGCCGATTCCGGAGCCCGCGCCGAGTATCAGGGTGCGCTTGTCCTTCAGCTGCGCCATCTCACTCCTCCTCCGGGCCGAACGGAGTCGCGAGCAGCGTGGTGAATAGTTCCGAGGTCTGCCACGTGAGGCTCTCCAGCTCCAGCGGGCACAGCAGGATCTCCCGCTCCGACTTGGCGTCGCGGATGCGCAGCCGTGCCCCGTTGCGAGTCCGCACCTCGCTGACCTGCACCTCGGAGAACTCGTTGCCGATCACGAACGTCGGCTCACTCTCGGGCTCGTTCATGGTCCCTCAGACGAAAATGCCGAGATTCTGCATGCGCAGGACGGATTCGTCGACCTCGATGTCCCGCCGGGCAAGCTTGAGCTCGCCGTCGACCCGGCGCAGCAGATCGGTACGCCTCGCCGACAGGAAATTGGCCTCTCGGACGTCGCCACGGCTGCGGAACACCAGCACATAGGACTCCACCCGCAGCTCGTCGTCCCGCTCGGTGCGGAACGTACGCACGTTGGTGACGAAGTGCCGTAACCGGGACGGCGGGTCCTCGGTCCACGCGTGCTCGGTGGCGAACCGCGCCACCCGCTTCCGCAGCGAGTACAGGTCCTCGTCGAAGTGGCTCATCCCAGCCAGCGTGTCGAAGCCTGCGGTCTTCGCCGTGGTCACCCGTACCGGCATCGTGTACCGGACATCCGATGTCATGTGTTCCAGCCACTCGGCGTAGAGCTGCTGGTCGAGCAGATAGGCCTCCTCGGTCAGCCACTGGGCCGCCTGCTGGTGCAGCTCGTCGGTGTACAGGACCGGACGGGATGTGATCGTTGCGGTCATCAGCGCTCCGCCTTTCCGGCCGGCGCGGTCAACCGGTGGTCGCCGTGCTCGATATAGTCGGACCAGATGGACAGCAACTGCCGCTGGTTGTGCTCGCCGTAACCGATGTAGACCGTGCCAGGCCCGGAGAACGAGTCCGGCTTCTCAGAGATCACACTGCCGTCCATGGCCAGACCCATCCTGCTGTTCAACCGGAGCCGCCTGGCCATGCTTCCCTTGGCCGTCGACGTGATAGAGACCCAGTTCTCCACGTCATCTTGCTCGAACATGCCGGACGAGCCGAAGCACATCACGTACGCCTTGTACGACTCCTCCTTGTAGTAGTCGGGCGCATTCGCGTCGACCGCGAACCACGACAGCACCTCGGTCTCCGATTCGCTGACCGGCTGCCACTGGCGCAACGAAATGAAGGGCCGGATGAGCCCGTCGTCGTTCACCTGCGGCCAGTTGTGCACGAGGCTCAGGTTCGGGAAGGCAGTGGCGGCCGAGATCATGAAGCCGTCCTTGCCGACCAGGTCGTGCTGCTCACGGGTCCAGGTCGCCCTGGCGGTCTCGACCATCTCGTCGGGATAGCCGACATAGCTCATCGCCTCGTCGAAGGTGGCGCCTACCGGTAGCCTGTACGTCGTGCCCCCGCCACGGTCGGCGAAGTACAACGCGCCTTCCTTGCGTTTGCTGGCCTTCGGCTCGCCGAACAGCCCAATCTC
>WHSY01000168.1 GCA_009379815.1 Pseudonocardiaceae bacterium
CTCGCGCGGTCGGTGAACCTCTCGAACATTCGCACTCCTGACTGCTGCGCCGTCAACCGCCGACCGCGTCCTTGGGCCCGGTCCGTGCCTGTGCGGCCGGATGGTTGGCGCTGCGGGCGTGCACGGTCACCACGGTGCACATTCATCCCGACATCCCGTCCAACGTGCCGTCCCGCGACACGATTCCGCTGCCAGCGCACCCCGGCGTCCGCTCAGGGTGAACGCGCACGCCGCGACTGCGACGCCCGACCGGGTGGTTTCCGGCGGTGCGCCCGCGGCTGGCGCAGCAGGACACCCGTACGGTGATATCAGGTTAAGCAACCCCTGCTTGCGTGCTCCCGCGGAGTGGCCGATGCGGGAGGGGGACACTGCGGGGCGGGCTGCGCGTGCCCACGAGCATGCCGGGTGCTCCTGGCGGGGCCGCACCCGGATCCGGGGTTGACCGGGAACGGTTTTCGCGTCGAACAGCTCGCGCAGCCCGTGCCGGTGCGGATCACGATAGTGCTCCAGGATGATCTCCTGGTGCATCTGCTCGTAGCTGCGTCACGTCATCCGGAAGAACCGTTTTGCCTCTTCGATCCCGTCGACCAGCGCATCGACCTCCGCCGGCTGGTTGTACAGCGCGAAGCTGGCACGCGCGGTGGCGGCGATGCCGAACCGGCGGTGCAGCGGCCACGCGCAGTGATGCCCCACGCGGATCGCGATGCCCACCGAGTCCAGCACCTGGCTCGCGTCGTGCGGGTGCACCTCGTCGAGTACGAACGACACGGCGCCACCGCGATCGGTGGTCTCGGTGGGGCCGATGATCCGCAGGCCGTCGATGCCGGACAGCCCGTCCAGAGCGCGGGCGGTGAGCGTGCGCTCGTGCTCGGCCACGCGGTCCATGCCGACGCCGGTCAGGTAGTCCACCGCGGCGCCCAGGCCGACGGCTTGCGAGGTCATCGGGACTCCGGCCTCGAACCGCTGCGGCGGGTCGGCGTAGGTCGAGCCCTCCATCCGGACCAGCTCGATCATCGACCCGCCGGTCAGGAACGGGGGCACCGCACCGAGCAGCTCCGCGCGGCCATACAGGATCCCGATGCCCGACGGGCCGAGCATCTTGTGCCCGGAGAACACCGCAAAGTCCACCCCCAGGGCGGCAAGGTCAACCGGGCCGTGCGGCACCGACTGGCAGGCGTCCAGCACCGTGATCGCACCGACTTCGTGCGCGCGCGAGACCAGCTCGGCGACGGGGTTGACCGTGCCCAACACGTTGGACTGATGGCTGAAGGCGACCAGCTTGGTCCGCCCGGACAGCGCCAGCGAGTCCAGGTCCAGCCGCCCATCATCGGTCACCCCGAACCAGCGCAACGTGGCCCCGGTGCGGCGGCACAGCTCCTGCCAGGGCACCAGGTTGGCGTGGTGTTCCATCTCGGTGACCACGATCTCGTCACCCGGCCCCACGCGGAACCGCTCCGACCCGGGACCGGCGGTCGCCGCGTTGCTCATCGCGTAGGCGACGAGGTTGATGCCCTCGGTGGCGTTCTTGGTGAACACCACCTCCCCCGCGTTGACACCGACGAATCCCGCGATCCGGGCGCGGGCCGACTCGTAGGCGTCGGTGGCCTCCTCGGCCAGCTGGTGCGCGCCGCGATGCACCGCCGCGTTGTGCTGCTCGAGGAACGAGCGCTCCGCATCGAGCACCTGCCGCGGACGCTGCGACGTCGCCCCGGAGTCCAGATACACCAGCGGCCGCTGCTCCCGCACCGTGCGGGTCAGGATCGGGAAATCGGCGCGGAGCTTGTCGACGTCGAGGCTCGCTCCGGCAAGCCTCCGCTGCCTGTCGAGGCTCGCTGCGGCACGCCTCTGCTCGGTATCGAGCTCGGTCACTGCGCGGGCACCTCCTCACGCGAGCCCGGGCCCCGCACGGACCCGGTGGACTCCTTTCGTTCCGCGGTCGCTGCCGCGGTCTTTAGCCGACGGCCCCTTCCATCTGCAGCTCGATCAGCCGGTTGAGCTCGAGGGCATACTCCATCGGCAGCGCACGCGCGATCGGCTCGATGAACCCGCGCACCACCATGGCCATCGCCTCGTCCTCGGACAGGCCCCGCGACATCAGGTAGAACAGCTGGTCCTCGCTGACCTTCGACACCGTGGCCTCGTGGCCCATGGCCACGTCGTCCTCGCGGATGTCGACGTAGGGGTAGGTGTCCGACCGGCTGACCTGGTCGACCAGCAGCGCATCGCACTTGACCGTCGAGCGGGAGTGGTGACTGCCCTCGTTGACCTGCACCAGACCGCGGTAGGAGGTCCGGCCGCCGCCGCGCGCGACCGACTTCGACACGATGGTGCTCGACGTGTGCG
>WHSY01000169.1 GCA_009379815.1 Pseudonocardiaceae bacterium
GGGCTTCGACCGCGACCACGTCGGAGCTGGTAGACCCGATGCTCAGCGCGGCGGTGATCCCGGCCAGCACGGCGGCTCGGTCGAGGTGGCGGTGCTGCAGCAGCACCTCGATCAACGCCCGGGTCCCGGCCGAGTCACCGAGCTGCTTGCGGGCGGCGGCCCAGAACGCCTCATGCTCGCTGGTGAACACGCCGGCGGCGCGCGCCTGGACCAGTGCGGTCGCGCCGGGCAGTGCCCCGGGCTTGCGCAGCAGGATCTCCAGGTAGTGATCCAGCTCGAGCACCTGCACGCCCTTGCCGACCGCACGCTCATGCTGGGCGACCAGCATGTCGCGGTCGAAGACGCGTACAGTCGTCGAGCTGAGCTTGACCCGCACCCGGTGCCCGATGAACCGGGCAGGCACCGAGTACTGGCAGCAGCGCACCATGATCTGCGCGTAGCGGTCCACCCGCGGAGTCAAGGTGAGCGTGGTGTCGAACGGCTCGTCGGGCAGCGGGCGCAGCAGCGGCCGCTCGATCGCCCAGTCCTGTCCCACGCTCATCGCCCGGTTGCCGATCCGGCGTGCGTCGTCCGCGTCGTCCCAGGCTTCGAGCAGCGCATTCAGCTCGGCGATCGAGTCCACGCGCGGCATCGGCACGCAATGGTTGCGGCGGAACCGGCCGCCCTCGCCCTCCACGCCGCCCTTCTCGTGGCTGCCCTCATGACCGGGCTGGCAATAGAACGCCTCGAAGCCGTAGGTGGAACGGAACGCCACCCAGCGTTGCGTCTCGACCCGGGTGCGGCCGAACAGCACCCGTGACACCGCGGGCTTGAGATTGTCGTAGCGGATCTGCTCGGTCGGCGCGCCACCGAGCCGGTCGAAGACGTAGACGTGGCTTTCCAGGAACGCCTCCTGCCCCTGCGACAGCGACGCCCGGTGCGCGGCGCGACCGGAGAAGGACAGCCGCATCGTGAACAGCGCGGTCTTCGTCTTGACCCCACGCAAGATCACCCACAGGTCATGAAAGTCGACCTCGGCCTCGGCCGCCGGCGTATGGGTCTGCGGCACGAAGCCCTCCTCCAGCGGCTTGCCGGCCTCCGCGGCGATCTCCGGTCGGCGTTTGCGGACGTAGTCGCGCACCGTCGAGTACGACAAGTCACCAGCGCCGTGCTCGTCGACCAGTCGCGCCAAGATGCGGCGCGCGGTGTGGCGTTGCTTCTTCGGCGCGTCCAGATCGGCGCGCAGCATCTCATCGATCGCAGTCCTGAACGGTGATAGCCGCGGCGAGGTCCGCGACGGCATCTTGCGCGGCGGCGGGATCGCGCTCGCCAACGCTTGCCGCACCGTGCGCCGATGCACGCGATGCTTGGCCGCCAACTCACGGATAGACAGCCCCTCAATCCGCGCGTCACGTCTGATCGCGGCGAACAACTCCACCTTCGACCGCACCACCTTCGGCCCCTTCCGTAATCACCAGTCCGTCGGTAATCACGGTCAAGGGCGTCCACGTCAAGCCGTCACAACCGCCCCGGCGTGTCGGCACGTGGGGCCAGATCAGACCGTCACAGCCACGCGGAAAGCTCGTCCCGGTGGAGCCACTTCAAGCCGTCACAGTGGAGCCAACTCAGGCTGTCACGGCCACACCGAGGGTCACGTACGGTTGTTGGCGACGTGCGTTGAGTATGGACCTGTTCGGGGTGGCATCGGGGAGGTCTCATGCCGCCGGATGAGACTGTGTGGTGTGCTGATCCGCATACGGTCGCCAAGCAGCGGATCTATCGCAAGTATTTTCAGGCGTGGTTTCCGATCGTCCAGCAGGGTTTCGACTGCGGTGCAACCTACGCGGAGGGATTCGCGGGGCCGGGGGAGTACAAGAACGGGCACTCGGGATCACCGCTGAATGCTGTCTCTGCGGCGTTGCGTTGCGCGCGGCCACCAAGTCGTGATCGGCCAGTCGGGTTTGTCTTCATCGAGGCACGCAAGGATAGAGTCGACCACCTAAATGGGTTGTTGCGCCGAGAGCTCAACACTCTCGACGATGGATCACTTGCTGACCGCGGTGTTCGGCTTTCCGTTGTCAAGGGGAAGTGCGAGGAGGACTTGCCGGGAGCCTTGAATGTCCAACGCTCCTGGGGGAGGCCACTGCTGGTGGTGCTCGATACGTGGGGCGCTGGAGTGTCGTATCGCCTGCTCAAGAAGATCGGATCGATGAGATCTTCCGAGGTCATCGTGACGTTCGAGCCGCAGCATTTCGTCCGGTTCGCAAGCCATCCTGAGCACTTCGGAGATTCAATATT
>WHSY01000016.1 GCA_009379815.1 Pseudonocardiaceae bacterium
GAGATCCAGGCAGCGCAGCAGCGCACCGGCGACGCCGGGGCCACCTTTCGTTCCGCCCTCGCCTGTGCCCGCGAGCACGCGGATCACCATGCAGCGGCCCATGCGCACCGTGCGACCGGTGAGCTGCGCCTCGCCGAGCGGGAGCCCTCCGAGGCGGTGGCTCCACTGTGCTGCGCCCTGGCGCTGTTCAGTGAGCTGGATCTACCGCGATGGCGGAGGCGGACGCTGCAAGCCCTCGACCACGCATGGACCGGAGCGTTCGACCATCCCGCATGGGAGGAGGCGCTGTCGCTCGCGGAGCAGCTCGACGAGGTCGAAGCGCGCCGCCTCGCCCGCCGGATCGCGGGCCCCGGGTCAGGACGTGGTGAGGACCACCGGGCCGTCGGGGGTGATGGCGACGGTGTGCTCCCAGTGCACGGCACGTGAGCGGTCGAGCGTCACGACCGTCCAGCCGTCGTCGAGCTCCTCGGTGAGGTGGCTGCCTGCGGTCAGCATCGGTTCGATCGCCAGCGCCATGCCCGCGACGAGCCTGGGTCCGCGACCGGGCTTGCCGATGTTGGGCAGGAACGGGTCCATATGCATCGCGGTGCCGATACCGTGACCGCCGTAGTCGGCGACGATGCCGTACTCCACGCCGTCCACGGCCGCAGCGGCGAGGACCGCGCTCTCCACCGTGTGCGAGATGTCGGTGAGCCGGCCACCGGGCTGTGCGGCCTCGATCCCCGCATGCAGTGCCGACCGGCACGCCGCCGACAGCTTGCGGTCGGTCTCGCCCACCGCACCAACCTCGATCGTGACGGCCGCGTCACCGTGCCAGCCGTCGAGGATCGCGCCGCAGTCGATCGAGAGCAGGTCGCCGTCGGCGAGCACCTGCTCGGGGTCGGGGATGCCATGCACGATCTGATGGTTGACCGAGGTGCAGATCGACCCGGGGAAGCCGTGGTAGCCGAGGAACGACGGGACGGCACCGGCGTCACGGATCGACTGCTCGGCCGATTCGTCGAGCTCGGCGGTGCTCACGCCCGGTCGCGCGGCGCCCTCGAGCAGCGTCAGCGTCGAAGCGACGACCGCGCCGGCGGCCCGCATCGCGTCGAGCTCGCCGTTCGACTTGATCTCGATGGTCTTGCCCCGCAGCTTGCGCACCACGGCGCGGACCCCGCCGCCGGTCACGCCCTGGTTCGCAGCGCGTCCAGCGCCCGCGCCGTGACGTCGCCGACGGATCCGACGGCGGGAACTGTCACCAGCCGGTCCGAGTAGTACTCGAGCAGGGGTGACGTCTCATCGCGGTAGACCTGCTGACGGTCCCGGATCACCTCGGCCGTGTCGTCGTTGCGGCCCCGGGCGAGCAACCGCGCGACGAGCTCGCCCTCGGGCACGTCGAGCTCCAGCACGGCATCGATCTCGCAATCGCGCTCGCGCAACATCGCGGTGAGCTTGTCCGCCTGGGCCACGTTCCGCGGGAACCCGTCGAGCAGGAATCCCGCGGCACAGTCGTCCTCGGCCAATCGTTCGTACACCATCTCGTTGGTGATCTCGTCGGGCACCAGCTTGCCGGCGTCGAGGTAGCGCTTCACCTCGAGCCCGAGCGACGTCTCCTGCCCGACGTGGGACCGGAAGAGATCACCGGTAGAGATGTGCGGCACGCCGAGGCTCTCGCTCAGCACGGCGGCCTGGGTGCCCTTGCCCGCCCCCGGCGGGCCCATCATCAGGAGTCGCACTAGCGGAGGAACCCTTCGTAGTTGCGCTGCGTGAGCTGAGCCTCGATCTGCTGGACGGTGTTCAGACCGACACCCACGAGGATCAGCACGGCGGTGCCCCCGAACGGGAAGTTCTGGGCCGCACCTCCACCACCACCACCGGTGAGGTCGAGGAACAGGTTGGGCAACACCGCGATCGTGGCCAGGTAGAGCGAGCCGGGCAGCGTGATCCGGCTGAGCACGAAGCTGAGGTACTCCGACGTCGGGCGGCCGGGCCGGATGCCCGGGATGAACCCGCCGAACTTCTTCATCTCCTCGGCGCGATCCTCCGGGTTGAAGGTGATCGACACGTAGAAGTACGTGAAGAAGACGATCAGCAGGAAGTACAGCATGATGTGCACGACGCTGGACGGGTCGACGAGGTAGTTGTTGATGAACCGCTGCCACCAGCTCGGGTCGGGATCGCTGCTCGCGCCGGTCAGCTGCGATAGCAGCTGCGGCAGGTACAGCAGCGACGAACCGAAGATGACCGGGATGACGCCGGCCTGGTTGACCTTCAGCGGCAGGTAGGTCGACGTCCCGCCGTACATCCGGCGGCCGACCATGCGCTTGGCGTACTGCACGGGGATCCGGCGCTGACCCAGCTCGACGAACACCACACTGGCCACGATCGCCAGGCCGAACACGCACACCACCGCGAACACCAGCGGCCCACTCTGGTCCAGGATGTTCTTGCCCTCGGCCGGGATCCTGGCCGCGATCGAGGTGAAGATCAGCAGCGACATGCCGTTGCCGATCCCGCGCTCGGTGATCAGCTCACCCAGCCACATGATGACCGCGGTGCCCGCCGTCATCGTGACGACGATGACGACCAGGTTGAACACCGAGCCGTCGGGGATCGGCGGGATCTGGCACTCAGGGAAGAGCTGGCCGCGGACGGCCAGCGCCACGATCCCGGTCGCCTGGAGTACCGCCAGCGCGATCGTCAGGTAGCGGGTGTACTGGGTCAGCGTGGCCTGGCCGGACTGGCCTTCCTTCTTGAGCTGCTCGAAGCGCGGGATGACCACGGTGAGCAGCTGGGTGATGATGCTCGCCGTGATGTAGGGCATGATCCCCAGCGCGAACACCGCGATCTGCAGCAGCGCACCCCCGCTGAACAGGTTGATCAGCGAGTAGATGTTCTGGTTGTCGCCGCCCTGGGCCTGCTCCAGGCACTGCTGGATGTTCTTGTAGGAGACCCCCGGCGCGGGAGTGTTGGCACCCAGCCGGTAGACCGCCAGGACCCCGAGCGTGAACAGGATCTTGCGGCGCAGGTCCGGCGTGGCCAGAGCCGAGCGGAAGGCGCCGAGCACTCAAGACCTCCTGGCGTGGCCGGCGGATCGGCCGCCGACAGGTTGGTGACGGGCAGTGCCTTGGGCACATCGGCGTTGCGCACACCGGCGTTCGACACACCGCGCTGCGCGGCTGACTCTAACAGCCGCCCTGCGGCGCACCTGGTGGTGCGTCGTCCTGCGGCCTTCCCCGGCGACGACCTCGACGGTGCGGTCCGGTCCAGCCGGCACGCACCGTCGAGATCGTCGCATCGGGTGGTAGCTCAGACCGGCGTGACGCTTCCGCCGGCGCCGGTGATCTTCTCGCGGGCCGAGCCGGAGAACGCCTGCGCCGAGACCTGCAGGCCGATCCCGTCCAGGTCGCCGTCGCCGAGCACCTTGACCGGAGCGCCCTTGCGCACCGCCCCTGCCGCGACCAGCTCCGCCGGACCGACGGTGCCGCCCCCGGGGAACAGCCGGGCCAGGTCGCCGACGTTGACCACCTGGTACTCGGTGCGGAAGCGGTTGCGGAACCCCTTGAGCTTGGGCACCCGCATGTGTAGCGGCATCTGACCGCCCTCGAACGTGGCGGGCACGTTCTTGCGGGCGTTGGTGCCCTTGGTACCCCGACCCGCCGTCTTACCCTTCGAGCCCTCGCCGCGACCCACCCGTTGCTTGGCGGTCTTGGCGCCCGGCGCCGGGCGAAGGTGGTGAACCTTGATCGTCATCGAGCAGTCACCTCATCAGAGACCTTCTCGACCGCCACGAGGTGCCGCACCGTGGCGATCATCCCGCGGAGCTGCGGGTCGTCCTCACGCACCACCGACTGGCGGATCCGCCGGAGTCCGAGGGTGCGCAACGTCTCACGCTGGTTGCGCTTCCTGCCGATGGCACTGCGCACCTGTGTCACCTTGAGCTGGCCCATCACGCTCACGCCCCCTGCCCGGCGCGCGCCCGGAGCATCCCGGCCGGAGCGACGTCCTCGATCGGCAGCCCCCGCCGGGCGGCAACCTCCTCGGGCCGCTGGAGCCCCCGGAGTGCCGCCACCGTGGCATGCACGACATTGATCGCGTTGTCACTGCCCAACGACTTGGACAGCACGTCGTGCACGCCGGCGCACTCGAGCACCGCCCGCACCGGGCCGCCCGCGATGACCCCGGTACCGGGGCTGGCGGGCCGGAGCAGGACGACACCGGCGGCGGCCTCACCCGTGATCGGGTGCGGGATCGTGCCGGCGATCCGGGGGACACGGAAGAAGTTCTTCTTGCCCTCCTCCACGCCCTTCTGGATCGCTGCCGGCACCTCCTTGGCTTTGCCGTAACCGACGCCGACCATGCCGTCGGCGTCGCCTACCACGACCAGCGCCGTGAAGCTGAAGCGACGACCGCCCTTGACGACCTTGGCCACCCGGTTGATCGCGACCACGCGCTCCAGATGCGGGCTCTTCTCCTGCTGGACCGCCGCGCCGCGGCCGCCGTCGCGACGGTCGCGACGGTCGCTGCGCTCGCCACTGGTGCCGCCCTCACGCCGTGTGCGTCCAGGCATCAGGCGTCCCTTCCGTTACTCGCGTACTGCTGCTGTCCGTTGCTCATCAGAACTCCAAGCCTGCCTCGCGGGCCGCGTCGGCAAGCGCCGCGATCCGCCCATGGTAGGCGTGGCCGCCGCGGTCGAAGACCACTGTGGTCACCCCGACATCCCGGGCACGTGCCGCCACCAGCTGGCCGACCCTGGTGGCCTTCGCCTTCTTGTCCCCATCCATCGACCGGAGGTCCGCCTCCAGCGTCGACGCCGCGGCCAGGGTGTGGCCCGCCAGGTCGTCGACGAGCTGCACCCCGATGTGCCGGGACGAGCGGTTGACCACCAGGCGCGGGCGCGCCGGGGTTCCGCTGATCCTCTTGCGGAGCCGGAAGTGCCGCCGGGAGCGGGACAGCCGCCGACGGGTCGAGGCGTCCTTACCCATGCGGGCGCGCTTCGCCGTCACAGTCGCTTCAGCCATGATCATTTACCTGTCTTCCCGACCTTGCGGCGGACCCGCTCACCGGCGTACCGCACGCCCTTGCCCTTGTAGGGGTCGGGCCGGCGCAGCTTGCGGATGTTGGCGGCGACCTCGCCCACCTGCTCCTTGTCGATACCCGCGACGGAGAACCGGGTCGGGCTCTCCACCGCGAAGGTGATGCCTTCCGGTGCCGGTACCGGCACCGGGTGGCTGTAGCCGAGCGCGAACTCCAGGTCCGAGCCCTTCAGCAGGACGCGGTAGCCCACGCCATGGATCTCGAGCCGCTTCTCGTACCCCTGGGTCACACCCACGACCATGTTGTTGACCAGGGTGCGGGACAGCCCGTGCATCGACCTGCTGTACCGCTCGTCGTCGGGGCGCTTCACCAGCAGGGCACCGTCGTCATCCCGCTCGACGGTGATCGGCTCGTCGACGGTGTGCCAGAGGGTGCCCTTCGGGCCCGTCACGGTCACGGTGCGCCCGTCGATGGTCACCTCGACGCCGGCAGGAATGGTGATCGGCTGCTTTCCGATGCGCGACATGTCGTCTCCTCCCCTCTCACCAGACGTAGGCGAGGACTTCCCCGCCTACCCGCTGCTTGGCGGCCTGCCGGTCGGTCAGCAACCCGGTGGAGGTCGAGATGATCGCGACGCCCAGGCCGCCGAGCACCTTGGGCAGCGACGTGGACTTCGCGTACACCCGCAGGCCGGGCTTGGAGACCCGCCGCAGGCCGGCGATGCTGCGCTCCCGGTTCGGGCCGTACTTCAGCTCGACCACCAGCGAGCTGCCCACCGTGGCGGCCTCGGTGCGGAAGCCGGTGATGTAGCCCTCCCGCTGCAGGATCTCCGCGATGTGCGTCTTCAGCTTGGAATGCGGCATCACGACCTGGTCGTGGTAGGCCGAGTTCGCGTTGCGCAGACGGGTCAGCATGTCTGCGATCGGGTCGGTCATCGTCATGGTGACCTCATGGGTCCTCTCCCGCCGTGGTCCCCGTCCCCGGGCCTGCGGCGAAGTTCTTGCCTTCGGCCTGTGAGTGGCGACACGACCTACGCTTCGCGCCGCGGAGCGGTGGCTCGTCTCCTCACTCACAGAAGATCTTTTGTGGTGAGTGAGGAGACGAGCCATAGGTCGTCTCGCCACTCACAGGCAGCTGGTAGGCGGCTTTCCTACCAGCTGCTCTTATGAACGCCTGGCAGCTCGCCGCGGTGGGCCATACCCCGCAGGCATACGCGACACAGCCCGAACTTGCGGTACACCGCGCGTGGCCGCCCGCACCGCTGGCAGCGGGTGTAGGCGCGCACGGCGAACTTCGGCTTGCGCGCCGCCCTGATCACCTGCGACTTCTTCGCCATCAACTCTCCTTGAAGGGGAAGCCCAGGCGCCGCAGCAGCGCCCGACCCTCCTCGTCGGTGGTCGCCGACGTCACGACCGTGATGTCCATGCCCCGTGCCCGGTCGATCGAGTCGGGATTGATCTCGTGGAACATCGACTGCTCATTGAGGCCGAACGTGTAGTTGCCGTGACCGTCGAACTGCGTCGGCGACAGGCCCCGGAAGTCGCGGATCCGCGGCAGCGCGATCGTGAGCAGCCGGTCGAGGAACTCCCACATCCTGGCGCCGCGCAACGTCGCGCGGGCGCCGATGGCCATCCCCTCGCGCAGCTTGAACTGCGCGACGGACTTGCGGGCACGCCGCACCTCGGGACGCTGACCCGTGATCGAGGAGAGGTCGCGCACGGCGCCCTCCATCAGCTTGGCGTCCCGGGCGGCATCGCCGACACCCATGTTCACCACGACCTTCACCATGCGGGGGACCCGCATGGCGTTGTCGTAGCCGAACTGCTCCCACAGCGCAGCGGCGATCTCGTCGCGGTACCGGGCCTTGAGCCTCGGGACCTGCACTGCATCCTGCGTAGCGGTCGTCATCTCAGATGTCCTTGCCGTTGCGCCGCGAGATACGGACGCGCCTACCGTCGTCGTCGGTGCGGGTGCCCACCCGGGTGGGTTTGCCGTCTGAGTTGGTGACCATCACGTTCGAGACGTGCACCGAGGCCTCCTGGGTCACGATCCCGCCGGACTGGGCGCCGCGCTGGTTGCGGGAGATCCTGGTGTGCTTCTTGATCCGGTTCACACCCTCGACCAGCACCCGGCCACTGTCCGGGTATGCCTGGATGACACGGCCCTTGGCGCCCTTGTCCTTGCCCGCGATGACCACGACCGTGTCGCCCTTGCGTACTCTCATGCCCCCGACTCCCTTCGGTCGTCGGACGCATGAGGCACGAGCTCGCTGCGTCCGATGATTCGCTCGCTACGCTCGCTCATCGTCACAGCACCTCCGGGGCCAGCGAGATGATCCTCATGAACCGCTTGTCCCGCAGCTCCCGGCCGACCGGCCCGAAGATGCGGGTGCCACGCGGCTCGCGATCCGGGCGGATCAGCACCGCCGCGTTCTCGTCGAACCGGATGTAGGAGCCGTCCGGGCGGCGCTTCTCCTTGGCGGTGCGCACGATGACCGCCTTCACCACATCGCCGCGCTTGATCGTCGAACCGGGGATGGCGTCCTTGACGGTGGCCACGATGATGTCCCCGATGCTCGCGTACCGGCGCGACGAGCCGCCGAGAACGCGGATGCACAGGATCTCCTTGGCACCCGTGTTGTCGGCGACGCGCAGTCGCGACTCTTGCTGAATCACTGCTCTCTCCTCCCGAGGGCGGAGCCCGAGGGTGGTCTTGTCCCGAGGGCGGAGCCCGAGGGAAGTTCTTGCTCTTGAGTTGGGGTTCCCGGGGGGCGAAGCCCCGGAGGGACTACTTGGCCTTCTCGAGCACCTCGACGATCCGCCAGCGCTTGGTCGCTGCCAGCGGCCGGGTCTCCATCAGTTGCACGAGGTCACCGACACCCGCGGTGTTGGCCTCGTCGTGCGCCTTCACCCTCGTCGTGGAGCGCATGATCTTCCCGTAGAGCGGGTGCTTCTTGCGGTCCTCCAGCGCCACCACGACCGTCTTGTCCATCTTGTCGGACACCACATAGCCCTGTCGGACCTTGCGGGGGTTGCGGGTGCGCTCGTTGGCCTTACTGGGACCGGGCCCGGTCTTCCCGCTCGTGCCTGCCGTGTTCGTCGTACTCATGCCGCACCCTCACTCTGCGTCGACTCGGCGGCGTCCGGCGACACCGACAACCCCAGCTCCCGCTCCCGCATGACCGTGTAGATCCGGGCGATGCCGTGCCGCACGGTGCGGAGCCTGCGGTTGTTGTCCATCTGCCCGGTGGCCATCTGGAAGCGCAGGTTGAACAGCTCCTCCTTGGCCTCGCGCAGCCGCATCACCAGCTCCTCGTCGGTGAGCTCACGGAGCTCGGCCGCCGCTGTGGTGGTGGTCGTCGCCATCAGAAGTCACCACCTTCACGGGTCACGATGCGACACTTCATCGGCAGCTTGTGGATCGCGCGGCGCAGCGCCTCGAAGGCCACCGGCTGATTCGGGTAGCTCATCTCGAACATCACCCGGCCCGGCTTGACGTTGGCGATCCAGTGCTCGGGCGAGCCCTTGCCGGATCCCATCCGGGTCTCCGCCGGCTTCTTCGTCAGCGGCCGGTCGGGGAAGATGTTGATCCAGACCTTCGCGCCACGACGGACGTGCCGGTTGATCGCGATACGGGCGGACTCGATCTGCCGGTTGGTCACGTACGCCGGCTCGAGGGCCTGGATCCCGTAGTCACCGAAGGTGACGTGGGTACCGCCCTTCGACGCGCCGGCTCGCTTCGGCGCGTGCTGCTTGCGGTGCTTGACCTTGCGTGGGACGAGCACGTCTCAGCCCTCCCTCTTCTCATCCGCGTCCGGCTCGCTCACCTCGGGTGCGTTGGCCACCGCGACGTCCTCATCGGTCCGCGCGTCCGGCTGCTGCGCCTGCGGCGCTGCGGCGATCTGCGACCGGAGCTCCTCCGACGGTTCCGCTGGGACGTCCTCGGGCGCGCGGTCGACCGGACCGCCACCCTGCACCCCGGTGTCACCCGCGGCCACAGCCGCCCGGCCGGCCTCGGTCGACGTCCCGGTGGTACCGGAGGCCCCGGAGCGGCGGCGGGTGGGGCGTTCCCGCCGCGGTGGGCGCGCGCCGGCGTCGGCGGCCGTCTCGCGCTCGCGCCGCACGCCCATGACGTCGCCCTTGTAGATCCACACCTTCACGCCGATCCGGCCGAATGTGGTGCGTGCCTCGAACAGCCCGTAGTCGATGTCGGCCCGCAGCGTGTGCAGCGGGACGCGGCCCTCGCGGTAGAACTCCGAGCGTGACATCTCGGCGCCGCCGAGGCGGCCCGAGCATTGCACCCGGATGCCCTTGACCTGCGGGGAGCGCATGGCCGACTGGATGGCTTTGCGCATCGCGCGGCGGAACGCCACCCGGTTGGACAGCTGCTCGGCCACGCCCTGCGCGACGAGCTGGGCCACCGACTCGGGGTTCTTCACCTCGAGGATGTTGAGCTGCACCTGCTTGCCGGACAGCTTCTCCAACGCGCCACGGATCCGGTCGGCCTCCGCGCCGCGGCGGCCGATGACGATACCCGGCCTGGCGGTGTGGATGTCGACCCGGACGCGGTCGCGGGTTCGCTCGATCTCGACCTTCGCGATGCCTGCCCGCTCCATGCCCTTGGACAGCAGCTTGCGGATCTCGACGTCTTCCTTGACGTACTCCCCGTACTGCTTGTCGGCGTACCAGCGGGACTTCCAGTCGGTTGAGATACCGAGCCGGAAGCCGTGCGGGTTGATCTTCTGACCCACTAGCGGGCGCTCCTGTTCTGACCGGACCTGGCCTTCGCGCCGGACTGCGTTCTGCGGGACCGGGCCTGCCCGCGTTGCTGCGGAACCGACTCGACCTCGACCGTGATGTGGCTGGTGCGCTTACGGATCCGGTATGCCCGGCCCTGCGCGCGTGGCTGGAACCGCTTCAGCGTCGGCCCCTCGTCCACGTACGCCCGTGCCACCACGAGGGTGTCGGGGTCGAGGTCGAGGTTGTTCTCGGCGTTGGCCATCGCGCTGGCCACCACCTTCGCGACCGGGCCGGACGCGGCCGGCGGGGCGAACTCGAGCACCGCCAGCGCCTCCTTGGCGCTGCGGCCCCTGATGAGCTGGACCACGCGGCGTGCCTTCATCGGCGTCACGCGGACGTAGCGAGCCCGCGCCACCGCGCGCGGCGGCTCCTGCCGTGCAGACACGGCCGTCGCGCCGGCCTCATTACGGGCGTCCATGCGCTAGCTACCTCTTCGTCTCTGATGGCTGTGTTCTCGCCGATCGGACCGTGCTCGGCCGCGTCAGCGGCGGCGCGACCGCCGGTCGTCCTTGACATGGCCCTTGAACGTGCGGGTCGGGGCGAACTCGCCCAGCTTGTGTCCGACCATGGCCTCGCTCACGAAAACCGGCACGTGCTTGCGGCCGTCGTGCACCGCGACGGTGTGCCCGATCATGTCCGGGATGATCGTGGAACGGCGCGACCAGGTCCTGATGACCTGCTTGCTGCCCTTGTCGTTCTGGTCGTCCACCTTCTTGAGCAGGTGGTCGTCGATGAACGGGCCCTTCTTCAGGCTGCGCGGCATCGCTGTCTCTCCTCGGCCCTCAACGCTTCTTCTTGCCGGTACGTCGGCGACGGACGATCATGCGGTCGCTCGACTTGTGCCGCCGGGTCCGGCCCTCCGGCGTGCCGGCGGGGTTGACCGGGTGGCGACCACCGGAGGACTTGCCCTCACCACCGCCGTGCGGGTGGTCGACCGGGTTCATCACGACACCGCGCACGGTCGGACGCTTGCCCTTCCAGCGCATCCGGCCCGCCTTGCCCCAACTGATGTTGGACTGCTCGGCGTTGCCGACCTCGCCGACCGTGGCCCGGCAGCGCACGTCGACGTTGCGGATCTCGCCCGAGGGCATCCGCAGCTGCCCGTGCGGGCCGTCCTTGGCCACCAGCTGGACCCGCGCACCGGCGGAACGGGCGATCTTCGCGCCACCACCCGGCCGCAGCTCGATGGCGTGCACGACGGTGCCCACCGGGATGTTGCGCAGCGCGAGGTTGTTGCCCGGCTTGATGTCGGATCCGGCGCCGCTCTCCACGCCGTCGCCCTGCCGCAGCCGCTCCGGCGCGAGGATGTAGCGCTTCTCGCCGTCGGCGTAGTGCAGCAGCGCGATGCGCGCGGTGCGGTTGGGGTCGTATTCGATGTGCGCGACCTTGGCCGGGACCCCGTCCTTGTCGGCCCGCCGGAAGTCGATGACCCGGTAGGCGCGCTTGTGGCCGCCGCCCTGGTGCCGTGTGGTGATCTTGCCGTGACCGTTGCGGCCGCCCTTGTTGTGCAACGGACGGACGAGCGACTTCTCCGGCTCGGTTCGGGTGAGCTCGGCGAAGTCGGCGCCGCTGGAGCCGCGGCGGCCCGAGGTCGTCGGCTTGTGCTTACGGATGCCCATGTCTGTTCGTCCTCGCTCAGGCGGCCGGTCCGCCGAAGATCTCGATCGGCTTGCTCTCGGCGGACAGCGTCACGATCGCGCGCCGGGTGTCGTTGCGCTTGCCGTACCCGAACCGGGTGCGCTTGCGCTTGCCCTGCCGGTTGATGGTGTTCACGCTCACGACGTTCACGCCGAAGATCTTCTCGACCGCGATCTTGATCTCGGTCTTGTTCGCGCGTGGCGCGACGATGAAGGTGTACTTGTTCTCCTCGAGCAGCCCGTAGGTCTTCTCGGAGATGACGGGCTTGAGGATCACGTCCCGCGGGTCGGGGATCACCGCGTCTCCTCGATCACTGGGGCCTCCTCGATCACTGCGCCTCCTCGATCACTGGGGCCTGACTCCTTCCCGCCGCGCCCCCGCACCGGGCCGGACAGGAACGTCTGCAGCGCGTCGGTGGTGAAGACCAACTGATCACTGACCAGCACGTCGTAGGTGTTGAGTTGGTCCGGTGTCAGCACGTGCACCGACGGCAGGTTGCGCACGCTCTTGCGGGCGACGTCGTCGGAGCGCCCGACCACGACGAGCAGGCGGCCCTCGGTGGCGATCCCGGCGAGCACCCGGCGCGCCGTCCTGGTCGACGGCACATCGGCGTCGACAAGCCCCGAGACCACGTGTACCCGGCCATCACGAGCCCGGTCGGAGAGGGCACCGCGCAGCGCGGCCACCTTCATCTTCTTCGGCGTCCGTTGGCTGTAGTCCCGCGGTGCGGGGCCGTGCACCGTCCCGCCGCCGGTGAACTGCGGCGCGCGGATCGAGCCCTGCCGGGCCCGTCCGGTGCCCTTCTGGCGGTAGGGCTTGCTGCCACCGCCCGAGACCTCGCCGCGGGTCCTGGTGTCGTGCGTGCCGGCCCTGGCGGCAGCCAGCTGGGCCACCACGACCTGGTGCATCAGGGGGATGTTCGCCGCGACGTCGAACACGTCGGCGGGAAGCTCGACCGTGCCGTCGACGCCGCCGCTCGGGGTGCGGATATCGAGCGTGGTGGCGCGGACCGTGGACTGCGTCATGACCTCACACCGCCCTTCGCGGCCGTCTTGACCAGCACCAGTCCGCCCTTGGGGCCGGGCAGCGCGCCCTTGATCAGCAGCAGACCGGACTCCGGGTCGACTCGGTGCACGGTCAGGTTCTGGGTAGTGATGCGCACGTTGCCGAGCCTGCCGGGCATCCGCGTGCCCTTGAACACCCGGCTCGGGGTGGCGCAGCCACCGATGGCGCCGGGTGTGCGATGTACCCGCTGGACGCCGTGGCTGGCGCCCTGGCCACGGAAGCCGTGCCGCTTCATCACACCCGAGGTGCCCTTGCCCTTGCTGGTACCGACGATGTCGACGAGGGCTCCCGTCTCGAACACCTCGGCCCGCAGCTCCTGGCCGACCTCGTACTCACCGGCATCGGCGGTGCGCAGCTCGACGAGGTGTCGCCGCGGCGTCACGCCGGCCTTGGCGTAGTGGCCCGACACCGGCTTGGTCGCCTTGCGCGGGTCGATGGCGCCGTAGGCCAGCTGCACCGCGTGGTAGCCGTCGCGCTCCTGGGTGCGGATCTGCGTGACGACGCACGGGCCCGCCTGCACGACGGTCACCGGGACGATCCGGTTGTTCTCGTCGAACACCTGGGTCATCCCCAGCTTGGTGCCCAGGATGCCGGTTACCTGCTTGTCCGAGCCAGGCCGTGCACTATCAGACCGTGCGCTCTCAGTAGCCATCTCGGAGACCCTCACTGGATGTTGACGTCGACGCTGGCCGGCAGGTCGATACGCATCAGCGCATCGACCGTCTTCGGCGTCGGGTCGAGGATGTCGATCAGCCGCTTGTGCGTGCGCATCTCGAAGTGCTCCCGCGAGTCCTTGTACTTGTGCGGCGAGCGGATGACGCAGTACACGTTCTTCTCGGTCGGCAGCGGCACCGGGCCGACAACCCGGGCGCCGGTACGCGTCACGGTTTCGACGATCTTCCGTGCCGACGAGTCGATCGCCTCGTGGTCGTAGGCCTTGAGCCGGATGCGGATCTTCTGTCCCGCCATGGTGGTTGGGCGTTCCTATCAGTCTCGTGCCGCTGCTACTCATGTCCCCGCGTGGAGCCGGTCATCGTGCTCCGGTCCACGAGGTCGGGTGTGTCGCCACGGCGCGCACGCCGAGTCCCCGCTGCCATCAGCTCAGGGCTCTGGTGCCCGGTGGACGTTCACCCCGGCCGGCTTGGGCCGGGGGCCACACCCCGGCCCGCCGGCTCCGGGGAACCGACCACTCCAGGGTGGGACTCGATCGGGGCTGCCCGTGGCGGCCCGACCGGCTCCAGCCTCGCGGCTGCCAGCCAGTCGATCCGTCGACCAGCCCATGCAGGATAGCGAGTCCCCCGGTGCTCGACCAAATCGGGCCCCGGTCGGATCGGAGGACCCTCCCGGCTCGCCCTCGAGGGATCGCGCAAACCGTTGCCCATCGTGGCACCGACACCCCTGGCAAGGGCCCCGGCTCCCGGGAGACGGGCGCGGGTCCCGCCTCCCGGCCCTAGCTCACTTGTGAATCTTGGTGACGCGGCCCGCACCGACGGTGCGGCCACCCTCGCGGATCGCGAACTTCAGGCCCTCGTCCATCGCGATCGGCTGGATCAGCTGCACCGACATCCCGGTGTCGTCACCCGGCATGACCATCTCGGTGCCCTCGGGGAGGGTGACCACGCCGGTCACGTCGGTGGTGCGGAAGTAGAACTGCGGCCGGTAGTTGTTGAAGAACGGCGTGTGCCGGCCACCCTCGTCCTTGGACAGGATGTAGACCTGCCCCTCGAACTCGGTGTGCGGCGTGGTGGTACCCGGCTTCGAGATCACCTGGCCGCGCTCCACGTCGTCGCGCTTGACGCCGCGCAGCAGCAGCCCGACGTTGTCGCCCGCCTCGCCGTAGTCGAGCAGCTTGCGGAACATCTCGACGCCGGTGACGGTGGTCTTCGACGACTTCTCCTTGATGCCGACGATCTCCACCTCCTCGTTCACCTTGACCTGCCCGCGCTCCACGCGACCGGTGACGACGGTGCCGCGACCGGTGATCGTGAAGACGTCCTCGATCGGCATGAGGAAGGGCTTGTCGATGGCGCGCTCCGGGTTGGGAACGTTCTCATCGACGGCGTCGAGCAGCTCGACGATCTTGGTGCTCCACTCGGCGTCGCCCTCGAGCGCCTTGAGCGCGGAGACCCGGATGATCGGCACGTCGTCACCGGGGAACTCGTAGTCGTTGAGCAGCTCGCGGACCTCCATCTCGACGAGCTCGAGGATCTCCTCGTCGTCGACCATGTCGGACTTGTTCAGTGCGACCACGATGTAGGGCACGCCGACCTGGCGAGCCAGCAGCACGTGCTCCTTGGTCTGCGGCATGGGGCCGTCGGTCGCGGCGACCACCAGGATGGCGCCGTCCATCTGGGCCGCGCCGGTGATCATGTTCTTGATGTAGTCCGCGTGGCCGGGGCAGTCGACGTGCGCGTAGTGCCGCTTCTGGGTCTGGTACTCGACGTGCGCGATCGAGATCGTGATCCCCCGCTGCTTCTCCTCGGGGGCCTTGTCGATCATCTCGAACGAGGAGACCTGGTTCTGCTGGGGGTACTGCTCGTGCAGGACCTTGGTGATCGCAGCCGTCAGCGTCGTCTTGCCGTGGTCGATGTGACCGATCGTGCCGATGTTGACGTGCGGCTTGTTCCGCTCGAACTTCGCCTTCGCCACTTGTCTCGTCCTCCTGGACTTGTCGCTGCACCGCCGGACCGGACCGGTCCTTGTCGTGGCGGCATGCTGTCAGGGTCTTGTGGTGCGGACGCTGACGGGTGCAACCCGGTGCCCGCTGCCGCGATCGCGGCGTGAGGAGCTCACTCGCCCGTCGCCTTCGCGATACTCACGTCTCGGCTCCGGGCTCGCTCCGCTCCTCGCTGCGCTGCGATGCTCACTCGCCCGTCGCCTTCGCGATGATCTCCTTCGACACGTTGGCCGGAACCTCGCCGTAAGAGTCGAACTGCATCGTGTACTGCGCACGTCCCTGTGTCCTGGATCGCAGGTCACCGACGTACCCGAACATCTCCGACAACGGGACCAGTGCCTTGATGACGCGGGAGCCGCTGCGCTCCTCCATTGCCTGGATGTGACCACGGCGGGCGTTGAGGTCACCCATGACGTCGCCCATGTAGTCCTCGGGCGTGGTGACCTCCACGGCCATCAACGGTTCCAGGAGTACCGGGCCGGCCTTGCGGGCGGCCTCCTTGAGCGCCACCGAGCCGGCGATCTTGAAGGCCATCTCGGAGGAGTCGACCTCGTGGTAGGCCCCGTCCAGCAGGGTCATCTTCATCCCGACCAGCGGGTAACCGGCCAGCACGCCGTACTGCATGGCGTCCTGCGCGCCGGCGTCGACCGAGGGAATGTACTCCCGGGGGATGCGACCACCGGTGACCTTGTTGTCGAACTCGTAGAGTGCGCCGTCGCCCGTCGTCAGCGGCTCCAGTTTGATGATCACGCGGGCGAACTGGCCCGAGCCACCGGTCTGCTTCTTGTGGGTGTACTCGTGACGCTCCACGACCTTGCGGATGGTCTCGCGGTAGGCGACCTGCGGCTTGCCGATGTTGGCCTCGACCCTGAAGTCGCTCTTCATCCGGTTGACCAGCACATCGAGGTGCAGCTCACCCATCCCCGAGACGATCGTCTGACCGGTCTCGTCATCCAACTTGACCTGGAAGGTCGGGTCCTCCTCGGCCAGCTTCTGGATGGCCGTGGACAGCTTCTCCTGGTCGCTTCGGGTCTTGGGCTCGATGGCGACCTGGATGACCGGCTCGGGGAAGCTCATCGCCTCGAGCACGATCGGCGACTGCGACTCGCACAGGGTGTCGCCCGTACTCGTCTCCTTGAGCCCGATCATGGCGTAGATGTGCCCGGCACGGGCATCCTCGACCGGGTTCTCCTTGTTGGAGTGCATCTGGAACAGCTTGCCGATGCGCTCCTTACGGTCCTTGGTGGAGTTGAGCACCTGCGATCCCGCTGCGACCCGGCCGGAGTAGACCCGTACATAGGTCAGCTTCCCGAAGAACGGGTGCGCGGCGATCTTGAAGGCGAGCGCGGCGAACGGCTCCTCGGTCGACGGCTTGCGCTGGGCCGGGGTTTCGCCGTCGAGCAGGAAGCCCTCCACCGGCGGGACCTCCATCGGCGAGGGCAGGTAGTCGATCACCGCGTCCAGCATCGGCTGCACGCCCTTGTTCTTGAACGACGAACCGCAGATCACCGGGTAGGCCTCACCGTTCACGGTGATCGAACGGATGCCGCGCTTGATCTGCTCGACGGTCAGCTCCTCGCCGCCGAGGTAGGCCTCCATGAGCTCCTCGTCGGTCTCGGCGACCGCCTCGAGCAGCTGCTCCCGATACCTGCCTGCGGTCTCGAGAAGGTCCGCCGGGATCTCCTCGACCGCGTAGTCCTCGCCCTTGCGAACCTCGCCGCGCCAGGTCAGCGCCCGCATCCGGACCAGGTCGACGACACCCTCGAAGCCGGACTCGAAGCCGATCGGCAGCTGCAGCACCAGGGGCTTGGCATTGAGCCGCTCGGAGATCGTGCCGACGGTGTAGTAGAAGTCCGCGCCGAGCTTGTCCATCTTGTTGACGAAGCAGATGCGCGGGACGCCGTACTTGTCGGCCTGCCGCCACACGGTCTCGGACTGCGGCTCGACGCCTTCCTTGCCGTCGAAGACCGCGACCGCGCCGTCGAGCACGCGCAGCGACCGCTCCACCTCGACGGTGAAGTCGACGTGGCCGGGGGTGTCGATGATGTTGATCTGGTGGTCGTTCCAGAACGTGGTGGTCGCAGCCGAGGTGATGGTGATCCCCCGCCGCTGCTCCTCTTCCATCCAGTCCATCGTCGCGGCGCCGTCGTGCACCTCACCGATCTTGTAGTTGATCCCGGTGTAGTACAGGACCCGCTCGGTCGTGGTGGTCTTACCCGCGTCGATGTGGGCCATGATCCCGATGTTGCGGACCTTGCCCAGGTCGGTCAGCACGTCACGTGCCACGAGAGTTCATCCCTAGCTGTCTCGGCTTCCAGCGGTCGGCTGGACGGGTGGTTGGGCACGCCGCCGGCGGTCACCAGCGGTAGTGCGCGAATGCCTTGTTCGACTCGGCCATCTTGTGGGTGTCCTCGCGGCGCTTGACGCTGGCCCCGAGGCCGTTGCTCGCGTCGAGCAACTCGTTCATGAGGCGCTCGATCATCGTCTTCTCGCGGCGCCGCCCGCTGAACGTGACCAGCCAGCGCAGCGCCAGCGTCGTGGAGCGCACCGAACGCACCTCGACCGGCACCTGGTAGGTGGCGCCGCCGACGCGACGACTGCGCACCTCAAGGGCAGGCTTGACGTTGTCCAGCGCGCGCTTGAGCGTCACGACCGGGTCGGTACCGGTCTTGTCCCGGCAGCCTTCCAGCGCCTGGTAGACGATCCGCTCGGCGACCGAGCGCTTGCCCTCACCGAGAACCTTGTTCACCAGCTGGGTCACCAGGGGCGACCCGTAGACCGGATCGGAGTGCAGCGGGCGCTTGGGGGCCGGTCCCTTGCGGGGCATCAGCTCTTCTCCTTCTTCGCGCCGTAGCGGCTGCGCGCCTGCTTGCGGTTCTTCACGCCCTGGGTGTCCAGTGAACCCCGGATGATCTTGTAACGGACGCCGGGGAGGTCCTTCACCCGGCCACCCCGGACGAGAACGATCGAGTGCTCCTGCAGGTTGTGGCCCTCACCGGGGATGTAGGCCGTGACCTCCATCTGGCTGGTGAGCTTGACGCGCGCGACCTTGCGCAGCGCGGAGTTCGGCTTCTTCGGAGTGGTGGTGTAAACCCGGGTGCACACGCCGCGGCGCTGCGGGCTTCCCTTGAGCGCCGCCGTCTTGGTCTTGGCGACCTTGTGCTCGCGGCCCTTGCGGACCAGCTGCTGGATGGTAGGCATGGACCAGCTTTCTCGCGTTCCCTCGTGGTGCTCTGGCTCTGAGTTCGTTCGTCGGCTGTTACGTCGTTCCTCGGGTCGAGCTGGCTCGTCCGTGGGTCGGCCTGGCTCTCCCGTATCCCGAGGTCGGGCGTGTCGGCCCAGTCAGGACCGGTCTGGCCACGACGGTCCCGCCGGGACTCCTCGGGAGAACCCCGCTGGCCCCGGAGGACCGCCCGGTGCGGCCTCGCGCCGGCGAAGGCGCTGCACCGCTCGCAGGCACGCGGAGCGGCCCGACGCACGTCGGGCACGGCTATGACGATACCCGCCCCGCTCATGGCCGGTCAAAACGGCCCCTCGACCCCGGGTTCGGCCTGCCCAGCAAGAGTATCTACTCTTCGGTAACTATGGACCTCTCGAGCAAGAAGGTGCTCGTCACCGGCGCCGCCCGCGGTATCGGTGCCACCGTCGCCCGCGATCTCGCAGCCCGCGGCGCACGGCTGGCACTGGTCGGGCTCGAGCCCGACGGGCTGGCGGCGCTGGCTCGCGAACTCGGGCCGGGGCACACCTGGGCGGAGGCCGACGTCACCGACGGGGCGGCGCTCGAGGCCGCGGTGGCCTCGTCGGACAGGGCGCTCGGCGGGCTCGACGTCGTGGTCGCCAACGCCGGCATCGCGAGCTTCGGCACCGTGCGCACCATCGACCCCGACGCGTTCGCCAGGACCGTCGACGTCAATCTCACCGGCGTGTTCCGGACGGTGCGGGCCACGCTGCCGCACCTGATCGAGTCGCGCGGCTACGTGCTGATCGTCAGCTCGTTGGCGGCGCTGGTGCCCACCATGGGCTTCTCGGCCTACGGGTCGAGCAAGGCCGGGGCCGAGGCCTTCGCCGACGCGCTGCGCATCGAGGTCGCCCGTCACGGTGTGTCGGTCGGCTGCGCGCACATGAGCTGGATCGACACCGACATGGTCCGCGACGCCGAACGCGAGCTGTCGGCGTTCCGGACGATGCGGGAGCGGCTGCCGTGGCCGTTGAACTCGACGACGTCGGTCGCGGCGTGCTCGGCCGCCTTCGTGCGTGCGATCGAACGCCGCAGCCGCAGGGTCAACGTGCCGCGGGCCATCGGCCTCAACCACTGGATCCGGCCGGTCGTGCACTCCCGGCTGGTCGACACGGTCATGGCCCGTGACGCCGGCAACGTGCTGCCCCGGCTGGAGGCGGAGATCACCGCGCTGGGCCGGTCAGTCAGCGAGAAGGTCGCCGCGCTGCGGCCGGGGCGCGGGGGCTGACCCGTGACCGTCCGGATACCCCGCCGCGCCGTCCGCGGCATCGTCGCGGCCGCGCTACGCCCGATCCTGTCGCCGCGCGTGCCGATCCGGATGCAGCGGCGCATGCTCGATCTCAACCGCCACACGCTGCCGCTGCCCCCAGGTACCCGACGTCACCGGACAACGCTGGGCGGCGTGCCCACCGAGCGGGTCGGACCCCCCGGCGCCGCCGCGGGCCGCACGGTGCTGTACCTGCACGGCGGCGGCTACATCGTCGGGTCGACCGACTCGCACCGCGGCATCGCGGCGCAGCTGTCGCGCAGCGCGCGGGCACCAGTCCACGTGCTGGACTACCGGCTCGCGCCGCAACACCCCTATCCGGCCGCCGTCGACGACACCGTCGCGGCATACCGGGCGCTGCTCGACGCCGGTCACCGCCCCGCGCGCATCGCGATCGCCGGTGACTCCGCCGGCGCCGGGCTGGCGCTGGCCGCGACCCTGCGGCTGCGCGAGGCCGGTGACCCGCTGCCCGCCGGGCTGGCGCTGATCTCGCCGTGGACCGACCTCACGCTGTCGGGCGTGTCGGTCACAGCCAATGCGGGCCGCGACGCGCTGCTGCAGGCCGGCTGGTTACGGCTGGCCGCGGCGAGCTACCGGGGCGACGCGGACGCGGCGGCGCCCGAGCTGTCCCCACTGCATGCCGACCTCACCGGGCTGCCGCCGATGCACGCCGTCGCCGGCGCGGACGAGCTGCTGGTCAGCGACGCCGACCGGCTCGCCGAGCGCGCCCGCGGCGCGGGCGTCGAGTACAGCTACCGGCGGGCCGAGCGGATGTGGCACGACTACCCGCTGCTGGCCGGCCTGCTGGCCGAAGCCGACGACGCCGTCGACGAGCTCGGCGGGGCATTGCGGCGGTGGTGGGGCGACACGCGGCCGTCGGTCGCGATCATCGGTGCCGGCTTCGGTGGGATCGGCATGGGCATGTCGCTGGCCCGCGCGGGCATCCGCGAGTTCACGATCTTCGACAAGGCCGACGGCATCGGCGGGGTGTGGCGGGACAACACCTACCCGGGCGCGGCCTGCGACGTGCCCTCACACCTGTACTCCTACTCCTTCGCGCCGCGCGACGACTGGCCCAAACGGTTCGCCGAGCAGCCCGACATCCTGGACTATCTGCAGCGCTGCAGCCGCGACTACGACCTGGGTGACCACCTGCGGCTCGGCACCGAGATCACCCTCGCGCAGTTCGACGAGACCGCTGGCCGGTGGCGGCTGGTGCTCGACAGCGGCGAGATCACCGAGGCCGACGTGCTGGTGCCCGCCTGTGGCCAGCTGTCGGTTCCGTCGGATGCGGCCCTTCCCGGCCTGGACTCCTTCCGGGGCACGGCCTTCCACTCCGCCCGCTGGGACCACGGCCACGACCTGTCCGGCAGGCGCGTCGGGGTGATCGGCACCGGAGCCAGCGCGATCCAGTTCGTGCCGGCCGTCGCACCGCAGGTGCGCGAGATGACGATCTTCCAGCGGTCGGCTCCCTACGTCATCCCCAAGGTGGATCGCCGTTACCGGCGCTGGCACCACTGGATGTTCCGCCGGCTCCCGGTCTCCCGGCACGTGGCACGACTCGGGTTCTGGGGGTTCTTCGAGATGGGAGCACTGGGCCTGACCTCCTTCCGGCCGGCACGGCTGCCGTTCGAGCTGGCCTACCGCGCGCTGCGACGGCTGCAGGTCCGCGACCCGGCGTTGCGCGAGGCCCTGACCCCGGGCTACGAGATCGGCTGCAAGCGCATCCTGATCTCCAGCGACTTCTACCCGGCGCTGCAGCGCGACAACGTCTCGGTCGTCACCGAGCCGGTCTCCGAGATCGATCCCGACGGAGTCCGCACCGCCGACGGCGCCGAGCACCCCTGCGACACGATCATCCTCGGCACCGGCTTCTCCTCGCAGGACTTCCTGGCCCCGATGCAGGTTCTCGGCGCGGGCGACCGCGACCTCAACGAGGCCTGGCGCGACGGAGCCCGTGCGTATCTGGGGAGAGCGGCTACGACAGCGAGATGCAGCAGCGGCTCGACGGCAGCGTGTGGGCCACCTGCGCGAGCTGGTACCGCACCGAGTCCGGCCGGATCACCAACAACTGGCCGGGCCGCATGCTCGAGTACCGTCATCGGACCCGGCAGCTCGACGTGACCGACTACCGGATCGCTGCAGCGGGGGGCCGGGAGGCACGGGCGCGGTGAGCTGCGCCCTCGAGCGGCGCGCATGGTACCGCTTGAGCGTGCGGACGGCAACCGCCGGTTGACCTCACGATGCCTCGTGTAACATAGCGCACATGAGCGCTTACAGCCTTCCTGACCTGCCGTACAGGTACGACGCGCTCGAGCCGCACATCGATGCCCAGACCATGGAGATCCACCACACGCAGCATCACCGCGGGTACGTCGATCAGCTGAATACGACGCTGGACACCACCGACGAGCTACGCGCCGCCGGTGACCAGCCGGTCGAGGATCTGCTGTGGAACCTCGGAAAGATCCCGGAGGAGTCCCGCAACGCGGTGCGCAACTTCGGCGGTGGGCACGCCAACCACAGCCTCTTCTGGACGGTCCTGAGTGGCGACGGGGGCGGCGAGCCCACCGGTCCGATCGCTCGGGTCCTCGAGGAGGAGTTCGGCTCGTTCGAGGCGTTCAAGGCGCGGTTCACGACCGTGGCGACCGGTCACTTCGGCAGCGGCTGGGCGTGGCTGGTGAAGGCACGCAACCGTCTCGTCGCCTACAGCCTGCCCAACCAGGACTCGCCGCTGGCCGCCGAAGAGGTCCCGATCCTCGGGCTCGATCTGTGGGAGCACGCCTACTACCTGCGCTACCAGGCTCGCCGTCGCGACTACGTCGACGCTTTCTGGAACATCGTGAGCTGGGACGAAGTCAACCGTCGGTGGGAAGCGGCGGAGCAGCTGTAACGCAAATGCATCGCCACCCATGCCTCGGGGGCGATGCATGAGTGGTCAGGGTATGGGGTACCCCGTTTTCCTGACGAGATTTGTTGTGAGAGGTGCTTGGAGATGAGTCAAGAGCACGAGAACGCACGTCCGACCGACGGCCTGCCCGACGAGGGCCAGCAGGCGCTCTCGGCGCTGCGCGGCGTCTGGAGTGCGCAGCACCAGACCAGTGCGGACATCGAGGAATCCTGCGGCAACACCAAGTCCTGCAAGGGCATGTCGGAGGTCGGTTTCCAGGGGATGGTCAACGGTGTCGAGGGGCCGCGTGACGGAGAGCAGGACCAATCCGTCAACGGCGACCTGCGTTCGGCGTGGAAGACGCAGCTCGAGCGCGAGGGCAAGCTGGACACCGGGACCAAGACCGTCCGGGATCTCGTCCTCGGGTCGTCGAAGCCGAAGCAGTAGGTGGACCGGCGCGCGCCCAGGGCGTCGGTCGGAGCACAGTCGGTCGGAGCACAGTCGGTCGGTCGGAGCACACGGGAGGACCCGAGCAATGTTCGAACGCGCTATCACGGGGGGTGGGATGGCCGCCCTCCCGGCCGGTGCGCCGTCGCGGTTCCACGGTCGCCTGCTGACCGGGGGGATCACCACGTGAACTATCCGGACTCCGTCGATGACCTGATCGCGACGTTGCGGCGTGGCGACTACCTGGCAGACCGTGGACTGGCGACTGCTGTATTCGTGGCGATGTCCTTGCAGCGGCCCCTCCTGCTGGAGGGCGAGGTCGGCGTCGGCAAGACCGAGATCGCCAAGGTGCTGGCCTCGGTTTTCGACCGCGAGCTGATCCGGTTGCAGTGCTACGAGGGCATCGACACGAACCAGGCCCTCTACGAGTGGGACTACGCCCGCCAGCTGTTGCACATCCGGGCGTTGTCCGAGCATGACGTCAGCGACGAGGGGACCGTCGACAAGCTGTTCGGTCCGAAGTTCCTGCTGGAGCGTCCGCTGCTGCAGGCCGTCCGGGCGGGTGACCAGGCCATCCTGCTGATCGACGAGGTCGACCGCTCCGACGACGAGTTCGAGGCGTTCCTGCTCGAGGTGCTGTCCGACTTCCAAATCAGCATCCCCGAGGTGGGGACGGTCCAGGCGGAACGGCCACCACTGGTGATACTGACCTCCAACCGCACCCGAGAGCTGCATGACGCGCTGAAGCGGCGCTGCATGTACCACTGGATCGGCTATCCCCCGCCCGACCGTGAGGTCGAGATCGTGACCGTCCGGGCACCCGGGGTGTCCGAGGCGCTCGCCCGCAAGGTGGTCGCAGCGGTCACCCGGCTCCGCGAGATGGATCTCGAGAAGCCGCCCGGTGTCGCGGAGACGCTGGACTGGGCCCGCACGCTGGAGTTCCTCGGTGAGGACGGCCTGGACGCCGACGTCGCCGAGACGACCCTCGGCTCGGTCGTGAAGGAACGCGACGACCTGGACATGGTGCGGGACAACCTCAAGGAGATCACGTCCCATGCCTGAAGCGACTCGTGAACCCGTCTAGCACCGATGTCGAGCGGTAACAGTGCGTTCGTATCGGTGCTGGCCAACTTCGGCCGCGCGCTTCGTGCGGAAGGACTCACGGTCGGCTCCGGCGACATCCTGACGTACTGCGAGGCGATGACCCCGCTGGATCCGACAGACCTCGTCGACCTGTACTGGGCCGGGCGGACCTGCCTCATCTCCCGCCGTGACGACATCCGCGCCTACGACAAGGTGTTTCGGGAGTTCTTTCTGGCGGCGGACAGTCCCGTCAACGATATGCTGCAGTTCAAGGCGCAGGCCGGTGCTGAAGCTGAGGCGGCCTTCGAGATCCCCGCTACCGAGCCCTCCGATGAGGAGCGTGAGGAGGAGGAGGCCCAGCTAGGGCTGATGGCCTCGGGCGTCGAGAGCCTCAAGCACAAGTCGTTCGCCGGCATCACCGCCGAGGAGGCCGAGGCGCTGCGGCGGATCATGAAACGGATCCGGCTGGACCCTCCCAAACGCCGCACGCGTCGCACGAAGACGGCGGGCAAGGGGCGCAAGCCCGACCTTCGCCGGACGATCCGCGAGTCACTGCGCACGCACGGCGAGATGATCGACCTGTACTGGCGACAGCGCCGGGTCAAGGTGCGTCCGCTGATCCTCATCCTCGACATCTCGGGGTCGATGGCCGACTACTCCCGAGCCCTGCTGCAGTTCGCGTACTCGGCCAAGCGCGCGTCCCAGCCGGCCTCCCAGAAGGTCGAGGTCTTCTGCTTCGGCACCCGCCTCACCCACATCACCAAGCCGCTGCAGACGCGAAGCCCGGACGCCGCCCTGGACCAGGCCGCAAAGCTCGTGGTCGACTGGGAGGGGGGAACCCGCATCGGCGACTCGCTCGACGCGTTCGTGCACAACTGGGGGCGCAGGGGGATGTGCCGGGGCGGCGTCGTCGTGATCTGCTCCGACGGCCTCGACCGGGGTGACCCCGCCGTCCTCGCCTCGGCGATGGACCGACTCTCACGCCTGTGTTTCCGCATCGTGTGGATGAACCCCCACAAGGGCAACAACCCTGACTACCAGCCCCAGTCGCTGGGCATGATGGTGGCCTCCCCCCACGTCGACGTGCTGCTGTCCGGCCACGACCTGAAGAGCTTGGAAGAGCTCGCCGAGCTGCTGCCCAAACTCGACTGAGCTGGAAGACCTACCGAGCTGGAAGACCTACCGAGCTGGAAGACCTGAGGAGGCAGGGCGGACCATGACCATGATCAGGTGGAGCGTCGGCATCGAGACGGCCGGGGACCGCACGATGGAACTCGAGGAAGTCGTCGAGCTGGCCGACGCTGTCGCCCCCAGCGGAGGGATCGCGAGCGGCATCGGTACGAACCGCTACGGGGCGAAGGTCGTCGTCTTCGCCGACAACCGCGACCAGGCCATCGAGAAGGGCAAGAAGGAGTTCGCCGACGCCGTCGAGAAGGCCGGCCTCCCGGTGTTCCCGATCGTCCGGGTCGAGGCCGTCAGCGAGGACGAGGACGACGAGTGAGCACGCCCTAGCTCGACTCGCCGTCCGTGCGGTCGAGCTCCGCGGCGGCCGAGTCCGCCTCCCGCTGCGCCTCCCGGGCGCGACCGAGCAGGGACTGATACCTCTCGTCGGCGGACAGCCTCGCGCTCACCTTGAGGTCGAACACCTCGGGGGTGCGCCACATCGATGCCCACCGACTATCCACATCGGCGGCGATCTCCTCCTTGATCGTCTCCATCTGCGCCTGCAATTCCTGCAGCTCGTGTCGGGCAGCGTCGAGCCGGTGCTCGAGCTCCGCCCGCGTCGGCGCACTATCCGGGCTTTCTTGGCTCACCTTCAGCTCCCGTTACTTCCTCCGGTCGAACCGGCACGAGGCGCCGTGCGCCGCTTCCGGCGGTCTCCTACACTGAAATTCATGGACCCACCGGGATCGCGCGAAGATCGGGTTGCAACATGATCCGGCTCGGGACGCTGGCAGGATACTCGTTCGAGGGCCCTCGGGTCCTCGCCGGCTGGACTCCGCCGGAAACAGCCGGCGTCTACGCTATCCTCTACAAACCGGATCCCGATACCAAGCCCGACAAGTATGCGGTGATCTACGTCGGCCACTCCGACAACCTCGCCGAGGAAGGATTCCCTTTCAAGCACCCGCGCGCGGCCTGCTGGACCAAGCGCGCCGGCTCGCGGTGGAAGGTCCACATCTGCACCTACGACGTCGGCGTCGGGGCCCGAGGTCACCGAGAGATGATCGCGCAGGAACTCACCGCCATCTACGATCCACACTGCAACGTCCAGAAGTACGACAAGGCATGGAAGGACGAGTGGATCGGCGAGTACACGGCCGAGACGACCGGTCCGCTCGCCCCACGCGGCCCAGACGAGCTACCGCGGTAGCTCGCGCTACCGCGGTAGACGACCTGGACCCCGAGCCGGTGAGCCGCCACCCCGCTACTGAGATGGGGGATGGTACCCCACTGATTCGCCGATCCGCGAACGCCGACGTCCCGAGGCAGGGGCCGTCTTATGGCCGTTGGCCGGCGGGGCGACCGGTGGCGCACTCTTGGCGATGATGCGCTCAGCGTGTCCGTACAGCAGCGGCAGCGCCCCGGCCACGCTTCCACCGGTGTTGTTGATGTGCTCGAGTCCGGGAATGATCGCCTCGCCGTGCCCCCTGATCGTCCGCACGCTCTCGGCGCAGTCATCGAGATTGTCGGCGATGCGTTTCAGCTGCATCCCGACCACGAACAGGTAGATTGCGAGCACCGCGATCAGGAACACGATCACGACAACCGACAGGAATATGAGCAGGCCCACCATCACTGTTCCTTTCCGATCGGGGTCCCGGCGCCCGTCAACGCCCGACCCAGGAACAGGTGATGCTGCAGGCCTTCGGCCAACACGGCATCGACCCGATCTCCTGTCTGGGTGATGAGCGTGGTATTTGCGGTGTTCCCGGTGATCGCACGCAGGGTATTACGGACGTCGACGACGCCGCGGTCGATGACCTTGACGAGCGACACGAGCATACTGAGTAGCAGGATCACCACGAGTACGACGACCGTGCCGACACCGATCGCGACCCACCAGTAGACGATCTCCTCCGGCGCGTATCCAGAATTCGGCATCGTCAACCCCCTAGTCTCGTGCGGCCACGCTCCAGCCCGGCGACGATGACCTCGGCGTGGTCCATGGTCTGCCGCAGGTCTGCCAACGGCAACGTGTCGTGGTACGCGCGCTGCAGGGCTTCATTGATCATCGGTGCTTGCCGGCCGATCCGGCCTGCCAGCACCAGGATCGGCGCAACCAGCGCCACAACGGCCCCGATGACCACGATCGCGATCACGAAGCCCAGGTTCCAGCCGAACAGGTCGGCCTCGGGCGGCGCCTGCGCCGCGAGGAGCATCATCCTGCAGCCTCCTTGTCGGTATGTTGCATTGCCTCGGCGTTACCGGGCCGAGAAGCCGGCCTCGTCGCGCACCGTCGACGCGAGGTAGCTCAGGATCGTCTGGGTCGGATTATCGACGTTGTGCACGTCCTTGACGTGCTGTTCCACCTGACGCATCAACTCGTCCTTCGTGGACGCCGTCAGGTGCGACGCGCACGCGGGGCTGTCGCAATGGAACTCCTGCATCTCCCTGCTCCTCCTGTCCGGCAACCGGGGTCTCCCGTTGTCACCGCCCTGACACCGAACCCGACCCCGCGACCCACCGGGGCAGGTTCGCGATCACCGGCGCAAGGACTCTCGGGCTTTCGCCAACTTCGTGCTGTCTCGGCTCACCGAGCCGACGAACCGGATGCGTCGTCAGCCACCGCGCTGTCCGCGATGTAGGCCAGGACGGTCTGGGAGGGGTTTGCCACTCCGTGCACCTCGATCACGTGTTGCCTGATCTGGCGCATCAGATCATCCCTGCTGGAGGCCGTGAACTCAGCGTCGCACTCGGCTCCTGCGTCTCGTCAATAGAACTGTTGCATCTGAATGCTCCTCGGCGTTCGAACCCGGCTCCCGGGTTCGCGACAGTCGCTGTCCTACACCCCTTCGGCCATGGTCCTGACCGGTTTGAGGTTGGCGTTGACAGAGGAGACGGCCGGAGGGACCGCCTTCGTCTGGAACGCGATCGACCGCACACCCACGACGACCGTGCCGAGGGTAAAGTTGACGTGCCTGAGGTGCAGGATCACCCGCAGCAGCGCCACCGCTGTGACCCCTACGATCAGTGCGGTGGCCAGTAGCGTGACCCACCCGGCCAGCGGCATGGCTACTCCTTCCGTCGCTCGTTGCTCAGATCTGCCGGCACGCTATGCGCCCAGTATTTTTGCGACGCCCTTCACGTAACGGGTCGCGCCGACCGACACCTCTTCCACGGTGTTGTCGGTCGTGGCCAGCAACTCATGCAGGTTGTCGAGATGCCCGGTCAGGGCTGCACCGTTGGCCAGAATGTCGTCCACGCTCTTACGGATCCGCTCCACCGGGGCCAGGATCCGGTTCAACAACACGAGCACGATCGGGAACACCACGAAGAGCAAGATGATGTTGCCGATCCACCACAGGAACATGTGCGGTCCCTCCTCTCGATGTCAGCCTCGCTGAACGTTCGTCGTCACGCAGAGCCCTTGCCGAAGATCCTGCCGAAGAACCGCTTGAGAGCCGTCACCATCGCCTGCATCCCGATGCTGAAGCCGCTCGCCGGCTTGGTCGCCGCGGGTGCCTCCCCCCTGCCGGCCTTGCCGATGTTGTCCTGGAGGCACTTGGCGAAGTCCCGCATGAGCACGTTCGTCACGTCCTGGATCATGCCTCGACCGTACTGAGCGGCCGCCCCGGAGAGCTGGAGATCCTGGGAGACCTTGAGGCGCGTCCCATTGCCTGACGACGCCAGCGTCGACGTCATCTTCATGTTGGCCTGGCCCTTGCCCTTCTCCTCGGACCCACTCGCGTCCATCACGATCCGCTTGCCGGCCTGGTCCTGCTCCACGATCTCCGCCGTCCCGGCGAACTTCATGGTGACCGGTCCCATCTTCGTGGTCACCCGGCCCTTGTACGTGCCGCCACCGGAGTCCTCGGTGATCTCGGCGCCCGGAATGCAGGGCGCCATGCGGGGGACGTCGAGCATGTAGTTCCATACCTGCTCGACCGGCGCTGCGACGTCGATCTCATTCTCGATCAGCATCTACTGCCTCTCCTGTTCACACGACCGGTCCGCTTCATGTCACGACCTCGCTTGCGGAATCCACGAACGCGGCTGCATCCTTCTCGAACGCCGTGCGACACCCTGGACAGCAGAAGAAATAGGTAGTGCCGTCGTACTCGGCCTTGTGCCGCGCGGACCTCACCTCCACCGCCATGCCGCAGACGGGATCCACGGCCTCCTCGACGTCCGGGACCTCCGTGGCCACCCCGGCGGTCAATTTCCTTTCGGCGCCCAGCTTCACCAGTTCCGCCAGGATCGCAACAGCTATCTCGCGGTGCGAGGTCTTCCCGAGGTCCAGACCGGCCGGTACCGTCACGCGCTCCAGCGTTTCCTCCGGAAGACCTCGATCCCTCAGGTATCCCAGCACCGAGGCGCCTCGCTGGCGAGAACCCACCAGCCCGATGTAGGCGGGTCCGACACCCAATGCCCGCTCGACCGCGTCCTCGTCGTGGTGACCCTGCGTCGCCACCACGACGATCGAGCGCTCATTCACGCCGGCCGCCTCGAAATCGAGCTCGCTGACGACCCGGTCGGCATGCGGGTGGTCTTCGGACGAGCCCCCGTCGGGATCCAGGAGCACGGTGTGCCACCCGATCGCCGTCGCCATCTGAGTGAGCGCCTCGGTCATCGGCGACCGCCCCACGATCGCGACGTGAGGCCTGGGTTCGACGGGTTCGATGTAGACCTCCAGTGCTCCCTCACTCTGGCACGCGATCGGTACGGAGGTCACACCGTCGCGCGATGCCGCATCGAGTTCATCGGGTGGCCCGAGGAACATCAGGCGCGGCACACCCTCAGCGAGGGCGTGCCGCGCCTCGCGGACCACCACCGGCTCCGCGCAGGCCCCGCCGATCCAGCCCTGCACCTGCCCCGAGGCGGTGACGACCGCACGGTTGCCCTGCTTGCCCGAGGACGGGCCGCGCCGCCACACGACGGTCGCCAGCGCGAACACCTCGCCCCGCTGCGACAGCTCGCGGGCACGCTCGAGAACGTCCCACCCGTCCATGACCATCGGCTCAGTCGGTCTTGACCGGGGGCGCACCGGATACGTCGCGCTTGTACGTGATGGCCTCCCACACGCGGTCCGGTAGCAGGGGCATGTCGATGTTGCGGACACCGGTGTCGTCGATCGCATCCATCACCGCGTTGACGAACGCGGCAGGGCCGCCCACGGCCGCGCACTCCCCGACGCCCTTGGCGCCGATCGGATGGTGCGGCGACGCGGTCGTGACCTCGTGGAGCTCGAAGCCCGGAGTCTCCCACGCCGTCGGCAGCAGGTAGTCCATGTAGTTCGACCCGACGCAGTTGCCGTCGGCATCGAACGTGATGAACTGCATGTTCGCCATCGCGTAAGCCTCGGTCATACCGCCCATGATCTGACCCTCGACGATCATGGGATTGATGCGGACCCCGCAGTCATCGACGGCGACCATGCGCAACACGTCCCAGACGCCGGTCTCCGGATCGACCTCGACCGTCACGATGTACGCGGCGAACGGCCACGTCAGGTTGGGCGGGTCGTAGTAGGCGTTGTTCTCGAGACCCGGTTCGAGGCCGTCGGGCATGTTGGAGTAGGCGGCCATCGCGCAGTCCTGGATGGTCACACCCCGGTCGTGAGCGCCTCGGACGTAGAACCGACCCAGCTCCCACTCGACGTCCTCCTCGGAGACCTCCAGGAGATGGGCGGCCAGCTTCCTCGCCTTGGCGCGGATCTTGCGGGACACCATGGCCGTCGCGGCCCCCGCCGTCGGTGTGCTGCGGGAGGCGTAGGTCCCCATGCCGTACGGCGTGTTGTCGGTGTCGCCGTGCTCGACGACGATGTCGGGGGCGGGGATGCCGAGCTCGTGGGTCACGATCTGAGCGAACGTCGTCTCGTGTCCCTGCCCCTGGGTCTTCGCCCCGATCTTCAGGATCGCCTTGCCGCTGGGATGCACCCGCAGCTCCGCGGCGTCGAACATCTTGATCCCGATGATGTCGTACTCGCGGCTGTTGCCCGCCCCGAGCGGCTCGCTCATCGTCGAGATACCGATCCCGAGCCGCCGGCCCCGGGAACGGGCCTCCTCCTTCTCGCGCAAGAAGTCCTGGTAGCCGATGGCGTCCAGCGCCACGTCCAGGCACTTCTCGTACTGCCCCGAGTCGAGCAGGAACCCGAACGGCGTGCGGTGCGGAAAGTCATCGTCCTTGACGAGGTTCATCCGCCGGAACTCGGCCTGATCCATCCCCAGGTCGAAGGCAGCCGCCCGGATCATGCGTTCCTGGAAGAACATGGCTTCGGTGATCCGGAACGAACATCGGTACGCCACCCCTCCCGGCGCCTTGTTGGTATACGTCCCCTGGGCGGTCTGATAGCCGTACGGGATGTCGTAACAACCGAACGCCGAGTGGAACAACCCGATCTTGAACTTGCTGGGCTGCGCGTCGGAGAAGAACGCGCCGTTGTCGGTGTCCGCATGGAACCGGGTGGCGAGGATCTTGCCATCGTTGCGCAGCGCGAGCTGACCCTCGATGTACATGTCGCGCGCGAACCCGGTGGAGGTGAGGTTGCCGGTCTTGTCCTCGATCCACTTGACCGGACGCCCGAGCAGGATGGAGCACAGGATCGACGCCACATATCCCGGATAGACGGGGACCTTGTTGCCGAACCCGCCACCGATGTCCGGCGAGATGATCCGGATCATGTGCTCGGGCAGTTCTGCCACGAGCGCCACCGCGGACCGGATGATGTGCGGCGCCTGGGTGGTCATGTAGACCGTGAGCTTGGTGGTTGCGGGGTTGTAGTCCGCGATCGATCCGCAGCACTCGATGGGCGACGGATGCGACCTCGGGTAGTGCAGCCGAAGCGTCGAGATCTTGTCCGCCTGGGCGAAGGCGCGCTCGGTTCCTTCGCGGTCGCCGACCTCCCAGCGGTAGCAGACGTTGTCGTTCTGGCCCACCTTGTCGTCGCGGATCAACGGGGCGTCGGATGCCAGCGCCTGCTCGGGGTTGACGATCGCGGGCAGCGGCTCGTACTCGACCTCGATCGCCTCACACCCGTCCTTGGCGATGTAGGGGTCGTCGGCGACCACGCATGCGATCTCCTGGCCCTGGAAGCGCACCTTGTCGGTGGCCAGCACCGCCTGCGTGTCGTACGACAGTGTCGGCATCCACGCGAGGTTGTGCTGGGCAGCCATCTCGCCGGTGAGCACCATGTGCACACCGGGGATCTGCCAGGCCTTGGTCGTGTCGACCGACTTGATCCGCGCATGCGCCACCGGGCTGCGGAGGATCTCCATGTGCAGCATGCCGGTCAGCTTGAAGTCGTCGGTGTAGTTGCCCTTGCCGCGCAGGAAGCGGTCGTCCTCGACCCGCTTGCGACTCGAGCCCAACCCACCGATCTTGATTTCGTCTAGCGCTTGCGCCATGTCGTCCCTCCTTGTCGCCAGCTCGCGCCGTCAGCGCCTGACAGCGGCTTCCGACCGCATCTTCTCTGCGGCCCACAGCACCGACTTCACGATGTTCTGGTAGCCGGTGCAGCGACAGAGGTTGCCGGACAGCGCCCAACGCACGTCCTCCTCCGTCGGGTTGGGGTTCTCTTCGAGGAGCGCCTTCGCGGTCATCATCATGCCGGAGGTGCAGAAGCCGCATTGCAGCCCGTGCTCCTCCTTGAAGCCTTCCTGTACGGCGTGCAGCTCGCTCGCCCTGGATATGCCCTCGACGGTTTCGACCTCGTGCCCGTCGGCCTGCACGGCGAACATCGTGCACGACTTGATGGGCTTGCCATCGAAGTTCACGGTGCACGCACCGCAGTTCGTCGTGTCGCAGCCGATATGCGTACCGGTCAGCCCCAGCACCTCGCGGAGGAAATGGGCCAGCAGCATGCGAGGCTCGACGTCGGCGACTTTGGGTTCACCGTTGACCGTGACGTTTACCCGCCGCTCTTCCATCGCGTCCTCCTCGGCGTCGTCGTTACTGTGAACAACCGATACCCTCTTTATCTCAGTCGATTCAGGCCGCTCGGGCAGGTTGCCGGTTCGCCAAGGCGCGGCTGACGAATGTCTGCACGACGTGGCGCTTGTATTCGGCACTGCCGCGATGGTCGGTCTTGGGCTGCGCCGCCTCGGCGGCCAGCCGCGCCGCCTGATCGATCGTCCCGGAGTTCAGCGAATTCCCCACCAGGGCTTGCTCGGCAGCCGTGGCCTTGATGTTCTGCGGGCCGACCCCGGTCAATGCGATGCCTGCCCGGCTCACCGTCGAGCCGGACGACTCGAGCGCCACGGCAACCCCGACGGTGGCGAAGTCCCCCACCCGCCGCTCGAGCTTGAGGTAGTCCCCCGACACGGTCCCCTTCGGCGCCGGGACCCTGGCTTCGACCGCAATCTCGCCCTGCCGCAGCGCGTTCTGGAAGGGCCCGACGACGAGCTCTGAGACGGGGATGACGCGCTCACCCTCTGCGCTGGCGGCGATGATCTCCCCGTTCAGCGCCAGCATCACCGACGCCCAGTCGCCCTGCGGGTCCGCGTGACACAACGAGCCGACCAGGGTTCCGCGATTGCGCACGATCGGGTCGGCGATGAGCGGCGCCGCAGCCGCCATGGTCGGCTGCTGACGATGCAGCAGCTCGGAATGCTCCAGGTCGCTATGACGGCACAGCGCACCGAAGTGAAGCGTGCCGTCCGAATCCGCCCGGTGGTAGTCGAGCCCGGGGATATTGTTGATGTCGATGAGCACCTCGAACGAGGTGAAGCGCAATTTGATCATCGGGGTGAGGCTCTGGCCGCCTGCGAGTATCTTCGCATCCTCACCGTAGAGCTTCAGTAGATCGAGCGCTTCTGAGAGCGAACGCGGGGCCTCGTAGCGGAAACGAGACGGATACATCCAACGCTCCTAGTCTTGGCTAGTCTTGGCCGACCCAGTGAAAGGGCTGCTACACGCCGGCAAGGCTGACAACTCGCCGGCGCACCCGTAGCGCATCCGTTTCAGGCTCCGCGAAGAAGGATTCAGCTCCTTCGCGACACCTAGTCGTCGATGATTCCCCTGCCGTGGCGGGGCTGATTCGTCTGGCGAGGCTGCGACGTCCCGGATGATGGGCGCTCGGACTCTCGCTCAGGCTCGGCGACGGCCACCGGGGTGGACTCCGCCTCCGGATCCGGCCTCGCCTCCTGGTGTGGTGGCCACGGGCCCGGCACCGGCTGGCCGGCGACCCTGAACCAGTCGATCAGCTCGGGCCAGGCCCAGATGGTGGGGCTCGGCCCGGTCTTGGGCGCGTGCTCGACGAGCTCGTACAGGCGGGGATTGCCTTGACTGTGTCCGGTGGACTCGATCGCCATCGTCCGTTCCTCCCGCGTTTGGACCGCGCCTCGGTTACCCGCCTCATGCTGGTACGCGCTGTGGCGGGGCTCACGTCACTACTAGTCCACATGGAGGTGCGGAGCGTGTCAAGGGGCGGTAAGTGACCCGAACGTGGCGACGCTCTTCCGAAGCGTGACGAGGGGGCGGAGGTCCTCACCCCTCATCTCACCCCTTTTGGGGAGTAGCCCACAGGGCACAGGGGAGTGGCCCGAAGTTCGCATTTCCACCCATCGGGGTGTCATGGTCTCGTCGCGTCGGGACCGTGCTCAGCCGGCACACCAGGTCGACGGTGGCGAGGACCGCGACGCCCTCGACGAGCACGGGCCCACACCGCGGTCGAACAGGTACGGCACCTTCCCGGGCCGTAGGCGGCTCCACCCAGCGGGTGGACGTGCCCCGCCGTGAAGCACACCCTCGGCGGGGGAGCCCCTCGGGGGGACGCGCAGCTCCACACCGTGGCCGTTCGTGCCGCTCAGGCTGTCCCGTCGTGGAACAGATCCGCCTCGCGCGCTTCGTCGGCAATGAAGCTGTCGGCGTAGTGCTCCCGGAACGCGCGCATGATCTCGCCGAACGGCAGATCGGCATACCAACCGCGATCGTGCACGTACTCCATGTGCCGCGCACCGTCGGCGCCGTACTGATGCAGCAGTGCATCGTGCACGCCGTCGAAGGCCATCGCGGACACGCCGAAGCGGTCGCACAGCTCAGCGTTGAACGCCGGGGTCGCCTTCACCCACCGGCCGCGCAGCCACATCTCAGCGTAGCCGTGGAAGACGAACAGCTCCGAGCCGTTCATCCGTTCCCGGAGGGCCGGCGTCTGCAGGTGGTTGCGCACGTCGGCGAAGCCGAGCCTGGCGGGGATGCCGGCCGCCCTCGCGGCGGCGGCGAGCAGCACCGCCTTCGGGATGCAGTAGGTCCGATCGGCCGTGGCGACGGTGCTCGCGCGGTGGTGGCCGGGATCGGCCGAGACCGAGTACGGGTCGTACCAGATGTCGTCGCGGACTGCCTCGAAGAGCCGCACCGCCGAGGTCACCGGATCGACGGCCCGGCCGTCAACAGTCGGGCCGTCGACACCGCCGAGCACCCGGCGGGTGAAGCGGGCGACCGCGGGGGTCGACGAGTCGACGAACTCACCCGGCGCGATGAAGTCCTGCGGGGCGGGTGTCATGCCACCTCCCTGAATCCCTGGCTTCGTTGACACGGTACTGGGCGGCTCGACAGGATCGATACCGAGCGAGCCGATCAGCGCGGGGCGCCTTTCGAGGGCAGGAACGGGCACAATGGGCATCTATGACGAGCGTCCCTGGTTGGCGCGGTTCGACTCGGGTCAGCCTGTGGATATCGAGGTGGCGTACGGCAGTGCGTTGGAGATGTGCGCCGCGTCGGTAGCGCGGGCTCCGGACGCGCCGGCCATCCGGTATTTCGATGGTGTGATCACGCTGCGTGAGCTGGATGGGTTGTCGGATGCGTTCGCGTGCGGGCTGCTCGACTCCGGGATCACCCGGGGTGATCGGGTGGCGCGAGCTCATCGACTTCTGCACACCGGCATGGCCGCCTACAAATACCCCCGCCACGTCGAACTCCTCGACGAACTACCCACAACCGTCACCGGCAAACTCCTCCGCCGCGAGCTGCGCGCCCGCGACCAGGCAGCGGCGGACGGCGGTTGACCTACCGCACGGCCGCCCCCTTGGCAGGGACGGCGCCCATCGACTCGCATCGGGAGGAACTCGGATGTATCGGCTCACTGTGCTCTACGGCCACCCGGACGACCCGGCCCACTTCGACGAGCACTACCGCTCGGTACACGCCCCGCTGGCCGGCAAGGTGGGCGGGCTGACCGGCTACACCTGGGGCAAGTGCGAGACCGCGGACGGTAGCAAGCCGCCGTACTACCTGGTTGCCGAGCTGCGGGCGGAGTCCAAGCAGGCCCTGCAGGGGGCGCTGGAGACGCCGGAGGGCCAGGCCGCGGTGGCCGACCTGCCCAACTTCGCCACCGGCGGCACCACCATGGTCTGGGATGAGGTGCAGGTCGAGGTCGGCTGATGGCCGACCTGGCCGACGAGCTGCGCCGGGTGCTCCCGGCGCAGCTCGTGGCGTCCGATCCGGACGTGGTGGCGGGGTATCGGCACGACGAGGCACCGTGGTGCCCTTCGGAGCCTCCCGCGGTGGTGGTCCGCCCCGAGTGCACCGAGCACGTAGCCGAGACATTGCGGACGGCATCGGCACTCGGTGTCCCGGTGGTGGCGCAGGGGGCGCGGACGGGCCTGTCCGGCGCGGCCAATGGCATCGCGGGATGTGTGGTGCTGTCGTGCGAGCGGATGAACCGGATCGTCGAGATCAACCCGGCCGACCGCACCGCGATGGTCGAGCCCGGCGTGACGAATGCCGCGCTCTCCCGGGCCGCCGCCGAGCAGGGTCTGTTCTACCCGCCCGACCCGTCGAGTTGGGAGACGTCGTCGATCGGCGGCAACATCAGCACCAATGCCGGCGGGTTGTGCTGCGTGAAGTACGGCGTGACCAGCGAGTACGTCCTCGGGCTCGAAGCGGTACTGGCCACCGGCGAGGTGCTGCACACCGGGCGGCGCACCGCCAAGGGGGTGGCCGGGTACGACCTGACCCGGCTGCTCGTCGGTTCCGAGGGCACCCTGGCCGTCGTCACGCGCGCCACGCTGGCCTTGCGGCCCGCGCCGCCGCCCGCGCTGACCGTCGTCGGTGGCTTCGGCAGCACGGCGGCCGCCGGCGCGGCGGTGGCGGAACTGACCTCCGGAGGGCATACTCCCTCGCTGCTCGAGGTGATGGACGCGCCGTGCATCCGGGCCGTCAACGCCTACCGCGACATGGGGTTACCGACCGACTCCGCGGCGCTACTGCTCGCCCAGTCCGAAGGTGACGCCACCACCGACGCCGCGGCGGCGGTCGCCGCGATCGGCAAGGTATTCCGGTCCTGCGGCGCCACCGATGTCGTCGAGGCCGATACCGAGGCGGAGTCGGAACTGCTGCTCGCGGCGCGCCGGCTGGTCGGCCCGGCGGTGTTCGCACTGGGAGCGGGGCTGGTCGAGGACGTCTGCGTGCCCCGCTCCCGGCTCGTCGCGCTGCTCGACGGGGTGGCCGCCATCGCCGCCCGCCACGACGTCGCACTGTTCGTCACCGGCCACGCCGGCGACGGCAACATGCACCCGGTGATCACCTTCGACGAGTCGGACGAGAACGAAGTGGCACGCGCGCACCTCGCCTTCGACGAGATCATGCGGCTGGCGCTGGACCTGGGCGGGACCATCACGGGTGAGCACGGCGTCGGGATCCTCAAGAAGGGGTGGCTCGCGAGCGAGCTCGGGCCGGTCTCGATGCGGCTGCACGAAGCCATCAAGAAGGTCTTCGACCCCGACGGCATCCTCAACCCCGGCAAGCTCTTCCAGCCGCCGTAGGCCAGCCGCCGGCTGATCGCACGGCGTCGGTGCGACGCAGTAGCGTGAGTTCGCAGAGCACGGTGACCGGAATCAACGCCGGCCGGAACCAGGAGACGGAGGTCGATGATGCGGCGGCGGTTGTATCAAGCCGAGCACGAGGCATTCCGGGACTCGGTGCGCAAGTTCCTGGCCAAAGAGGTCGTCCCGCACCAGCAGCGCTGGGACACCGCCGGGCTCGTGCCCCGGGAGCTGTTCACCACCGCCGGCATTGCCGGCTTTCTCGGTATGGCGATCCCCGAGGAGTACGGCGGCGGTGGAGTCGACGACTTCCGATTCAACGCCGTGCTCGGCGAGGAGGTGCAGCGCAGCGGTGCCGCCGCCGCCGGGCTCGGCTTGACCCTGCATAACGACATCTGCCTGCCCTACTTCCTCGATCTGGCCACCGAGGAGCAGCGGTCCCGCTGGATGCCCGGCATCGCCTCCGGGAAGCTGATCACCGCCATCGCGATGACCGAGCCGGGGATCGGCTCGGACCTGGCGTCGATGACGACCACCGCGATCCGTGATGGCGACTCCTACGTCGTCAACGGGTCGAAGACGTTCATCACCAACGGCATCAACGCCGACCTCGTGGTCACCGCCGTCAAGACCGATCCGTCGCAGCGCCACGAGGGCATGAGCCTGGTCGTGCTCGAACGCGGTATGGCCGGGTTCGAGCGTGGCCGCAATCTCGACAAGCTGGGCCAGCACGCCCAGGACACCGCCGAGCTCTTCTTCCGCGACGTCCGAGTGCCTGTGACCAACCTGCTCGGGGAGGAGGGCAAGGGCTTCGGCCACCTCGTCGACCGGCTGCCCCAGGAACGGCTGTCGATCGCCCTCGCCGGCGTCGCGGCGGCCGCCGCCGCACTCGACTGGACCCTGGGCTACGTCACCGACCGCAAGGCCTTCGGCAAGCCGATCGGGTCCTTCCAGAACAGCCGCTTCCGGCTCGCCGAGATCGCAACCGAGATCGACATCGCCCAGGCCTACGTCGACCGCTGCGTCGAGGCGCTGGGCGACGGCGAGCTGACGGTCGCGGACGCGGCCAAGGCCAAGTGGTGGTGCACCGAGCTGCAGGGCCGGACGCTCGACACCTGCCTACAGCTGCACGGCGGCTACGGCTACATGACCGAGTACCCCATCGCCCGCGCCTACGCCGACGCCCGCATCACACGCATCTACGGCGGCACCACCGAGATCATGAAGGAGGTCATCGGCCGCTCGCTCGGGCTCTGAGGGCTCACCGGTCCGGGGCTCACCGGTCCGGGGCTCACCAGCCGTCGATGTGCAACACACCGTCCAGCGGTTGGCGCGCAGCGCGCCCGAAGCCCTCGCCCGTGTAGTAGGCGGTGGGTATCAGCGCTCCCTGCCGCACGTCACCGGGGATGTCGAGTAGCGAGGCGACTTCCGACTCGTAGCGCAGGTGCAGCGTGGTCCACGCGGTACCCAGCCCGCGGCTGCGCGCCGCGAGCATGTAGCTCCAGGCGGCGGGCAGCAGCGAGCCCCACAGGCCGGCCTGGCTGCCGGCCGGCAGGTCGCCACCTTCGACCGTGATGCACGGGATCACCAACACCGGCGCCTCACCCATGTGCTCGCCCAGGTAGGCAGCGCTGTCACCCACGCGCCGCTGCACGGCGGCGCGGTCCGGATCGTCGGCGTAGAGGTCAGCGGCCGAGGAACCGGACCCGAGGTAGCGCCTCGTCGCGTCCCGGTAGTACTCCCCGATCGTGGCTCTGGCACCGGGATCGGTCACCACCACCCAATGCCACCCCTGGCGGTTGGAACCGCTCGGCGCCTGCAGTGCGATGTCGAGGCATTCGCGGACCACCTCGATCGGTACGGGGCGGGTGAGATCGAGCCGTTTGCGCACCGAGCGGGTCGTGGTGAGCAATTCGTCGGGTGTGAGCTCGGGTGGTGTCATCGCGCCATGCTGGCATGCGACGCACGCCACCGGACCGCTCGGCGCTCGCACCATTGACAGCCGATCTCGCCTGCACATACCGTCACGGTTGTCGATTCAAGTGGAGTGAAGGGTGGTGTCCGTGAAGATCATCGACGGACACCGTGCGTGGCTCTACTGGGTACGGATCTACTCGCTGTGGGCCCGACAACGATGACAAGCCCCCGGCTCGGGCACCAGGCCCGGTAACAGCCGGCTGCGGCCCCGCGACATCTCCGTGTGAACAACCAGGCGCCCCGTCGGGGCGTCTTCTTCGTGCGCAATATGCAAGTGGGAGGAGGTTCGGCTGATGGCACTCGTCGACTGCGAGCCGTTGCTGCGGGTGACTTGGACAGACCCGGTGACGGGCAAGCACGGATATCTGGTCGTGCACAGCCTCGTCGCAGGACTCGCGACCGGGGGCACCCGGATGCGCGCGGGCTGCACGCTGTCCGAAGTCGAAGACCTCGCCCGCGGGATGGCCTTCAAGACGGCCGTCTTCGACCTCCCCGTCGGTGGCGCGAAGGGCGGCATCGACTGCGACCCGAAGGATCCGCAGGCGCGTGACGTGCTGCGCCGCTTCGTGGCTGCGATGCGGCCCTGGATCGATGGCCACTGGGTCACCGCCGAGGACCTCGGGGTTCCGCAGCACCTGATCGACGACGTCTTCGCCGACCTCGGCCTCGACCAGTCCTACCACGCCGCGATCCGCCGGGCGGCCGACCCACAGACCACGCTGAGCAGAGTCAACGCCGGTCTGCACTCTCCCGTGCCCGGCGGCTACCAGCTCGGCGACGTCGTCGGCGGCTACGGCGTCGCGCAGAGCTGCCTCGGCGTGATGCACGCCCGCGACTGGACGCCGGGCGAGACCACCGTGGCGATTCAGGGTGTCGGCACCATGGGCGGCGGTGCCGCGTGGTACCTGCACGAGGCGGGCCTCAAGGTCGTCACCGTCGCCGACGCCGCCGGTGCGCTCCACCACCCGGACGGCTTGGACGTGCCCGCGCTGCTCGACGCGCGGGACACCTTCGGTGAGATCGACCGTTCCCGGGTGCCCACCGACGTGGCGCGACTGCCCCGCCAGGCGGTGCTGTCGGCCGACGTGGACGTGCTCATCCCCGCCGCGATCTCCTACGCCATCACGCCGACCAACGCCGCCGACGTGGCGGCACGGTTCGTCATCGAGGCCGCGAACGCCTCCACCACCCCGGAGGCCGAAGCTATTCTGGCCGCCCGGGGTATCCCGGTTGTCCCGGACTTCGTGGCGAACGCCGGCGCCGCCGCCTGGGCGTGGTGGCTGCTGCTCGGACGGATCGACGCCGACCCGGTGCTGTCGTTCTCGGTGCTCCGTCAGGAGATGATGTCGAAGATCCCGCCGCTGATCGAGGCGTGGGACACCGACGGCGTCCCGCCGCGGGCCACGGCGCTACGGCTGGCCGACTGGCAGACCGAACAGCACCGCGCCGCCGAGGCCGACGGCCACCTGCTGGTCACCATCCCCTGACCCGGGGTCCCCGGCGCTGCCTGCCGCGAAGGGCACCATCACTGCGTCCGTCGCAGTGATGGTGCCCTTCGCCGCTACGGACCCCGGGTGGCGTTCGTCGCTACCTGATGCCGGCGTCCCCGTCACCCGCGCGACGGACGCGGTAGATCCGCTGGTTGCCCCGCACGCCCTTGAACCGCCGGACGCCGACAGCGCGCCAGCGCAGGTCATCGGCCTCCGCCGCGCGCCGCACCGGATCGGTCGCCAGCACCGTTGCGGGCCGGGCGCTGGCCGTGACGCGGCTGGCCAGGTTGACCGGTGGGCCGTACCAGTCCCCGCCGTGCGGCACCGCGACCCCGGCGGCGATACCGACCCGCAACGGAGGCAGCTCCCCGTGCGCGGCGTCGACGACGTCGAGCACGGTCCGCACCATCGGCAGCGCCTGCGGGGCAACCAGCATTACGGCGTCGCCGATCGTCTTGACCAGCCGGACCGGAGGCTCGACCACATCCGTGACGATCGCCGCGAGATGCTCCGCGATGAGACCGAGCTCGTCGGCGGGAATCTCCTCACCCAGACGCGTGAAGCCCACGAGGTCGGCGAAGCAGACGATCGCCTCCTGGGCGCCCTGGATCCGTCCACCGGTCCGATCGGCGACACCGACCGCGTGCGAACGGATCCGCTCCGCCAGGTTGAGCGCGAGGATGTGGGTCAACAGCGGCGCGTCGGTCTCGACGAGCAGCCGTGACTGCGCGGCGTACTGCAACGCCAGCTCCGGATCCGGATCGCCGGCCTGCAGCAGTGCCTCGCCCAGGAGCGATCCCGCGGCGTCGGCCATGCTCGCCATCCCCCGCCCGATCGCCCGGGCGACGGTGAGCATGCCGTCCTCCGGCAGCCCGAGCTCGAGGTACTCCCGGACCCGCCGGGCGAGCTCGACGTCGGTGTCGTCGTAAGCCGGCTCCGACCCGTCGACCGAAGGACGTCCCAGGGCGCGAAACCAGCGACGCAGCAACCCCGGGTCGACACCGGCGAGTTCGGCGACCTCGGACTCGGAGTGAGTCCCCTGCGGAGCGAGAGTGCGTTCCAGTAGCAACATCCCCAGCCGGTCCTCACCGATGGCCTCGTTCATCTCCGCCAGCGACACGCCCGCGCGGGCGAGCTCGCCGAGCAACGCGAGCCGGATACGACGTTGCACCCGGTCGAGACCGTCGAGCAGCCCGGCCCGCTCGAAGTCGACCTCCTCCGCCACCGCCCGCAACATCCCGGGCAGCGGCAGAAAACGGGCGACAGGATCCGTCATCGCCCACCATCATCCCTACCCGGTCCCCGGTGCTGCTCATCGGTCAGCTCGCCGAACCCGCTCGCGGGTGCTCGGCGAGGTCCGGATACGGGCAGGGCCCGCCGTGCGGTGTGCACGGCGGGCCCTGCCCGGTGGTTGCGCGTCGTTACCGGAAGTCGCGACCGAAGTCGTAGTCGTCCAGCGGAACAGCGGCTCCGGTTCCGGTCCCGAACACGTCCGGCGAGTAGTAACCGTCGTCGTAGGACGGGATCGCGTACGCCGCGGCCCTGGCCTCCTCGGTCGGCTGCACCTGGATGTTGCGGTACCGGTTGATCCCGGTTCCGGCCGGGATCAGCTTGCCGATGATCACGTTCTCCTTCAGGCCGACAAGCTTGTCGCTCTTGCCGTTGATCGCGGCGTCGGTAAGGATCTTGGTCGTTTCCTGGAACGAGGCTGCGGACAGCCACGACTCCGTCGCCAGCGACGCCTTGGTGATCCCCATCAGCACCGGACGGCCTGCGGCGGGCTCGCCACCCTCGGCCACCACGCGGCGGTTCTCGCCCTCGAAATCGCTACGCTGTGCCAGCGCGCCAGGCAGGAACTCGGTCGATCCGGAGTCGATGATCGTGACCCGGCGCAGCATCTGCCGGACGATCACCTCGATGTGCTTGTCGTGGATGGACACACCCTGCGAGCGGTACACCGACTGGACCTCGCGGACCAGGTGCAGCTGCACCTCACGGGGACCCATCACCCGCAGCACCTCGTGCGGATCGACAACGCCCTCCATCAACCGTTGCCCGACACCGACGTGGTCGCCGTCGGACAGTGGCCGCTCGGAGCCGTCCGCCGTGATCACCGCGAGACGTTGCCGCTTGGACAGCTTGTCGTAGGCGATCTCCTCGCCCCCGTCGTCCGGGGTGATGGTGATCTTCCAGAACTTCTCGCCGTCCTCGATCTGCACGCGACCGTCGGCGTCGGCGATCGGCGCCATGCCCTTGGGCACCCGGGCCTCGAACAGCTCCTGCACGCGGGGCAGGCCGGTGGTGATGTCGTCGCCCGCGATACCGCCGGTGTGGAAGGTCCGCATCGTCAGCTGCGTGCCGGGCTCACCGATCGACTGCGCCGCCACGATGCCGACCGCCTCACCGACATCGACGAGCTTGCCGGTGGCCAGCGAGCGGCCGTAGCAGACCGCACACACACCGTCGGCGGACTCGCAGGTCAGCACCGACCGCACCTTGACCCGGCCGATCCCGGAGTCGATGAGCGATTCGATGGCCGGGTCGCCCAGGTCGGCTCCCCGCGGCAGCACCACGTTGCCGTCGCCACCGAGAACGTCGTCGGCAAGGCTGCGCGCGTAGAGGCTGGTCTCGACGTACTGGTCGCGCACCAGCCGCCCCTCGGTGCCCTCCGCGGCCACCGGCATCGTGATGCCACGGTCGGTACCGCAGTCGGTCTCGCGCACGATGACGTCCTGCGACACGTCCACCAACCGCCGGGTCAGGTACCCCGAGTCAGCGGTCCGGAGCGCAGTGTCGGCCAGGCCCTTGCGAGCCCCATGCGTGGCGATGAAGTACTCCAGCACCGACAGGCCCTCGCGGAAGTTGGACTTGATCGGCCGCGGGATGTAGTCGCCCTTCGGGTTCGACACCAGACCCCGCATGCCGGCCAGGCTGCGGATCTGGGTCATGTTGCCCGCCGCGCCTGCCTTGACCAGCATGAAGATCGGGTTGTCCTCGGCGAAGTTGCCCTCCATCTCCTCGGCGACCTCCTCGGTCGCCTGGGTCCATAGCTTCACCAGCTCGGCGTTGCGCTCGTCGTGCGAGAGCACACCGCGCTGGTAGCGCTTCTCGATCTGGTCGGCCTTGCCCTCGTAACCGTCCAGGATGGACTGCTTGGCGGCCGGGACCACGACGTCGTCGATGGCGACGGTGACCCCGGACCGGGTCGCCCAGTGGAAACCCGCCTCCTTGAGCTTGTCCAGAGTCTGCGCCACGGCGACCATCGGATAGCGCTCGGCGAGGTCGTTGACGATCGCCGCCTGCCGCTTCTTGGGCATGCCCTCGTTGACGAACGGGTAGTCCTCGGGGAGCAGGTCGTTGAACAGCACCCGGCCGATCGTCGTGTCGATGACCCACGGCTTGCCCGGCTCCCAGCCCTCGGGCTCGCCACCGCGTGGCGGCACACCGTCGGAGACCTTGATCCGCACCTGGGCCTGCAGCCCGATCGTGCCACGATCCATGGCCATGATCGCCTCGGCGGTCGAGGAGAAGGCCTTGCCCTCGCCCTCGGAGCCCTCGACCACCCGGCACAGGTGGTACAGGCCGGTCACCAGATCCAGCGAGGGCATGGCCAGCGGGCGCCCGGACGCCGGGGACAGGATGTTGTTGCTCGACAGCATCAGCACCCGTGCCTCGGCCTGCGCCTCGGCCGACAGCGGCAGGTGCACCGCCATCTGGTCACCGTCGAAGTCCGCGTTGAACGCGGTGCACACCAGCGGGTGGATCTGGATCGCCTTACCCTCGACCAGCTGCGGCTCGAAGGCCTGGATGCCCAGCCGGTGCAGCGTCGGTGCCCTGTTGAGCAGCACCGGGTGCTCGGTGATGACCTCCTCGAGCACGTCCCACACCTGGCCGCGCTGCCGCTCCACCATCCGCTTGGCGGACTTGATGTTCTGCGCATGGTTGAGGTCGACCAGCCGCTTCATCACGAACGGCTTGAACAGCTCCAACGCCATCTGCTTGGGCAGCCCGCACTGGTGCAGCTTGAGCTGCGGCCCGACGACGATCACCGAGCGGCCGGAGTAGTCGACACGCTTGCCGAGCAGGTTCTGACGGAACCGGCCCTGCTTGCCCTTGAGCAGGTCGGACAGCGACTTGAGCGGTCGGTTGCCCGGCCCGGTGACCGGGCGGCCGCGCCTGCCGTTGTCGAACAGCGCGTCGACGGCCTCCTGCAACATCCGCTTCTCGTTGTTGACGATGATCTCGGGTGCCCCGAGGTCGATCAGCCGCTTGAGCCGGTTGTTGCGGTTGATGACGCGGCGGTACAGGTCGTTGAGGTCGGAGGTGGCGAACCGGCCACCGTCGAGCTGCACCATCGGCCGCAGGTCCGGCGGTATCACCGGGACGCAGTCCAGCACCATACCCATCGGATTGTTGTGGGTGGCCTGGAAGGCCGCGACGACCTTGAGCCGCTTGAGCGCGCGCAGCTTGCGCTGGCCCTTGCCGTTGCGGATCGTCTCGCGCAGGCTGTCCGCTTCGGCGTCGATGTCGAAGGCGTCCAGCAGCTGCTGGATCGCCTCGGCACCCATCGCGCCGGTGAAGTAGTCACCGTAGCGGTCGTAGAGTTCCCGGTAGAGCGGCTCGTCGACGATCAGCTGGCCGACCTCGAGCTTGGTGAACGTGTCCCAGATCTCGTTGAGCCGGTCGAGCTCGCGCTGCGCGCGGTCGCGCAGCTGGCGCATCTCGCGCTCGCCGCCCTCCTTGACCTTGCGTCGGACGTCGCTCTTGGCGCCCTCGTTCTCGAGTTCGGCGAGGTCGGCCTCGAGCTTCTGCGCGCGCGCCTCGACGTCGGCGTCACGCTGGTCCTCGAGCCCCTTGCGTTCGACGCCGATCTCGCTCTCCAGCGTCGGCATGTCGTTGTGCCGGGTCTCGGTGTCCACCGAGGTGACCGCGTAGGCGGCGAAGTAGATGATCTTCTCGAGATCCTTCGGCGCCAGGTCGAGCAGGTAGCCGAGCCGGCTCGGCACACCCTTGAAGTACCAGATGTGCGTGACCGGCGCCGCGAGCTCGATGTGACCCATCCGCTCGCGTCGCACCTTGGCGCGGGTGACCTCCACGCCGCAGCGCTCACAGATGATGCCCTTGAAGCGGACTCGCTTGTACTTGCCGCAGTAACACTCCCAGTCCCGGGTCGGACCGAAGATCTTCTCGCAGAAGAGTCCGTCCTTCTCCGGCTTGAGCGTGCGGTAGTTGATGGTCTCCGGCTTCTTCACTTCGCCGAACGACCACTGGCGGATGTCCTCCGCCGTGGCCAGGCCGATGCGGAGCTCGTCGAAGAAGTTGACGTCGAGCACGTCTCGTTCCTTCTCCCCTTGTTTGCGGGTGGATGTCGTTCGAGGCCGTTTCGAGGGGCGGCCCCCCGGGTGTCGGTTTTCCGGGGGGCACCCGGGGGGCGAAGCCCCCCGGGTGTCGGGCTACTGGACCACGTCGTCCACGGACGGCGCCTCGTTGCGGGACAGGTTGATGCCGAGGTTGGCGGCTGCCCGCTCCAGGTCCTCGTCATCCGAGTCCCGCATCTCGATCGCCGCACCGTCGCTGGAGAGCACCTCGACGTTGAGGCACAGCGATTGCAGCTCCTTGAGCAGCACCTTGAACGACTCCGGGATGCCGGGCTCAGGGATGTTCTCGCCCTTGACGATCGCCTCGTAGACCTTCACCCGGCCGAGCACGTCGTCGGACTTGATCGTGAGCAGCTCCTGCAGCGTGTACGCCGCGCCGTAGGCCTGCATCGCCCAGCACTCCATCTCACCGAAGCGCTGGCCACCGAACTGCGCCTTTCCGCCCAGCGGCTGCTGGGTGATCATGGAGTACGGTCCGGTGGACCGGGCGTGGATCTTGTCGTCGACCAGGTGCAGCAGCTTGATGATGTACATGTAGCCGACTGCGACCGGGTACGGGTACGGCTCGCCGGTACGCCCGTCGAACAGCTCCGCCTTACCGTTGGACCCGACCATCTGCTCGCCGTCACGGTTGGGCAACGTCGAGGACAGCAGCCCCGAGATCTCCTGCTCCCTGGCACCGTCGAACACCGGCGTGGCGACGACGCTGCCCGGCTCGGCCGAGTGCAGCTCCTCGGGAAGTCTCGACGCCCAGTCCGGATCGCCCTCGACCTCCCAGCCGCTCTGCGCGATCCAGCCCAGGTGGGTCTCGAGGATCTGGCCGATGTTCATCCGCCGGGGCACACCGTGGGTGTTGAGGATGATGTCCACGGGCGTGCCGTCGGGAAGGAACGGCATGTCCTCGACGGGCAGGATCTTGCCGATGACGCCCTTGTTGCCGTGCCGACCCGCGAGCTTGTCACCATCCTGGATCTTGCGCTTCTGGGCCACGTAGACGCGCACCAGCTCGTTGACCCCGGGCGGGAGCTCGTCCTCGTCCTCGCGGGAGAAGACCCGGATGCCGATCACCTTGCCGGTCTCGCCGTGTGGCACCTTCATCGAGGTGTCGCGGACCTCGCGGGCCTTCTCACCGAAGATGGCGCGCAGCAGACGCTCCTCCGGGGTCAGCTCGGTCTCGCCCTTCGGCGTCACCTTGCCGACCAGGATGTCGCCGTCACGCACCTCGGCACCGACCCGGATGATGCCGCGCTCGTCGAGATCCGCGAGCACCTCCTCGGAGACGTTCGGGATGTCGCGGGTGATCTCTTCGGCACCCAGCTTCGTGTCGCGGGCGTCGACCTCGTGCTCCTCGATGTGGATCGAGGTGAGCACGTCATCCTGCACCATACGCTGGGACAGGATGATCGCGTCCTCGTAGTTGTGACCCTCCCACGGCATGACCGCGACCATCAGGTTCTTGCCGAGGGCCATCTCGCCCTCGTCGGTGCACGGCCCGTCGGCGATGACCTGGCCGACCTCGACGCGGGCGCCCTCGTCCACCATCGGGCGCTGGTTGGTGCAGGTGCCCTGGTTGGAGCGGTGGAACTTGTGCATCCGGTAGGTCTGGCGGCTGCCGTCATCGGCCATCACGGTGATGTAGTCGGCCGACAGCTCCTCGACGACACCGGCCTTGTCGGCGATGACGACGTCGCCGGCGTCCACGGCGGCCCGCAGCTCCATGCCGGTGCCGACCAGCGGGGCCTCGCTGCGCAGCAGCGGCACCGCCTGGCGCTGCATGTTGGCGCCCATCAGCGCGCGGTTGGCGTCGTCGTGTTCGACGAACGGGATCATCGCGGTCCCGACCGACACCATCTGCCGCGGCGACACGTCCATGTAGTCGACGCCGTGCGGGTCGATGAAGTCGACCTCGCCCGCCTTGCGGCGGACGAGCACCCGCTCTTCTGCGAAGTAACCGTCGTCCCGCAGCACCGCGTTGGCCTGCGCGATGACGTGGCGGTCCTCCTCGTCGGCGGTGAGGTAGTCGACCTGGTCGGTCACCTGGCCCTCGACGACCTTGCGGTAGGGCGTCTCGATGAAGCCGAACGGGTTGACCCGGGCATAGGACGACAGCGACCCGATCAGGCCGATGTTGGGGCCCTCCGGGGTCTCGATCGGGCACATCCGACCGTAGTGCGACGGGTGCACGTCACGGACCTCGAAGCCCGCCCGCTCCCGGGACAGCCCGCCCGGACCGAGCGCTGACAGCCGCCGCTTGTGCGTCAGGCCGGCCAGCGGGTTGGTCTGGTCCATGAACTGCGACAGCTGCGAGGTACCGAAGAACTCCTTGATCGCCGCCACGACCGGGCGAATGTTGATCAGGGTCTGGGGCGTGATGGCCTCGACGTCCTGGGTGGTCATCCGCTCGCGGACGACGCGCTCCATTCGCGACAGGCCGACCCGGATCTGGTTCTGGATCAGCTCACCCACGGTGCGCAGCCTGCGGTTACCGAAGTGGTCGATGTCGTCGGTCTCGACCGACACCTCGGTGCCGTTCGGGGCGCTCATCGTCTCCTCGCCGGCGTGCAGCCGGACCAGGTAGTCGATGGTCGTGACGATGTCGTCCTCGGTGAGCACGCCGGAGCCCTGCGGCAGGTCCATCCCGAGCTTCTTGTTGACCTTGTACCGGCCGACCTTGGCGAGGTCGTAGCGCTTGACCTTGAAGAAGAGGTTCTCGAGCAGGGTCTGCGCGCTCTCCTTGGTCGGCGGCTCGCCGGGGCGCAGCTTGCGGTAGATGTCGAGCAGCGCCTCGTCCGGACCACCGGTGTGGTCCTTCTCCAGGGTGGCGAGCAGCGTCTCGCTGTGCGCGAAGCGCTCAGCGATCTGCTCGGTCGTCCAGCCCAGGGCCTTGAGCAGAACGGTGACCGGCTGCCGGCGCTTGCGGTCGATGCGGACACCGACCGTGTCGCGCTTGTCGACGTCGAACTCCAGCCAGGCGCCCCGGCTCGGGATGATCTTGACGCTGTAGACGTCCTTGTCGGTCGCCTTGTCGACCGAGTGGTCGAAGTAGACACCGGGCGAACGCACCAGCTGCGACACCACGACACGCTCGGTGCCGTTGATGATGAAGGTGCCCTTGGCGGTCATCATGGGAAAGTCGCCCATGAACACCGTCTGCGACTTGATCTCGCCGGTGTTGTTGTTGGTGAACTCCGCGGTGACGAACAGTGGCGCGGAGTAGGTCATGTCCTTGTCCTTGCACTCCTCGACGAGCGCCTTGACCTCGTCGAAGCGCGGGTCGGAGAAGGACAGGGACATCGAGCCGGAGAAGTCCTCGATCGGGGAGATCTCCTCCAGGACCTCTGCCAGACCCCCCATCGGGTCGTCCTCGTCGGCGTCGACCCGGCGCTGGACCCAGCCCTCCGAACCGACCAGCCACTCGAAGGAGCGGGTCTGCAGGTCGAGGAGATCGGGGACTTCGAGGGGTTCACGGATCTTCGCGAACGAGACGCGGGAAGGCGCCCCGGGCAGCCGGCCGTTGATCATGCCGTTCCCGTTGAGCGTGCTATCCGCGTCGGCTCGGGTATCCACGGTGGTGTTGTTCGCAGCAGAGGTCTTGGTCGCGCGGGAGACTGCCAAGATGCGTCCTTCCGAACACTAGTGCTGCCGAGCGTCGAGGGCTGTCGTCGAGGGCCGTCATAGCCGCTACGGTTGAGCTCATCGCCACCTGACGCTGCCGATGCTGTTGTCTGTGCGCAGCCTGGCAGACCCCTGACCTGGGGGCATGCGAGGTGAGGGCAGCGCAAACAGCCAGTCTAGCCGGGAACACGGCGACTGTCCACCGCCGGGCAATACACCCGGTGGGAGCGCGTCCCTAGCGTGGCCCGCGGCCAGCTTCACGTCAAGAGGGCAAGCTCGATCAGTGGCGCGTTGAACGCGACCAACGGCGCGCATGGCGATCGGCCGGACCGATCGCCATGCGTCCGCCATGCTTCACGACCGGCGCTGCCCCCCACACGCTCCGCTTCGGCGATGCGGCGGCCGACTCACTTGCTCTGCACGTCTGCGATCTTCCACCGGCCGTCCACCCGCTCGGCGGTGACGGTCAACCGACCGGCCGCGACCATTCGCTCGTCGCTCCCGCCTCTCGTGACCTGCTGGTCGAGGAAGGCGAAGACGATCGCGCGGTCGCCATCGAGGATCTTGACCGCCGAGCGGGAGACGGTGGCGGCGACCACGGCCTGCTGCTGGGGGGCGAGTTCCCGGACCGCAGCGAACTGCTGACCGAAGCCCGCGGCGAACCGGCCCGTGATGACCTGCCGGGCAGCCTCCTCGTTCTCGGCGAGCCGCTGGTAGTCGTAGGAGAAGACCGTCTCGAGAGCATCACTGATCTGGCTGTTGACCTGCGCCGTGGTACCCGCATCCACCAGCGCTTCGTTCGCCGCGGCGGCCGAGCCGGTCAGCTGGGTCACCTCCCCGCGGAACCACACCGCCAGACCCGCGGCGATCACCAGGACGGCGACCAGCGCCACCAGGGTGGCGACGAGCGGACGGCGACCCGAGCCGGTGTCCGCGGGGTCCTGCTCCCGTTCCGAGGGCGCGGCCGCGCCATGGGTGCCCGCGACGACAGACACCTCCTCATGGTGGGTGTCCTCGACGTCGGCGGTGTCCTCGACGTCGGCGGTGTCGTCGGGCTCGTGCGCATCGTCGTCGCGATCCGTGTTGCTCCCGTTGTCGCCGTGCGGCGTCACCTGCTCCGGTTCGGAGTCGTCCGCGCCCAGCGCGACGTGACCGGTGCCCGGGTCGTCCTCGGGATGCTGCTGGTCCTGCTCGGCGGGGCGGCCGCGGCCGGCGACCCGGGGACGCCGACCGGCCGGGGTGCGACGTTGTGGTGGCACAGGCGGGTGTCCTCGCTACTCGACTCGGCTGGACGGGTCCGGTTACGGATCTAGTTCGGAGGCGCTGTCGCACCCTCCGAAGGCGGAGGTGACGGTGACGCGCCGTCCGGAGGCGGTGATCCCGCTGCGGGTGCGCCAGAGGCAGGACCGACCGGAGCGACGGCGCTGACCTTCCAGCCGTCCCCGGTCCGCTGCATCACCATCTCCAGCCGCTGCCGACTCACGGTCGGGTCCCCTTCGGCCGGGGTGACGGTGACGTCGATACCCATCAGGACCCGCGCGGTCCCGGCGCGGGTATCCAGCTCCGCCACCGCGCCGTCGACCACCTCGGACTCGGTCTTGACCTTGCCCTGCTGGATCGTCTTGACGTAGTTGCCGCGATTCGTGCGGAACTCCTCGAGCAGCGGCCCGGTGGACACCTGCTCCCAGGAGTCGAGCCCCGCCTGAACATTTCGGTGGTCGAGCGTGGTGAGGTTGATCGCGGCCTGCCGCGCCTGCCGGAGCACGGTATCGCGGGTCATCGCCAGCTCGAGCGACTCGTCGTGTGCCGCGCGATACCACGACACGCCGTACCACCCGGCGGCGCCGCTGGCGAGCACGGCCAGCACGGCGACCACCACAACGGCGATCCCCAGCGGTCCGTTGCCGGCCACACCCGCGATTCTCGCGGCGAGCTTCTTCATGGTGCTCCAGGCTATCCGGTGCGGTCCGGGCGAAGGTCGCAGCCTCCACCGCCCGCCCTCATCGGCGCAACACCCCGGCGAGCCCGTCCACGCCCGCTACGACCGGCGGTGCCTGCGGGGCAGGCGCCGAGGACCCCTCCCCGGAGGTGACGGCCGGCGGCTGGGGCACACCCGCCCGCGGGACGTTGTGCGAGCCGCGGACGTTCGGTGCGGCCGGGGTCGGGATGCAGTGTGCGTCCTCGTTCAGCGCAGGCGCGGGCGGCGACAGCGACGACGTCGCGTTGCCCGAACGTTTCTCCGGGGGGTTGTAGCCCCGGGTGCAGGCGAACGGGTCGAAGTTGTTGATGACCAAGCCGAGGTGGGCGGTGCCGTCGCCCGGGACGGTCGTGTACCCAGCGGCCGTCACCGCCGGGTAGGTCACCAGGAGCTGCCGCAGACCGTCCTGACGCGGCTCGGCGATCCGGGAGACGGTGAGCAGGTCGGCGACCAGCGCGCTGATCTGGCTGCCGCTCTCGGCGAGCAACTTGCTGAGCTGGACCGAGAACCGCGGGGCGGTGTCGATCAGCCGCCGGAGGTCCGGGTCGGAGCGCTCGAACTGCTCGGCAAGCAGCCGGAGATCCTGGCTGAACGACGTGATCGCGCTAGCCTGATCGTTCTGCGTCTCCAGTACGGTGCGCCCGTCGTCGATCAGTGCCCGGATCTCGGGCAACGCTTCCACCGCGTCGCGGGTGAACGCGTCGCTGGTGTCGAGCAGCGTCTGCAATTCGGGACCGGTACCGCGGAACGCCGTGCCCAGCTCCTCGACGACGGTGGCCAGCGAGTCCAGCGGCACCGAGCGGGCGAACCGGTCGAGGTTGCGGACCAGGTCCTCGGTGTCGACCGGAGTGGTCGCCCGCGACGCGGGGATGACGGAGCCGCCCTCGAGGAACGGTCCACCGTTGCGCTGCGGTTGCAGGTCCACGTACTGCTCGCCGATCGCGGAGAGGTTGTGCACCTCAGCCCGCACATCGGCCGGGATCGGCGGCGCACCGTCGTTGATGTCGAGCTGCACCGCCACACCCTGCTCGGTCAGCGACAGCGGGCCGACCCGACCCACGCTGACGCCGCGGTATGTGACGTCGGCCCCGGTGAAGATCCCACCCGAGTCCGTCAGCCGCAGCTGCACCGGGTAGGTGGCCCCGCCGAGGAATCGCTCGAAGCCTGCGTAGGTGAATCCGGTGTAGCCGACCGCGACGACCGTGATGATCGCCAGTGCGATCAGCTGGACCCTGGCCACCCTGCTGATCACGGTCCACCTCCGAGCAGCGGCCCGAGCGGCCCGAGCAGGCCGCCGTCCGGTCGCGGCGACGGCGGCGGCGACGACGGCAGGGGCAGCGGGATCTCCTCGGGCGGCGAGCTGTTGTCCGGTGCCGGCAGGGCCTCGCCCAGCGGATCGAGGAGGGGGCCGAGCAGCGGGCCGCCCGGGGCCAGCGGCCTGCCCACTTCCCCGGGCACACCCTGCAGCGGCTGCCCGGAGTTGGACAGGTTGGTGAAAGCGGTCCCGAGGTTGAGGTCGAGCCGGACGAAGAGGTTGGCGTAGTCGCCCTTGAGGCCCTGCAGCGCACCGTCGTCGGTGAATGGGAAGGTGGCGAGCAGTTCCAGCGACTTCGGCAGGTTCTCGCCCGCAGCGGCCAGCTCGGTCAGGATCGGTTGCAGCAACCGCAGGTCGGCCAGCGTGTCCTCCCGGCTGCGGTTGATCGTGTCGACGCCGACCGCGGAGAGCCGGTCGAGTGCCTGCAGCATCGTGACGAGCTGGGTGCGCTGGTCAGCCAGCACCTCCAGGCCGGGCCCGAGGTTCTCGAGCGCGGTGGCGATCTGGTCACGCTGGCCGGCCAGCTTTCCGGACAGCCGGTTGAGCGAGTCCAGCGCGCGGGTGATCTCGCCGCGGCTGTCGTCGAGCGCGGACACCAGCCGGTCGAGGTCGCCCAGCAGCGCCCGGATCTGCGGCTCGTTGCCCTCCAGAGCGTTGTTCAGCTCGGCCGCGATCGTGCGGATCTGCGCGACACCGCCGCCGTTGAGCAGCATCGACAGGGCACCGAGGACCTCCTCGACCTCGGTGGCACGGCTGGTGCTGGCCAGCGGGATGCGGTCGCCACCGGAGAGCTGCCCACGCGGGGCTTGGCCCTCGGGCACGGCCAGTTCGACGAACTTCTCCCCGAGCAGGCTGGTACTGCGCACCCTCGCCTGCGCGTTGGCGGGCAGCTCGACGTTGTCGTTGAGCGTGACGGTGACCAGTGCGTTCCAGCTGCCCGGATCGAGCCGGATCTCGGTGACCGACCCGACGTCGACGCCGTTGACCTTGACCAGGGACTGCTCGACGAGCTCCAGCACGTCGTCGAACACGACGGTGACCTGGTAGGGGTTGTCGCCCACGTCGGCGCCGCCGGGCAGCGGAACCTCCTGTAGCCCCCCGGTGAACACCGCGCACCCCGAGGTGAGCGCGACCGTGAGGGCCGCGGTCGCGGCGCGGACGGCCAGCCGGCGCATCAGCGCTGCCCCCGTGGAACCGTCGGCACCGCGAGCATCGGCACCGGAGGGGGCTGCCCCTGCTCGAGCGCGTGGATCACCTCGGCCGGGCGCGGCAACGGCACATCGTCGCCGACCGCGCGTTGGAGCCCGACGCACAGCTGCGGCAGCGTGTCGGGCAGCTCCTCCGGGTTGCCCCGCGCAGCGACCTCGCACAGTAGCGCCAGCGGCTTCATCGTCAGCTCGTTGATGTTCGACCGGGTGTCGAGCGTGCCCGCGGATCCGTTGTAGGTGTTGGACAGGTTGCCGATCGCGGTGGGCGCGATGTCGGCGATCTCGGCGAGCGCGTCGCGCTGGTCGACCAGCACCTGGCTGACCTCGGTCAGTCGGTCCACATTGGACTTCAGGATGGATCGGTTGTCCTCGACGAAGGCGCTGACCTCGCCGAGCGCGATCGACAGCTCCCGCAGCGACGCGCCGAGGTCGTCACGTTCCCCGGCGAGGAACCCGGACACGTCGGCGAGCCGGGTGTTGAGCTCGCGGACCTGAGCGTCGTTGGCCGCGATCGTGGACACGAAGGACTGCAGCTCGCGAACGGTCCCGAACAGCTCCTCGCGCGAGCCCTCCAGCGTTGTCGACAGCTGCCCCAGGTCGGAGACCGTGTCGTTGATCGCCTGCCCGTTGCCGTCGAGGTTGGCCGCCCCGACGTCGAGCGCCCGCGACAGTGCGCCTTGCGCGTTCGCACCGTCGGGCCCGAGCTTGGTCACCAGGTCGTTGGTGACCCGGGTGACGGCGTCGAAACCGAGCGGCACCGCGGTGCGGTCCAGCGGGATGACCGCACCGTCGGGCATGGTCGGGCCACCGCTGTAGGCAGGGGTGAGCTGGACGTGCCGTCCGGTCACCAAGCTGGGTGAGATCACCGCCGCCCGGGCGCCTGCGGGGATCTGCACCGAATCGTCCACGGCCATCTCGATCTTCACCGTGGTGCCCTGCGGCGTCACGGAGGTGATCGAGCCGACCTGCACGCCGAGCACCTTGACGGGGTTGTCCTCGTAGACCGCCACCGCCGAGCTGAAGTAGCCGGTGATGGTGCGTTCGTCGGACCGCAGCACCCACCACAGCCCGGCTGCCACGACCAGCACCAGCACGGACCCGACCGCAGCGACCCGGGAGAACCGGTCGAAGAACCCGCGCAGGCCGCTCATGACCCGAAGCACCCCCCGGAGTTGATGGACAGCGGACCCGCCGCGGTGGGGGGCGGGAACAACCCGCAGACGAAGTTGTCGAACCACCGGCCGGTGCCGATCGAGTTGTTGAACAGCCGCACGAACACCGCTTCGAGCTCCAGCGCCCGGTCGAGGTTGTCCTGGTTGCGCTGCAGCACCGCCGCGACGCGGTCGAGCTGCTCCAGCGCGGGACGCAGCTGCTCGCGGTTGTCGGCCACCAGCCCGCGCAGCTGCGCCGACAACGCCTGGGTCGAATCCAGCAGCGCGGCGATGGCGTCGCGGCGGCGCTGGATCTCCTGGAGCAACAGGTTGCCGTCGGCCAGCAGCTTCTCGAACTCCGCGTTGCGGCTGGCCAGCACGCTCGAGACGTTCTCGGTGTTCGCGAGCAGCTTCTCGAGCTCCTCGTCGCGCTTCGCGATCGTGCGCGACAGCCGCGACAGACCGTCCAGCGCCCCGTCAACCTCATCGGGGGTGCCCCGGAACGTCTCGGCGAGGGTCTGCAGACTCTTCTCGAGCGCTGCGGTGTCGATCTGGTCGACCGTGCCGGTCAGCCCTTCGAACGCCTCGACGACGTCGTAGGGCGCCTCGGTGCGCTGCATCGGGATCGGGGTCTGGGGATCGAGCGGCCGGTCACCCTGCGGGACCAGCCCGAGGTACTTGGCGCCGAGCAGACTCCTGATCTCGATGGACGCCGTGCTCGCGTCGCCCACCCACGCGTCGCTGATCCGGAACGACACGCGCACGCGGTCCCCCGCGAGCTCGACGGACTGCACCCGGCCGGCCTCGACCCCCGCGATGTAGACCGGGTCACCCGCCATCATGCCGGCGGACTCGCTGAAGAAGGCCTCGTAGGTGGTGCCGCCACCGATGATCGGCAGATCGTCGACGTTGTAGGCGGCCACCGACAGCAGCACCAGCACGACCAGGCCGACGATCCCGATCGGAATCGGGTTGCGCTGCTGGAAGGGGGTCACTGCGAGCACCTCGGGTTCGGGTTGCGGTACGGGGTGACCTCGGAGCCCTGCTCGGGGGTGACACCGGGCAGTACGAACGTGCCGCTGACCTCGCAGAGGTAGAAGTTGAAGAACGAGCCGTAGCTGGCCGTGCGGTTGATGGTCTCGAGCTTCTCCGGCATCAGCCGCAACGTCCTGTCGATGACCTCCTCGCTGTCGGCCAGGTTGGACGACAGCGCGCCCAGCGCGGCGATGTCCTCCCGAAGCGCCGGTCGCGCGTCTCCGACCAGGCCTGCCGTGCTCTCGGCGAGGCTGTTGAGCGACTCGATCGCGTCGCCGATCGGCTCGCGATCGGCGGCGAGCCCGGATACCAGCCGCTGCAGCGCCACGATGAGGTCCGAGAGCCGCTCGTCGCGGGCGTTGACCGTGTCGAGCACGGCGTTGAGGTTGCCGATCACCTCGCCGATCACCTGGTCCCGGTTGGCGATCTCCGAGGTCAACGAGGCGGTGCTGGCCAGCAGGCTCTCGACGGTGCTGCCCTGCCCCTGCAACACCTGCACGATCTCGAAGGACAGCTTGTTGATCTCCTCCGGGTCCAGGCCGCGCAGCAGTGGCTTGAAACCGTTGAACAGCACCGTGAGGTTCAGCGGCGGGTTGGTGCGCTCGAGCGGGATCGCCCCGCCGGGTTCGAGCACCCCGGTGGCGCCCGCACCCTGCTCCAGCGCGAGGTAGCGCTGGCCGATCAGGTTCTTGTAGAGCACGGACGCCGTGGTCGATGCGGGCAGTTGCCGGCTCTGGCCGAGGGTGAACTCCACCTCGGCCAGCCGCCGGTCGACGATCTCGATCGACTGAACCGTGCCCACCACGACGCCGGAGATGCGCACGTCGTCGCCCTCGAGCAGGCCGGTGACGTCGGTGAACCGCGCCGTGTACGTCTCCTTCGGCCCGAAGCTGACGTTCGCGATGGTGAAGCCCAGGATCGCCGTGGCCAGCGCGGTGATCAGCGTGAAGGCCACGATCTTGGTCAGTGGGGCGAGCACACCCCTCATTGCAACGTCACCTCCGCTCCGCGCAGCAACGGGCCGACCAGCACGGTGCTCCAGCCCGGGACCTGGGACGGCTCACGACCGCTCGAGACCGCCAGCAACTCGGCGACGAACCGCTGCTCGGCCGGCGAGTTCGGCAGCCCCATCGCCGTGCCCGCGCCCTGCGGCCCGGTCGGCGGGGCCTGCTCGACGGTGGCCTCCCGCGAGCTGTTGCCCACCGGCGGGTCCGCCGCGCCGTCCTCGAACCCCCCGCTCGGCGGGTACTGCGGGGCGTTCACCCCCGGCGGGGGGATCGGGTAACAGCGGGGACCGCGGTCGTCGTCGTAGCGCGGCTCGTCCTGGCCCGGCACATACTTGCCGCGGTGGTTGACCACCTCGAGCGTGATGTGCACGCCGGGCTCGTCGGTCCCCGCGCCGAGCGCCTCGTCGATGCGCGGCACCAGTCCCGCCAGCTGGTCGAAGAAACACGGGAACTCCGGCGAGTACCGGGCCAGCGACTCCAGTGTGGGCCGGCTCGAGTCGGCGAGCGAGATGAGATTCTCCTGGTTGGCCGCGAGGAACGCCGTCGTGTCGTCGGATGCCTGTGTCAGCGTGGTGAACAGGGTCGCCAGGTCGTCTCGCTGCGCCACGACCGTGCGGCTGGTCGTCGAGAGGCTCTCCAGCGCCTCGACCAGGTCGGGGGCAGCCTCCGAGTAGGTGTCGGCGAAGTCGGCGAGGCCGCTGATGTCGGCCTGCAGGTCGGGGATCTCGGTGTTGAAGTCGCGGAGGAAGCGCTGGAGCAGCACCAGGTTCTCGCCGAGCTGGTCGCCGCGGCCCTCCAGGGTCTGCGACATCACGGACAGCGTCGTGGCGAGGTCCTGCGGCTCGACGGCCTGCAGCAGCGGCAGCAGGCCGTCGAGCGCGCTCTCGAGCTCCCGTGCGGTGGAGCTGCGGTCCTGCGGGATGACCGCTCCCGCCGCGATGTGCTGCTGCGAGGGGTTCTCCGGGATGACCAGTTCCACGTACTTCTCCCCGAACAACGTCTTGGGCAGCAGCCGGGCGCTGACGTCCGCCGGGATCTCGTCGATCATCGCCGGGTCGAGCTCCAACCGCACGGTGGCGACATCACCGGAGGAGCCGATCCCGCTGACCTCCCCCACGATCAACCCGCGGACCTTGACGTCGGAGCGCTCCTGCAGCTGAGTGCCGGTGCGGTCCACCCGGACGCTGACCGGCACCACATCCTCGAAGGCACCGTTGTATTTCGCGATGGACAGCCCGATCAGCGAGCAGACCACGACGACGAACCCGACGCCCTGCAGCCGGCGCCGGAAGGTGGCGATGCCCGGCCTCATCCCGCCACCCGTACCGATGTCGCGGTGCCGAAGATGGCCAGGGTCAAGAAGAAGTCCGTGACCGCCACGGTGACGAGGCAGGCGCGCACGGCCCGCCCGACCGCGATGCCCACCCCGGCAGGGCCACCCTTGGCCCGGTAGCCGTAGTGGCAGCAGATCAGGACGATCACGAAGGCGAAGATGAGCACTTTGACGTAGGAGTACAGCACGTCGCTGGCCGGCAGGAACAGGTCGAAGTAGTGGTCGTAGGTGCCGCCGGGTAGCCCGTTGATCAACGTGACGTTGAGCCGGGACGAGACGTAGGAGGCGAGCAGGCCGATGGTGTACATCGGGATGATCGCGATAAAGCCGGCGATCACCCGGGTGCTGATGAGGAATGGCACGCTGGGCACCGCCATCACCTCGAGCGCGTCGATCTCCTCGGAGATGCGCATCGCACCGAGCTGGGCGGTGAAGCCCGCTCCCACGGTCGCCGTCAACGCGGCGGCGGCGACCAGTGGCGCGATGTCGCGGGTGTTGAAGTAGGCGGTGATGAACCCGGTCAGCGCCTCGGTGCCGAGGCTGTCCAGCGCGCGGAAACCTTGCAACCCGACCAGGCTGCCCACGAACAGGTTCAGCGCAGCCATCACACCTGCGGTGCCGAGGATGACGATCAGCGCGCCGGAACCGAAGCTGACCTCCGCCAGCAGCCGGGCGACCTCCTTCTTGTAACGTCGTGCGGTACGGGGGATCCATCCGATCGCCCGGCCGTAGAGCGAGAGCTGCTCGCCGAAGTCGTCCAGCGACTCCAGCGGCGCCCGCACGGCGTTGCGCGCGCGTCGGCCCATCCGGCTCGGTCCACGGGTGGGCGCAGCCATCCCGTCACCCTCCCTTCGGCGGGATGATCTGCAGGTAGATCACCGTGATGACGAGGTTGATCAGGTACACCAGGATGAAGGAGATCACCACGGTCTGGTTGACGGCGTCACCGACACCCTTCGGCCCTGGCGGGGGATTGAGTCCGCGGTAGGCCGCCACGACGCCGACGGCGAGACCGAACAGCGCCGCCTTGAGCTCGCTGACGTAGATGTCGGAGACCTGGGCGATCGTGTTGAAGCTGGCGATGTAGGCACCCGGCGTGCCGTCCTGCACGACGACGTTGAAGTAGTAGCCGCCCGCCACGCCGACAACGGTGGCCAGACCGTTGAGCACGATCGCGACGACCATCATGGCCAGCACCCGGGGCACGACGAGCCGCTGGATCGGCGAGATGCCGAGCACCTCCATCGCCGCGATCTCCTCGCGGATGGTGCGGGCACCCAGGTCGGCGCAGACCGCCGCTCCTCCGGCCCCGGCGATGAGCAGCGCGGTGACGATGGGGGCCGCCTGCTGCACGATGGCGAGCACGCTGCCGGCCCCGGTCTGGGACTGTGCCCCGAACTGGCGGGTCAGCTCGGCCAGCAGCAGTGCGATGGTCGCGCCGAACGGGATGGTGAACAGCGCGGTGGGCAGCGCGGAGACCTTGGTGACGAACCAGGTCTGCTCGATGAACTCGCGCCACTGGAACGGGCGCTGGAATACCCCCCTGCCGACGTCGAGCCCGAGCGCGAACAGCCGCCCGGTCTGGACCAGCGCGCCGTAGCCCGGGGCCTTGCCCGGCGGCGCACTCACCGGCCCTCCCTGCTCGAGGGTGGCTGCCACCGCGACCGGGCGACGTCGGCCACGTCGCCGTCGGCCAGCGCGTGGCCGGCCTGCCGGCGGGCACCAGGACCGGGCATCGCGATGTTCGCGCCGGCCACGACCCGCTGCCCGGCACCGTCCTCGGTGCCGTAGCGCGCTCGTTGTTCCTCGGACATGCTGCTGACGATCGCGAGCTGGGCGCGTTCGGGCAGGGTGGGCAGCATGCCCACCACCCGCTCCATCCGACGGTCGGCAGCCTTGCGCGCCATGCCGTTGAGCGGCTCGATCTGGGGCTTGAGCTCGGGCAACTCGACCTGCGTGTCGTCGGTGCCCTCGGCGGCCTGCTCGTCGGCGTCCTTCTCCTCCGACATGCCGATCGGGCCACGGCGCCGCCCGTTGAGGAACTGCGAGACCACCGGATCCTGCGACGTCAGCAACTGCTCGCGCGGGCCGAACATCGCCAGATGCCGGTGATACATGATCCCCATGTTGTCCGGCAGCGTCTGCGCGGTGTTGATGTCGTGGGTGACGATCAGAAACGTCGAGTCCGTCGCCGCGTTGAGATCGACGATCAACTGGTTGAGATACGCGGTGCGCACCGGGTCCAGCCCCGAGTCCGGCTCGTCGAAGAGCACGATCTCCGGATCCAGCACCAGCGCGCGAGCCAGCCCGGCCCGCTTGCGCATCCCGCCCGAGATCTCCCCGGGCAGCTTGGTCTCGTCCCCGGCCAACCCCACCATGTCGATCTTCTCGGCGACGATGTCACGGATCTGCGCCTCGGACTTACGGGTGTGCTCACGCAGCGGGAACGCGATGTTGTCGTACAGGTTCATCGACCCGAACAGCGCCCCGTCCTGGAACAACACCCCGAAAAGCTTGCGCAGCTCATACAGCTTGCTCTCGCCGGTCCGGACCAGGTCGGTGTCGTGGATGACGATGCTGCCGCGCTCGGGCTTGAGCAGCCCGATCAGACACTTCAAGAACACCGACTTGCCCGTCCCCGACGGCCCCAGCAACACGCTGATCTCCCCCGGCGGCAACGTCAACGTCACATCCGACCAGATGTTGGCCTGCCCGAACGACTTGGACAGGTCCTTGACCACGACCTCGACGCCGCTCACGGGACCTCCTCCGTTCCGGCGGGGGCGCTTCCACCGGGCTGCCGTTCACCCGTCCGAGAAAGCCGTACCGGCACCGCTCCGAGTGCGGTCACCGGAAGTAACGAGCATCACGGGTTTGAGGTTACTGGTCAGTACGTTAGCGGTTGTACCGGCGGGCCGACCACCAGGGTGCCTACACAGCGGGACGGGACCCTACTGGGTCCCGTCCCGGTGTCGGGCTGAAGCGGCGCGGTCAGGTGAGGCTGATCGACGCCCCGGCCTCCTCGAGCTTCGCCTTGGCGGCATCGGCCTGATCCTTGTCCACCGCCTCCAGGATCGGCTTCGGGGCGCCCTCGACCAGATCCTTGGCCTCCTTGAGCCCGAGGCCGGTGACGAGTTCGCGGACCACCTTGATGACCTGGATCTTCTTGTCCCCGGCCGCGTCGAGGACGACGTTGAACTCGTCCTTCTCCTCCTCGGGGGCCGGAGCGGCAGCGTCGCCCCCGGCGGCCGGGGCTGCGGCGGCGACCGGGGCGGCCGCGGTGACGTCGAAGGTCTCTTCGAACTGCTTCACGAACTCCGACAGCTCGAGCAGCGTCATCTCCTTGAACACGTCGAGCAGCTCGTCGGTCGACATCTTCGCCATGGTGGCGTTCTCCTTACTCCTGCGTGGTCAGCTCTGCGCCGGCCCGTGACCGGCATGGGTCGTCGTGGTGCTCGATCTACGGTGGGGTCAGTCGGAGCCCGGTTCCTCGCCGGCCCTCTTGTCCTGCAGCGCAGCAGCCATCCGGGCGACCTGCGAGGCGGGCGCGGCGAACAGGCCTGCGGCCTTGGACAGGTTGCCCTTCATCGCCCCCGCGAGCCTGCCGAGCAGCACCTCCCGGGACTCGAGATCGGCGAGCTGATTGACCTCGAAGACCGACAGCGGGCGGCCGTCCATGTAGCCGCCCTTGATGACCAGCGCGCGATGGTCCCTGCCGAAGTTGCGCAGCGTCTTCGCCGCGTCCACCGGCTCGCCTTCCACGAAGGCGATTGCGGTGGGGCCGACGAACAGCTCCTGCAGGCCGTCGACGCCTGCGTCCCGCGCGGCACGGGAGACCAGGGTGTTCTTCGCGATTCGGTAGGTGACATTCTCGCCGAGCGCGCGACGCAGCGCGACGAGCTGGATCATCGACAGCCCGCGGTACTCGGTCACCACCGCGGCCGAGGCGGACCGGAACCGTCCCGCAATCTCGGCGACGGCGTCGACCTTGTCCTGCTTGGCCAAGGGTCGCCTCCTCTCTGCTGAATAGCTCGACCGTGCGTGCAGGTCTCGCCTGACGGGCTCTGTGCTGGTCGATCTCGGTGTCCCTGAGATCTCGGTACCCCTGAGACGACGAAACGCCCCGGCGCGGCAGGCACGGGGCGGCGCGACCGGCGGCGCGCGGCGCCTGCCGGAAAGTACCTCGTCCTCCTGCGCGGGCCGCCCGCAGTGGCGGGGCCTTCGATCCGTGCACTCGGCACGGACGACCAGCGGTCTTCGGTGAATCGCGGCTGAGCGTACTCGACCCGTGCGCGGGACTCCAACTCGGCCCCCGCGATATTGCGCGGCACGAGCCATGCCGCGAAGGTCGCTCGCGATCACGTGCGACCCGGCGGGCCCGTGCAGCAACCGCATGCCGTGAAGGGCACCTACGCGGCATCCGACGCCACCTCGAACGCCGTGAAGGGCACCTACGCGGCATCCGACGCAGTGCAGGTGCCCTTCACGGCGAGATGGGTCGCGCCTGCCGGGTCGCGGCTAGTGGGCGGGGCTATCAGGCGGTGGCAGCCGCGGCAGGCTCGTCGACCAGCAGGTTTCGGGTGCGGTTGGGGTCGACCGGGATCCCTGGGCCCATGGTGGTGGAGAAGGCGACAGTCTTGAGGTAGCGACCCTTGGCGGCCGACGGCTTCGCGCGCAGTACCTCGTCGAGCGCCGCGGCGTAGTTCTCCACCAGCTGCTCGACCTCGAACGAGGTCTTGCCGATGATCAGGTGCAGGTTGGCCTGCTTGTCCACCCGAAAATTGATCTTCCCGCCCTTGATCTCCGCAACTGCCTTGGTGACATCGGGGGTGACGGTGCCGGTCTTCGGATTGGGCATCAGCCCGCGCGGACCGAGTATGCGCGCGATCCGTCCGACCTTGGCCATCTGGTCCGGGGTGGCGATGGCGGCGTCGAACTCCAGCCACCCACCTTGGATGCGCTCGATGAGCTCGTCCGAGCCAGCGGCGTCCGCGCCGGCGATCTCGGCCTCGGCCGCCTTGTCGCCGGTGGCGAACACGATCACCCGCACGGTCTTTCCGGTGCCGTGCGGCAGGTTCACGGTGCTGCGGACCATCTGATCGGCCTTGCGGGGGTCGACGCCAAGCCGAATCGCCACCTCGACGGTCGCGTCCATCGTGGTGGGAGACGTCTCCTTGGCCAGGGCGGCCGCCTCCAGTGGGGTGTAAAGCCGGCTGGTGTCGACCCGCTCGGCAGCCTTGCGGTAGGCCTTGCTGCGCTTCATCTCACTGTCCTCTCGAATGCGGAGCAGTCGTGGTTACGGGCCAGCGCCTGGCCCTCCCACGGTTGTGCACGTCTGGAGTGTCGGTGGTCGACCCTGCATCGCGTCGGCTCGACCCTCAGTCGACGACGGTGATGCCCATCGACCGCGCCGTACCTGCGATGATCTTGATCGCGGAGTCGACGTCGTTGGCGTTGAGGTCTTCCTGCTTGCGCTCGGCGATCGCGCGCAGCTGCTCGCGGCCGACCTTGCCGACCTTGTTCTTGACCGCGTCGGAGGAGCCCTTGCCGACCGACGCAGCCTTGAGCAGCAGCGCGGAGGCGGGCGGCGTCCGCAGCACGAAGTCGAACGAGCGATCCTCGAAGACCGAGATCACAGCGGGGATGACCTCACCCCGACTGTTCTGCGTCCGGTCGTTGTAGGCCTTGCAGAACTCCATGATGTTCAGGCCGTGCGGGCCCAGCGCCTGGCCGACCGACGCCGGGTTGGCGGTGCCCGCCTCCAGCGCGATCTTCACGGTGGCGGCGAGCCTTCTCTTCTTGGGTGGCATAGTTCCTTCCTCGGGCTTGCGGGGCGGCTCGGCCCCCGACCAGCAGCGTCGGTCAGATCTTGGAGACCTGGCTGAACGAGAGTTCGACCGGTGTCTCCCGGCCGAAGATCGAGACCAGGACCTTGAGCTTCTGCGCGTCGGCGTTGACCTCGTTGATCGTCGCGGGCAGCGTCGCGAACGGCCCGTCCATCACCGTCACCGACTCACCCACCTCGAAGTCGACCTCGACCGCCGGCTTCGCGGTACCAGACTGCGCGGCTTGCTTGCCGCCGGCAGTGGCAGCCGCCTTCGGCTGCTCCACGCGCGGCGCGAGGAACTTCAGCACGTCGTCGAGGGACAACGGTGAGGGACGGGACGTGGCGCCGACGAAGCCGGTGACGCCGGGCGTGTTACGCACGGCGCTCCACGAGGCGTCGTTGAGGTCCATCCGGACCAGGATGTAGCCCGGCAGCACCTTGCGCTGCACCTGCTTGCGCTGGCCGTTCTTGATCTCGGTGACCTCTTCGGTGGGCACTTCGACCTGGAAGATGAAGTCCTCCACGTCGAGGGTCTGCACCCGGGTCTGCAGGTTCGCCTTGACCTTGTTCTCGTAGCCTGCGTACGAGTGCACGACATACCAGTCCCCGGGCTTGCGCTTCAAGTCCGCGCGCATCTCCTCGACGGGGTCGGCAGCAACGTCGTCCTGCTGCGCCTGCTCCGGGGCATCGTCAGCCGACGCGGTCGCCGCGTCCTCGTCCGGGGCCGTCCCGGCGTCGTCCGAAGCCTCGGGCTGCTGCGCCGTCTCGGGCTGCAGGTGCGCGGAGTCGGAGTGCCGCACGGCCTCGGACACCTCGGTGTCGGACAGGCCGGTGAGCGCCTGCCCGCCCTCGCCGTCGTGGGAGGTCACAGTCGGTCTCGCTTCCTCTCGTGCATCTCGTCGTGTCGGAAATGTGGGTTGCGGTCTTGGCTTGCACCGCCGTGCGCGGGGCACTCGGCCGCGCCTGGCGGAAAGGCGGCTACTCGCCGAACACGTACAGCACGACCCGGCCGAAGCCCATGTCCATCAGGAACACGAAGGTGATCATGAAGGCCACGAAGACCAGCACCACCGCCGTGTAGGTCACCAGCTGGTCGCGCGTCGGCCAGATCACCTTGCGTAGCTCGGCCACAACCTCGCGGAGGAACCTGGCCAGCCGGGACGGCAACGAGCTCGTCGCCGCCCGAGCACCTCGCGCCCCGCCCGGACCGCGCGCGGCCGCGGCGGTCGGCCCCGAGGCACCCGGCCGGGTGGCCCCGCCTCGGCGCTCCCGCCGCGAAGCAGCGGATGCCGGCTCAGCGGCATCGTCGGACCGCTGCCCCCGGTCCTCCGCGTCGCCGGCGCCGCGATCATCGCTCACGCCCAGTCCTCCACTCGCCACTCGAGCCAACTACGTCAGTACGCAACCAAGGCCAATGCTCAACCAGGGTCGAAACTCAACCAGGTCGACGCAGGGGTGACAGGACTCGAACCTGCAACCTGCGGTTTTGGAGACCGCTGCTCTGCCACTTGAGCCACACCCCTCCGCACGCGCCGGGTGGCGCCGCGGGCGGGCACCGTCGAGCCACCCTGGAACCGGCCGCCGCCGGGCACGGGAGATCCGCTGGTGAACCCAGAACGCACAGTGTAGGACACCAAGGGGGCTCGGCTCCACTTGCCCGGATGCTGTCACACCGGTGGCGGGTTGTCGCGCCGCTGCGCCCGCCGGTCTGAGAAGATGCCGGACATGGCAGCCCCCCACAGCACCGCCTCCCGCCGCGTCTCCGCCCGAGTGGGTGGGATCGCCGAGTCGGCCACCCTCGCCGTCGACGCGAAGGCCAAGGAGCTGCGGGCGGCGGGCCGTCCGGTGATCGGCTTCGGCGCGGGGGAGCCCGACTTCCCGACGCCGCCACCCATCGTCGACGTGGCGGTCGCGGCCTGCTCGGACCAGCGCAACCACCGCTACACGCCGGCCGCCGGACTGCCCGAGCTGCGCGAGGCCGTCGCCGACAAGACGTTACGCGACTCGGGCCTGCGGGTCGAGCCGGAGCAGGTGCTCGTGACCAACGGCGGCAAGCACGCCGTCTATCAGGCCTTCGCGACGCTGGTCGACCCCGGTGACGAGGTGCTGTTACCCGCGCCCTACTGGACCACCTACCCCGAGGCGATCTCGCTGGCCGGCGGCACCCCGGTGGTCGTGCACACCGACGAGTCCTCCGGCTACCTGCCCGGTGTCGAGCAACTCGAGGCCGCCCGTACCGCGCAGACGAAGGTTCTGCTCTGGTGCTCGCCGTCGAACCCCACCGGCGCCGTGGCCACCCCCGAGCTGATCGCCGAGGTCGGCCGCTGGGCCGCCCAGCACGGCATCTGGGTGATCACCGACGAGATCTACGAGCACCTCGTCTACGACGGCGCGCAGCACGCCTCGATGCCGGTGGTGGCACCCGAGATCGCCGATCGCTGCGTGGTGCTCAACGGGGTGGCCAAGACCTACGCCATGACCGGGTGGCGGGTCGGCTGGATGGTCGGCCCTGCCGATGTGGTGAAGGCTGCCACCAACCTGCAGTCACACCTGTCCTCCAACGTCTGCAACGTGGCGCAGCGCGCCGCCCTCGCCGCGGTCTCCGGCCCGCTCGACGCCGTGGCACAGATGCGCTCGGCGTTCGACCGGCGGCGCCGGACCATCGTGGAGCTGCTCTCGGACATCGACGGCGTGACCTGCCCCGTTCCCCGCGGCGCCTTCTACGTGTACCCGTCGGTGCGCGACCTGCTCGGCCGAACGCTGCGCGGGACGACGGTGCAGACCAGCGTCGACCTGGCCGCGGCCGTACTCGAGCACGCCGAGGTCGCGGTGGTGCCGGGGGAGGCGTTCGGGACCCCCGGGTACTTCCGGATGTCCTACGCGCTGGGCGACGACGACCTTCGCACCGGTGTCACCCGGATGGCAGAGCTGCTGGCCGAGGTCGGCTGAACGGCGGCAGGGTCAGCATCGGCAGGGTCAGCATCGGCAGGGTCAGCATCGGCAGGGTCAGCATCGGCAGGGTCAGCATCGGCAGGGTCAGCATCGCAGTGCGACGGTGGCGGTGGCCCTGCCCAGCACGGTCTGGCCCGCCGAACGGGCGGTGATCGCCACGGCCACCGTGCCGTCGTCGCGCCGCTGCGTCACGGATCCGGTGATCTCCAGCTCTGCGCCCACGCCCTCGTCGGGCACCACCACAGGCCGGGTGAACCGGACCCCGCATTCGACGACCGCCGCGGGATCGCCCGCCCAGGCCGTCACCAGCCGGGTGGCCATCGCCATCGTGAGCATGCCGTGCGCGATCACGCCGGGCAGCCCGACCTCGCGGGCCACCCGCTCGTTCCAGTGGATCGGGTTGAAGTCCCCGGACGCTCCGGCGTAGCGGACCAGGTCGGTCCGGGTGACGGTCGCGTGCAGCGGAGGCAGCTCGTCGCCCTCGGCGACCTCGGCGTGGGCACGCAGCATCACGCGGATCCCTGCTGGTCGCTGGTTCCGCGGGCCACCAGCGTGGACCTGGCCGTGGTCACCGGCTCGCCCGAGGCGTCGGCGACCTCGCTCCGGACGGTGAGGAAGTCGTTGCCCGCGGCCGAACGGATGTCGTCGACGTGCACGGTCGTCACGAGTTCGTCGCCGGCACGAATCGGCCGGTGATGCGTGAACGACTGTTCCCGGTGCACGACGCGGCTGTAGTCGAGGCCCAGCTCGGGGTCATCGAGAAGCGTCTGCCACGAACGCAACGACACGACGATCGCGAATGTCGGTGGGGCGATGACGTCCCGGTGTCCTGCGGCGCGCGCGGCGTCCGCGTCGCGGAGCACCGGGTCGTCGTCACCGATCGCGTCGGCGAACTCGCGGATCTTCTCCCGGCCCACGGAGTAGGCAGCGGTGGGCGGGTAGGAGCGTCCGATGAAGGAGGAGTCGAGGGGCACGGCCGTGCAGGCTACCCGGCACACGCGACGGAGCCGCCCGGTCCGGGCCGCGGGGCGGCTCCGGGAACGAGCAGGCGGAGGATCAGCGGGTCTCCTTGTGCGCCCGGTGCTTGTTGCAGTTCGCGCAGTACTTGTTGATCTCCAGCCGGTCCGGGTTGTTCCGCCGGTTCTTCTTGGTGATGTAGTTGCGGTGCCTGCACTCCTCGCACGCCAGCGTGATCTTGGGGCGAATGTCGGTGGCCGCCACGGGTGCCTCTCTCTCACGATCTCTCGGCGGTGGTGATGATAAACCCTGCGGGCACCGGCGTTGCTGCGCCGGACCTGGGGTCCTGCCGGTAGCGGTGGCCGGACTTGAACCGGCGACACAGCGATTATGAGCCGCTTGCTCTGCCTAACTGAGCTACACCGCCCCGGGTGGACCTCACGGCCCACCCACAGGGGCGCGCTGTGGCTTGCCCCTCCGGGTCGCCACAGCCACCCGCCGAGCCCCAATACGGAATCGAACCGTAGACCTTCTCCTTACCATGGAGACGCTCTGCCGTCTGAGCTATTGGGGCAGCTGCTCGATCAGTGAGCGAGCACGACTCTACACAACGCGTGTCACCGGGGTGAAACCGGCTGCGGCCGGCGCCACCTCACCGCACCAGTGTCAGCACGGCTTCGTCGCGGTGGCCCCTGGCCCGCATGGTACGGGCCCGCAGCCAGGCCTCGAAGCGCTCCCGCCCCAGCGGCCGCGAGATCAGGTAGCCCTGCGCGACGTCGCAGCCCATCTCGATGAGCTGGTCGCGGGCGACATCCTCCTCCACACCCTCGGCGACCACGCTCAGACCGAGTGAGTGGCCCAGGTCGACGATGGCGCGGACCACGGCGAGATCGGACAGATCGCTACCCATGCCCAGCACGAAGCTCTTGTCGATCTTCACCTCGTCCACCGGCAGTCGACGCAGGTAAGCCAGCGAGGAGTAGCCGGTGCCGAAGTCGTCGACGGCGATACGCACCCCGAGACCGTGCAGCCGCCGCAGCACCGGTAGCGCCCGCTCGGGATCGCTCATCACGGCCGATTCGGTCAGCTCGAACCCGAGCAGCGCCGGCGGTACGCCGTGGCGTTGCAGCGCCTCCGTGACCCGCTCGGGGAACTCGGCGTCGGCGAGGTTGCGCACCGAGAGGTTGACCGCCACCGAGAGCCCGAGGCCGCGGTCGAGCCACACCTTGCACTGCGCCAGCGCCCGGTCGACGACGAAGCCGGTCAGCGCGTCGATCAGACCGGTCGCCTCCACGACGGCGACGAACTCCTCCGGGTCGAGCATCCCGAACTCGGGGTGTTGCCAGCGCACCAGCGCCTCGACACCGATGACCTCGCGACTGGCGAGCGCGAGTTTCGGCTGGAAGTGCACGTCGACCTGGCCGGTGTCGAGTGCCTGGCGGAACTGCGTGACGAGCTGGAACCGGCGCAGGAAGACCTGCCCCATGCTGGGAACGTAACTGCGCACCCCGTCATCTCCGAGCCTGGCCGCCTGCAGCGCGACATCGGCCCGCTGCAGCAGGACGTCGACGTCGGAGGTGGGCTCGATGCTGTTCAGCGCGATACCGACCCTGGCCGCGGTCTCCACCTCGAGCTTGTCGACCGGATACGGCGCGCACAGCGCCGCACGGACCTGCTCGGCGACCCCCATCGCCTCCTCATCGTCGCAGTCGACCAGCAGCGCGGCGAAGATGTCGCCCTCGAGCCGGGCGATGATCACCTCGGCGGGGAGCTGATCGGCCAGCCTGCTCCCGGCGGCCAGCACGATGCGATCGCCCCAGGCATGGCCGAGCGCGTCGTTGACCGACGACTGCAGGTCGAGGTCGATGACGAGGACGGCGTAGCGCTCGTGGTGGCGCAGCACCTCGCCGGCCTCCTCCCGGAAGCCGAGGCGGTTTCGCAGATCGGTGAGGGTGTCGTGGTAGGCATCGTGCCGGAGCTGGGCGAGCAGCCTGCGGTTGTCCATCGCGGTCGTGAGGTGGCTGGCCAGCGTCTCGACCAGCCGCAGGTCGGCGCGGTCGAACCCGCGCAACCGGCTCTGCCGGTCGTGCACCTCGATCGCGCCGAGCAGCTGGCCGGCGCCGTGCAGGCACACCACCAACGCCTCGGCGACCTCCCGCGTCCCCAGGGCGACGCGCATCGACGGATCCGCGGTCCCCGCCGTCACGCGCCGGACGCCGTCCGCGTCCTTGCCGGCGGGCACGGCGAGCACCGGGCGGACGTCGCTGCACGTCAGCGTGCGGGCGAGGGGCTCACCCGCGACCACCGTCCGGAACTGGTCGGCCGAGACCCTGCGGTGCAACACCACGCGGGTCGCGTTGAGCTGCTCGCGAGCCAGTTCGAGGGCCGGCACCCAGACGTCGTGATCATCGGATATCGCGGCGACGCCCTCCGTCTCGACGCTGCGCGCGGCCGAGGCCACCCGGAGGCTGACCTGGTTGAGCACGCCGAGGTCACGCTGGTCCCGCAGCAACCCGTAGTAGGTGCGGTAGATGGCGGCCAGGCAGGTCGCCAGCAGCACGACCAGCACCCAGCCCCAGCGGCTGCCGAGCACCACCTCGACGGCGACCAGCCCGGCGACGGCCGCCAGCACTCCCGTGACGTAGGTGTGCAGCATCAGCCGGGTGGCGGTGCGGAACCCGCCGGCGCCGGCGAGCCGGATCCCGACGAGGCCGAGCACCGACGTCAGCGCATGTCCCACCAGGAACGACACCAGGATGACCGCCCAGTCCGGTGCCGTGACCGCGAGCGGGCGGACGACGAACTCGGCGGTGATGGCAGTGGCGGCCACGACCATCGTGCTGCAGGCGACGTTGAAGATCAGCTTGGCCGGAGCGTCCCGGCGTAGCAAGCGGGCGACCAGGGTCACCGAAGCGAAGGCGAGTGCGACAACGGGAGCGGGCACGAGGAACAGCCCCACCACGACGGGGATCTCCGTGAGGGTGATCCGCCACGAGCTCTCCCGGACGTCGACCTCGATCGCGATCTTGCGGGCGACCACGAAGGCGACCGCGAGGACCGCGCCGGCGATGAGGTCGCGGGACTGAGGTGACCAGTTGGTCGAAGCAAGGGCGAACGCGGCAGCGGATGCCAGGAGGGCCAGCGCAGCGAAGACGGCGAAGCCGAGACCGGCCCGCCACCCGGCGAGCGCCGTCGACAGCTTACGCAGGGTCACCGCACCTCCATCGAGGCTAGCCGTCGGATCCTCTTGTGTGACGGAGTGATACTGCTGGATCGACCCAGCGAAATCCAGGCCACGTCGAGTAGCGGGATATGACCGTCGGTAGGGCCTCCCGCTCGGCGGTGAATCAACCGAGTTCGAAGCCGCTGACAGTCATGTAGCCGAGTTCGAAACCACTCGAAACCGCATACGTCTTGGTGGAGAGCGTCGAGGTCATGGAATGCTCCCGAAACGAGTTGACAGTGGATCGTTTCTTGCGTCTCATACCCGCAACGATCGAGCGGTCTGTCGGTTCCGCCGATCACGACGAATTGTGCACCCCGCCACCCGTTTGCGCCACCCCACGGGTACATCATCGTAGACGGTTGACTACCGTAAGCAGCAGACTGTGGCCCAGTAACGGGCTCGGAGGGGCAGATGGGACGTGGCGCTTCGTGGCGGGCACCGGGTGACCCGGAGCCCACCGGGGTGGACACGCCCGCCTTCCGGCGGCTGTGGTGGGCATGGACGGTGTCGCTGTTCGGCGACGGTGTGCGCGGCATGGCACTCCCCCTTTACGTGGCAGCGGAGACGCGCAGCGCACTCGCCGCGTCGGCCGTCACCGCCGCGGAAGTCCTCCCGTGGCTGCTCTTCGCGCTCCCGGCCGGTGCGCTGGTCGACCGGATGCAGCCACGGACCGTCATGGCGGTGGCCCACGCCGCCCGCGCGCTGCTCACTGCAGGCTTGGCGGCCGCGATCGTGCTCGAGGGGGCGAACGTGGCCGTCATCTGCGCGTTCGCCTTCGTCCTCACCGTGGGCGAGACGTTCGCCTACCCCGCCTCGCAGGCGATGATGGTCGAACTCGCCGGGCGCGATCAGCTCGATCGCGCGAATTCGCAGTTCTACACCGTGCACACCATCGGGTTGAACCTCGCGGGTCCGCTCGCGGCCGGCGCCCTCGTTGCGCTGGGCGCCCCGTTGGCCTTCGCGCTCGACTCGCTGACCTTCGTGGTGGCGGCCGTACTCGTCGTCATGCTCCCCGCGGTCACCGGGCAGCTTCCTGCCGCGACCGCTCGTCCCCGGTTGCGAACCGACGTCGTCGAGGGCATCACCGTGATCTGGCGGACCGTCGGCCTGCGCGTCCTCGTGCTGATGGTGATCACCGGGACCATCGCGGTGAGCGCGCTGAACACGCTCACGCCCCTCTACGCGTTCGAGGCGCTCGGCATGGCCACCCAGTTCGTCCCCGCACTGCTGGTCGTGGGTGCGCTCGGGACGCTACTGGGCACGCGCATCGTTCCCGCCGCTGCCCGCCGGTGGGGCGACGGCGCGGTGATGGTGGCGAGCATGGCGGTACTCGGGCTGGGCGCGATCACCTTCGGCAGCTATCCGCTCGTCGCGGTCGCCCTGCTCGGCAACGCCTTGGCCGGTGTGGGCGTCGGCGGCTGGAACGTGTTGGCAGCCGCGCGGCGGCAACGGCTGACGCCGCCCGGGGCTATGGGGCGGGTGTCCGGTGCCTACCGGATGCTGGCCTGGGGATTGATGCCCGTCGGCGCCGCGCTGGCCGGGCCGCTGGCGGTCGCCACGTCGCTGGGCTCGGTCTTCGTGATCGTCGGCTGCGTCGTGCTCGCCGTGCTCGTCTTCGCAGCGCGGTGGTTGCTGGTCACCGGTGCGGCGCTGCCGCCGCCCCGGGCTGCCGAACCCGTGCAGCATCGGCATGCCCAGGCGCAACAGCCGGTGCAGGCCCCCGAGTGAACGGCGTGCCCCCGGCCGCGCGCGTTCCGTGGCCGGGGGGCACGCGAAGCAACGCGCGCGACGGCATGAACCGCGCGCGTCGTCTACCCGACGTCGCGTTGATCAAGCGCTGGCTCGCCGCGAGCTGGTCCACGGGACGCGCCGTAGCTCCACTCGGTCCGGTCCCTTTCGCGCTTCGTGCTCTCGCCTGCTGCCCGGGCTTCGGCTCCGGTCTCGTACGTGTAGCCCAGATCGTCGCCCGCTGCCCGACCGACGAACAACTCGTTCGCGGCGGTGCCCGTGGTGGTATGCGCATCGGAGAAGGCCTTGCTCGGCGATCGCGGCCCGCCGTGAGCCCGACTGTTCGCGACCCGGCCGTCGGCAGCGACGTCCGACTCGGAACGGGGCGACCTCACCCACGCCGTCACCCGCGAGAGGACGGCACGTATCCGCCGCATCAGCGAACCTCCATAACGTGCGGCCGGCGGTGTGACGAGCAACCCGGTGGCCGAATATCGTGCCGATCACTCGACAGATTTCCCGGCGTGCCGGGATTGCCGTCCCACTCGATTCTCCTCGAACCCTACTATCGAGACTTGCGAATGAGCACCCGGGAAGCTTTTGCGGCTCGTCTTTTCGACGATACCCTTCGGCGGGCGGCCGAGGCCGGCGGCGAGCCGGCCAGGGAGCCCCGCACCGACGCGGACTCGAGTGACACTCCATCGGGGTACACGACATCGGGTCCGACCGGAAGCAGACCAACAACCTCGTCTCGGGGATGACCATCCGCGTGATCGCGATGAACGAGTGGGCCGGCGCCGGTAGGTCGTCACCTTGGACCGCCCCGGGTCTGGTGCTGGCACCGGACCACTCTCCTGTGGGCTCCGAGCCTCGCGGCCTACAGCGGTCCGGCCCGTGAAGTTCCTCCTGCAGGACGTGGAGGTCATGCCTACGGCCTGCTCCGAACTCGGTTTCTTGACACAGGAGCTTCAGTCAGTCCAGACTTACCGTTCGTGAGTGCTTACCGTGGTGAGGATGGGTGGGGCGCGCTGGGTGATCCCACCAGGCGCGCCATCGTTGAGTGCTTGGCCGAGCGTCCTCGTGCGGTGGGTGAGCTTGCCGTCGAGCTGCCGGTCAGTCGCCCGGCGGTGTCTCAGCATCTGAAGGTGCTCAAGGATGCCGAGCTAGTCACCGAGCGCACTGCTGGCACCCGCCGGATCTACCGGCTCAATCCGATGGGCGTGGCTGCGCTGCGAGATCAGCTCGACACCTTCTGGCACCGAGCATTGGCCGGTTACCAAGACGTCGTCGAACAACCGACAGAGGAGGGCCCATGACCCAGACAGCGACCGCGGTGGTCCGCCGGCAGATCGTCGTGGAGGCGCCGATCGAGCGGGCCTTCGCCGTGTTCACCGAGCGGTTCGGCGACTTCAAGCCGCCGGAACACAACCTGCTCGGGTCGGCGATCGCAGAAACCGTGTTCGAGCCGCGAGTAGGCGGGCACATCTACGACCGCGGCGTCGACGGCAGTGAGTGCCGCTGGGCCCGCGTCCTGGCCTACGAGCCACCGGAGCGCGTGGTGTTCAGCTGGGACATCGGACCGCAGTGGCAGATCGAAACCGAGCCAGACAACACCAGCGAGGTCGAGGTCCAATGCCACGTAGCCTAAGTGGATCAAGGACCTGACCTGGTAGTTCCTGATCGG